>PMAF01000149.1:7080-10517 GCA_003152455.1 Hyphomicrobiales bacterium
TCGGCGGCGGCAATACCGCGGTCGAGGAAGCGCTGTTCCTCACCAATTTCGCCTCCAAGGTCACCGTGGTGCACCGGCGCGACTCGTTCCGGTCAGAAAAGATCCTGCAGGACCGGCTGTTCAAGAACCCCAAGATCGACGTGATCTGGGACTCTGTGCTCGACGACGTGCTCGGCACCGACAATCCGCCGAAGGTCGACCGTGTGCGGCTCAAGAACCTGAAAACCGGCGCGGTCCGCGAACGCAAGGTCGACGGCGTGTTCATCGCCATCGGCCATACGCCCGCCTCCGAACTGTTCGCCGGCCAGCTGCAGATGAAGGGAGCCGGCTACATCCTCACCGCCGGCCATTCCACTGTCACCTCGGTCGCCGGCGTGTTCGCGGCCGGCGACGTCACCGACGACATCTACCGGCAGGCGGTTACCGCGGCCGGACAGGGCTGCATGGCGGCGCTCGAAGCGGAAAAATTCCTGGCCGCGCACGAACACCAACGCGCGGCGGCGGAATAAAATATGGCCGGAAGCAACAAATCGATGGATTGGGACAAGCTGAAGGTGTTTCACGCCGCAGCGGAAGCCGGCAGCTTCACCCATGCCGGCGAACGGCTTGGCCTGTCGCAGTCGGCGGTGTCGCGCCAGGTTTCCGCGCTCGAAGGCGAACTGTCGGTTTCGCTGTTCCACCGCCATGCGCGCGGGCTGATCCTGACCGAACAAGGCGAGATGCTCTATCGCACGGCGCACGAAGTTTTCATGAAGCTGGAGGCCGCGCGCACCAAGCTCACCGACAGCCGCGAGCGGCCGAACGGCGAATTGAAAGTCTCCACCACGCCCGGCATCGGCGTGCACTGGCTTACGCCGCGGCTCGGCGAATTCCTCAACCTTTATCCCGACATCCACATCACGCTGCTCACCACCGACGAGGAGCTCGACCTGGCCATGCGCGAGGCCGACGTCGCCATCCGCCTGCGCCAGCCGACCCAGCCGGACTTGATCCAGCGCAAGCTGTTCTCCGTGCATTTCCACGCCTACGCTTCACCCGATTACCTCAAGCGCTTCGGCACGCCGCGCACGCACGAGGAACTCGACAAGCATCGGCTGATTCTGCTCGGCGGCAATGTGCCGGCGCATTTCTCCAACCGGCGTTGGCTAGTGGAAGTCGGCCGCGACGGCAAGGGTCCGCGCCAGCCGCAACTGACGATCAACAATGTGCTCGGGGTATTGCGCGCCTGCCAGCGCGGCCTCGGGATCGCGATGCTGCCCGACTATTTGGTGGAGGAGAATGGCGGGCTGGTGCAACTGCTCGGCGAAGCCGACGCGCTCGCACTCGATGCCTATTTCGTCTATCCGGAAGAGCTCAAGGCGGTCGCCCGTATCCAAGTATTCCGCGATTTTCTGGTGGCCAACGCGCAGCGCTGGCATTTTTGATTTTTACGGGAAATATATCGCGTAAATGCGATTCAGCATGACCGTTATGCGAATGAATCGCGAATTGGGCCGCGATCTGGATTCGGCATGGCAGTCATGCGGCGCGCACGGTTGCTCGATCGGCATGCGGCCCGCATAGTTGGAGGTTGCTGCACTACCGGATGTTTCCTCCCAGAGTCACCGGTGTGCAGCTTGTTCCCCTCTGGAATATTGCCGGTCCCCACACCGGCAAACTGAAACCGGGCCCCTCGCGGGGCCCGGTTTTTTATTGCGTGCTCGTGGCGCGCGAGCGACTCAGAAATTGATTCCCGGACGATCGAATCCTGCGCTGGATTTTTCGGAATTTGTCGTCCGACGGAAACGCGCGACGATGAGGGCGACCCACGCCTTACGAAAATAATCCTCGTGCCGACCGGCGGCGTGCCGAGCGGGACCGCGGCTTGGCGACCCGCCGCCGCCTGTCCAACAGGCGTCCATCGTCGCCTCGTAGCGTGGCCGGCTTTGCCTTGGCGGACCATCACAAGAAAGTCATCGGGTATAAGGTGTAAAACCCGGGCAGGAACCCGCCGGTCGGCCCGCAGTTGCTATAGGCTAGGCCTCCCCGGCAGGACCCTAAGTGGAAGCGAAATCCGGGTTTTCTGCCCCTTGTGCAAAATAGTCACAGTCGGACGCTGTTTCACTGGCCGTTGTTGGGAAAAGCGTAACTACCGAAGGACTATGAGATAGGATGCGCCCCGAAATTGGGGGGCTTCGGCCCTCTGCTCAGCCTTTGGAGAGACTCTGGTGAAAAGCGCCCGATTTAACCGCCTGTTGATCTCGACCGCCCTCGGGCTGGTCCTGGTGCTCGGAAGCCATGCCAGCATGGCCCAGCAATCCGACCAGCGGATCGACTCGGCTGTCCCGATGCCGGATACCGACCTGTTGCCGCCGCTGACGGCGAAGGACGTTGCGGGCACTCCGGGCGCGGCTGAGGCAAAGCCGGCCGAGGCCAAGTCTGCCGAGCCCAAAGCGGCTGACTCCAAGCCGGTCGAGCCGAAGTCCACTGAACCCAAGCAAGACGCCGCCGCGCCGGCAGCCGAGCCGGCCAAAGCCGTCGCCGTTCCGGCCGCCGCCCCCGTCTCCGCCACGGCCGACAGCGCCGTCGCCGATCGGTTGCGCGAGGCGATCTCGGGCAAGCTCGAGCGCATCGTCAGCCGCAAGGCCGACCGCGAAGGCGTCGAGTCGTTCTACAAGGCGCGCGACTACAAGCCGCTTTGGGTGAGCGATGGCGCCGCCGACGCGCGCGCCAAGGCCGCGATCGCCTATCTCGGACAGGTCGAAACCGACGGTCTCGATCCGAGCGATTATCCGACGCCGAATTTCCAATTGGCGTCGACCGCCGACGCCCTGGCCGAGGACGAACTCAAGCTCACCGCGTCCGTCCTCACTTATGCGCGCCAGGCGCAGATCGGCCGCATCCATTACAGCCGCGTCGGCGCCGACATCGAATTCAAGCTGGTCGCGCCGGAGCCGGCCCAGGTGCTGGCCAAGCTCGCCGATGCCGGCGACGTGGGCGCCGCGCTCGACAGCTACAATCCGCCGCAGCAAGAGTTCAAGGCGCTCAAGGCCAAGCTCGCCGAATTGCGGCAGGGCGCGATGGCGCCCAAGCCGGCCGACGAAGCAAAGCCCGACCTGGTCCGCATCGGCGAAGGCAAAATCCTTCGCCCCGGCATGAAGGATCAACGCGTAGTGGCGCTGCGCAAGCGCCTCAACATCGCCGGCGACAAGAGCAACACCCTTTATGACGACGCCGTGCGCGACGCGGTGAAGACCTTCCAGACCGAAGGCGACCTCAACGTCGATGGCAACCTCGGCCCCAATACCGTGCGCGCGCTCAACGGCGAGAAGCGGGAAACCCACCGCGTCGCCGCCAATCCGATCGATACCGTCATCGTCAACATGGAGCGCTGGCGCTGGCTGCCGCGCGACCTCGGCAATCCGCACGTGATCGTCAACGTGCCGGATTACACCTTG
>PMAF01000149.1:10526-20730 GCA_003152455.1 Hyphomicrobiales bacterium
GCGCTCGACCGCATCGGCCTCAAGCTGACGCAGGACGCCGACGGCACCGTGCACATCTCGCAGCCGCCGGGCGCCGGCAATGCGCTCGGCCGCATCCGTTTCAACTTCCCCAACAAGTTCCTCGTGTACCAGCACGACACGCCGGACAAATATCTGTTCGCCAAGGACAAGCGCGCCTACAGCCACGGCTGCATGCGGGTGCAGAATCCGCTGATCTACGGCGAGAAGCTGCTGTCACTGGTCGATCCGCAAGGGCACTACACCGCGGCGAAACTTGAAAGCATGTTCGGCGGCAGCGAGATCAACATCAACTTCCCGAAGAACATCTGGGTGCACCTGACCTACCAGACCGCCTTCGTCGATGAGGACGGCAAGCTGCAATTCCGCGAGGACGTCTATAGCCGCGACGCCAGGATGATCGCCATTCTCAAGGGCGGCGAGCGCAAGGTCGCCGACATCGCGATCGAACGGCGGCCGGACGCGTCGTCCAAGCCGGTGCGCGCGCCGGTCGGCATGTATGGCGGCAGCGGCAGCGGCAGCAGCTATAGCAGCGGCGGCGGCTTCTTCGACTTCATCTTCGGTGGTCCCCATTCGAACCCGCAGCCCCGGCCGCGTGCGCCGTTAGGCCAGCGCATGGGCAATAACGGGCGCTACACCGTCCGCTGACCGCCGATCCGTTCGCGAATGAAAACGCCGGCGAGACCATCGCCGGCGTTTTTGCGTGGTGGGGCCAGCGGCAGTTGATTTTTCACAAGCCCCCTGATTGATAGCGGCTTAATGGCTCTGCTTCGCCATAGCGGCATCTATTTCGCGGCGCGCATTTTAGCGGGCGGCGCGAGCTTCGCGATCATTGCCGCCTATACACGCCTGCTCGATCCCCATGCATTCGGCGAGTTTGCGCTGTCGATCGCCGGCGTCACTTTTTTCGGCGTCCTGATCCTCGATGGCCCAATGCTGGCTATGCAACGCTACCTGCCGGGCCAATCGGAAGCGGCGCGCGCCACCGCCCTGTGGGGTCTTATTCTCCCGGCGGTCGCCGCCGCAGGCGTAGCTGTGGTGGTGTTTCTGCTCGCGGCGCCGGAGCGCTGGCGCGTGCAGCTGGCCTTATGCGCGGGTCTCCTGTTCGCCACCCTGCTCCACCAGTTTCAGCTCACGGCCGCCCAAGGCGCGCTGCGCCCCGGCAAATATGCGCTGCTCGGCAGCCTCGAAAGCATCTTGGATATGCTGGTCGGTATCACCCTGGTATGGCTCGGCTATGGGGTTCCCGGCGCGTTACTCGGTACGACCTTTGCGGCGCTGACTGCGGTCGCGATCAATTGGCGCGGCTGGTGGATCGACTGGACATTTTTCGACGCAGCCTTGGGTCGCAAGATGCTGCGCTTCGGCCTGCCGCTGATCGCGGGCACGTTGTTCGGCTGGCTGGCAACCTTCGGCGACCGCTGGCTGCTGGCGGCGTTTTTCAGCGCGGAAAAGGCCGGGCTCTATGCCGCGGGCTACGATCTGCAGATGAACCTGCTGGGCGTGCCGCTGGCGGTGATGCAACTCGCCGGCGTTCCGCTTACCGTCAGCGCCTTGACCGAACGCGGCGCGCAAGCCGCGCAGGATCAATTGCGCCAGCTCGGCGCCTTCATGATTTTGATCGTGTTGCCGGAAGCCGTCGGCATCGTCATGATGGGACCTCTGCTGGTAAATATTTTTCTCGGTGCGGAATTCCGGCCGCTCGCACTGTCGCTGCTGCCGATATTGGTCGGCGCGACCGTCCTCAAATCGCTCTTGATCTACGTAAACTACGGCTACTTCCTCGCCGCACGCACGGGCCTGACGCTGCTGTCGCTCGCCGTCGCTGCGTCTATCGATATCGCGCTCAATCTCATCTTGATTCCCCACTATGGGGCCTGGGGCGCGGCGGTCGCGGCCCTCGTCGCCTTCGGCGCCGGACTTGCGATCGCGGCGGCGATGATGCCTCGCGTCTTCCGGTTTCCGCTGCCCGATCCGGCGCTTTTCGCCGCCGGACTGGTCGGCGTCGCGGCGATGGCGGCGTGGCTGTGGCCGTTCCATCACGTGACCGAATGGAGTTCGGCGTTCTACGTCATTCCCATCGCCATGCTGATCTATTTCGGCTCGGTCTTCCTGTTCCTGCATTTCACCGGAGGCAAGCCGGTCGATCTGGTCCGCGGCTTATGGAACGGAGCGGTCTGATTTCACAAAAGGCTGCGGTCAGGGATTGCCGGACGGCGGCGTCCAAAATTCGAATCCATCTTCGGTGCGTGTCAATGAAAAGCGCGAGCTTATGGCTTTCCGGACGCGTTGCAGAAATTGCTGGCGCGGCGCATTCAGGAGCGGCGAACCGTTGGCTTCGATCAAGATCAAAGTGGGATTTTTAGCCAAGGCGTCTTGAATAAGATCGTGAAGCTGAGCCTCGGTCCACGTTTCGCCGAATGGGTCGAAGACGGTTAAATCGTTCACCTTCCGCGTCATCACCGCCATGATGAATGGGGTGCCTGTAAAATAGACCACTCGCAGCGCGTCGATCGACCGCAGCAAGTCGGCATGTCGACGCAAATACACAGCCGTGTCTTCCGGCAAGGACAGTCCCTGCACGGTGCCGGAATTCATCGTGAAGCGGCCGGGAACGGGCCGTAGACCCGCAATGTTGCACGCGATGGCCAACGCTACGACGCCGACCACGGCGGCTTTTCCCAAGGCAAGGACGGGCTCGATTGTAAACAGCAACAGGAACAGATTGAACCATAGAACAAAATAGAAAGAATTATGGGCGTAGTAGGCAAACCATACGATGCTCGCGAAGGCGATCGCAGCACGCGCGATTAGGTGGCGGTCCGTCGAGCCTGCCCGCACCGTCAGACAGCAATGGATCACGACGGTCGACGCGTAGAGCGCCAGCACAAGCGCAGCAATGCTCCACTTGTCGAAGAGATGCCCGTTGTAGTCCGACTTGGCATGTCCAATGAGATGCTCGAGCAGCAGGTTCAGGCCGCCAACACCGCCAAGAGAAGCAATCGAAATCACCGCGACTGCCGCCACGGCAATCGCGGACGCGATACAAAGGAGGCCGAAGACCCCCGACAGCGGCCGCCCGGCAGCAAATTCGCTGACGGCTAAATAGAAAAGCAGAGCGGCGCTGCAGGCAATGCCGGTTTCCGTGTTCCAAAGCACAAACAGCGCGCAGGCCAAGCCGGCGACTATCGCATCTCGATAACCTTTGCCCGCGATCAAGAAAGTCAAAGCCAGCGGGAGCAGGGCGAATCCGAGATAACGGAGGCCGGAGTTATTGGGCGTGAGCACGAAAGGACTGACGGTGGACGCAAAAGGCACGCTGACAAAAAGCACGACTAACACCAAGCGGCGATCACGCTGAAATGCCAAAGCCGAAACGACGGCACAGAAAAGGAAAAGCACTTGAAACGATTGGGTGAGCCGTATCCATCCGGCGAAACTGTCGACAGCAAATAACCTTGCCAGCAACCCGGCGCTCAGCGTCGAAAGCAAACCGAAATTAATTCGCAGCGCGGAGGCGGCTTCCCCGAACGCGATACGCAGCGCCGACCCCATCACCACGCTGTAATGGTAATCATCGATCGTAATGAAGGTATCGGTTGCGACAGCCCGGTGAAGAAAGAAACCGGAAAGCAGCAAGACGGAGACGTAGAGCAGCCCTACGGAGAGAGCGGCGCGCTTCATCATGGCGCTCTACGCTTCCGCTTTACCAAAATCACGATGCAGGTGATGGCAATGAGCGCGGTCCATGCGGCATGGGCCGCTTCCTGATGCGAGGAGTCGCGCATGTTCGTCGCCTCAATTTGTTCCGGGAGAAACTGCGGTGGGGCCGGAAGCGGAACCAAGAGGACGCATAGCGCCACGGCAAACAAGACAACCGAAATGATTAGGGCGCGTGCAATCGTATGCATTTGGCAAATCAGTGAGAAGATTTTGTGGGCCGGCTCGATTTGTAAGTGGAATTAGCAATACTAGTAGCGATAGCGCCTGTTTTCCGCAATCTTGGCGTTTACGACCCAATGGCAAAAAAGCGGTAAGTCGGCTGCAAACGTTGACTTTAACGTCCGCGCGCGGTCCTTTACCAGCACCCGCGTGATAGTTGCATCAGCGTCACGCCACGAGTGAAACGCCATGACCGCAGCGGACGTTCTCCTTGTCGAATACCCGTCGGACGCCATTGTCGTGCTCCGCCTCAATCGGCCGCAGGTGCGCAATGCGCTCAATCTCGAGGTGCGTACGCGGCTGGCCGACGAAGTCACCCGCCATGCGGCGGACGGAAAAATCCGCTGTCTGATCATCACCGGCTCGGATAAGGCGTTCGCGGCCGGCGCCGACATCGGCGAAATGGCGGAAGCCGGTCCGGTCGAGGTCATGGCGCGCAACGTGCAGAAATACTGGCGCACGATCATGGACTGCCCGAAGCCGGTGATCGCCGCCATCGAAGGTTTCGCGCTCGGCGGCGGGCTGGAATTGGCCCTATGCGCCGACATCATCGTCGCCGGCGAAGGCGCCCGCCTCGGCCTGCCCGAAGTCAAGCTCGGCATCCTGGCCGGCGGCGGCGGCACGCAGAAGCTGGCGCGGCTGGTCGGCGGCAAACGCGCCATGCTGCTGTTGTTGACCGGCAGGATGTTCGGCGCGGCCGAAGCGCTGAGCATGGGCCTGGTCAGCGAGATGGCGGCCACCGGCCAGGCGCTGGCGCGAGCCATCGAGATTGCGGGCGAGATCGCCGCCATGCCGCCGATCGCGGTCATGCAGATCAAGGAAATCGTCAATGCCGGTTTGAACGCGCCGCTCGAGACCGCGCTGATGCTGGAGCGCAAGGCATTTCAATTGCAGTTTGCCACCAGCGACCAGAAGGAAGGCATGCGCGCGTTCCTGGAGAAGCGCAAACCGACGTTCGAAGGAAAGTGAGCGTGATCGGGGACCTGCAACGGCCGGACCTGACGGTGGCGGTGATTGGCACCGGCACCATGGGGCGCGGCATCGCGCAGATTTGCGCGCAAGCCGGCATGACGGCGCTGCTGTTCGATTCGCGCGACGGCGCGGCGCGCGAAGCGGTGACAGCGATCGACAAGGCGCTCGATGGCCAAGTCGCGAAGGGCCGCGTGTCAGCGGAAGCAAAAAAGGGCTTCATTGGCCGCCTGCGGGCGATCGGCTCGCTCGACGAGGCCGCGCCCGCCGGGATCGCGATCGAGGCAATCGTGGAAGACCTCGCGGCCAAGCGCGCCTTGTTTTGCGAGCTGGAGAAGCGCATTGCGCCGGACGCGGTGATCGCCACCAACACCTCCTCGCTATCGGTCACGGAAATTGCCGCCGGCTGCGGCGATCCGGCGCGCGTCGGCGGCCTGCACTTCTTCAATCCGCCGCCGCTGATGCGGCTGGTCGAGGTAATCGGCGGGTTGCGCAGCGATCCCGCTTTGGTCGAGGCGCTTACCGGCTTCGTCCGCCGCATCGGCAAGCATCCGGTGGTGGCGACCGACACCCCCGGCTTCGTGGTCAATCACGCCGGCCGCGCCTATGGGCCGGAGGCCCTGCGCATCGTCGCGCAAGGTATCGCGAGCCCGCGCGAGGTCGATCTGCTGATGAAGGAGGCCGCCGGTTTCCGCATGGGGCCATTCGAGCTGCTCGATCTGATCGGCGCCGACGTCACCCACGCGGTGATGGTGAGCATCTACGAGCAATATTTCGGCGAGCCGATGTATCAGCCGTCGGCGCAGCTTGCCGTGCGGGTCGCCGGCAGGTTGCTCGGCCGCAAGACCAAGCAGGGCTTCTACAATTACGACGGGACGCCGGTCGCAAGCCCGCCGACGATAGCCGTCGGCGCGCAGCCCAAGCCAGCATCGGCCTGGATCGCGGACGAAGACGGCGGCCGCGAGCTGGCCGAATGGCTTGCGGGCGCCGGCGTCAAGACGCAAGTCGGCGGCACGCCGGACGCCGGCGCGCTCTGCTTCGTGACGCCGCTCGGTGAGGACGCCACCAGCGCCGCCGTCCGGCTCAAGCTTGACCCGGCGCGCACGGTCGCGGTCGATATGCTGGGTAACTTCAAGGGCCGCCGCACGGCGATGAAAACGCCGCTCACGGCGCCGGAAGCCTTGGGCGCCGCCGTCGCGGCGCTGTCGGACGGCGCTGCGGTGACCGCGATCAACGACAGCGTGGGCTTCGTGGTGCAGCGGCTGCTCGCCATGATCGTCAATATCGGCACCCGCATCGCCGAACTGCGCATCGCCGCGCCGGGCGACATCGATACCGCGGTCGAGTACGGGCTCAATTATCCGAAGGGTCCGCTCTCGCTCGGCGACACGCTAGGGCCGCGCCGCGTGCTGGCCGTGCTCGACGGTATGCATGCGGTCACGCGCGACCCGAAATACCGCGCAACCGCCTGGCTACGCCGGCGCGCGCTGCTCGGCGTTTCGCTGCTAACGCCGGATTAATTGCGGAATTGAGATGGTACAGGCGGGTGGACTTGAACCACCGACCTCTGGTTCCACAGACCAGCGCTCTAACCAACTGAGCTACGCCTGCACGGGCTCGTCATCATGGATGCGAGCGGCCGGAACCTAGGTTCAGGGCGCCGGTTTGGCAAGCGGGTTCGGCCGCGCCCCGTGGCGCGGCGCCATAAGCAAAAGCCCGGGCGTTTGCACGCCCGGGCTCTCAATCCGCTGCAATAAGCGCGGCGGCTATTCGATCGTTACGCGGCCTTGTTGAAGGCGCTGGTGAAGCTGCCCTTCATCGGCTCGACGGTCTCGGTCGCGACCTTCTGCGCGTGATCGGCCAGTTCCTTGGCCTGCGCGCTGACGGTGTCGAACTGCGTCCGCGCATAGGCGGTGTAGAGCTCGACCACTTCCGAAAAGGACTTCGCATTCATCACGCCGCCGAACAGGTCGAAGGCGGCATTGCTGTTGGCGCGGGCGGTTTCCATCAACTTGAGGCCGTAGCCCGAGCAGCCCTTGGAGGCCGTGGCATAGGTCTCTTCGAGCATTTCCGTCGCGTCTTCGGCGGCGGTCTTCATTTTCTCGTAGCCCTCCTTGGCCTGCGCGACGCCCTTCTCGGCCATCTCGCGGAAGGCGGCAGGGACTTCCATGTTCAGCATGTCGAACTTCGGCATTTCAAACTTGGGCATTTCGAATTTCGGCATATCGAAAGCGGACGCGAGTGTAGCAACCGCTTTCGGCTTGGCGGTTTTTTGAGGTTCGCTCATAACAATATCCTCAGCTCAGAGGGCGGATTCCGGCACAAAGCGAGCTGTCGCCCTCAGGGTCCATCGGCTCGCGCTTGTTTCAAACCCGCCACACGTGGCGCCGAAAAGTGGGCGCCTGGGCGAGTGCTATAATCTCATATAGTACTATTTTTGGTGCATTGCAAAAAAATATTGCGGCGCACAAAATTGTCATAAAACTAACGCCGCCGGCGCGCGCCGGCGTTCAACCGTCCAATCCCGGCCCCGAAAGCAGCGCTAATGCTGGCCGGCCAGCTTGGCGGCCTGTTTGCTCAATTCCTTGGCCTGATCGGTAAGAGTGGCGATCTGGCTTTTCACGTAATCGGCGTGCAACGCCGCCAACTCCTGGGCATCCTTGGCGCGCACCAGCCTCTCGGCGAATTCGAACGACGTGGCAACGTTGCGCTGGGTAAACCCGATAGCCATTTCGCCGATCTCCTTGGCGCCCGTGTGCGCCGTCTTAGCTTGAGTCTCGGCGGTATTGACCGCGTGCTGCGCGGCGGAGATGAAACTGTCGAAGGCCCGCTTGGCCTGTTCCACGCTTTTCTCGGCGAACGTCCGCATTTCCGCCGGGATCTCGAACTTCGGATTGGCTTCTATCGCCATGACATCCTCCTGCCTGGGGGCAGCGGCAGTCGCCGCCAGCCTTAACCATGTATCTAGGGCGCGGGCGCGCTCACGCCAGTGCCGGAACTCGCAGATTAAGGTTATCTGAGTTTGGCGGAGCCCGACAGCCGCCGCGTCGTGGACGGGCCGTCAAACGGGCCGTATTAAGGGTTCGTTAGCCCTAAACAATACGGCGTGCGCAATGAGTGGGACTGAATTCCAGTTCGCTTTCCTGAGGGATCAGCGGCTCGCGGCTCATGCCTTGAGCCCGCTGCCGGTATGGCTCTGGAGCGCGGACGCGACGCGCGTGCTGTGGTCCAACCCGGGCGCGGCTGCGATCTTCGACGCCGCATCGCCGGGCGCGCTCGCCGCCATCCGTTTCGATCCCCAGCACGCGGCCGCCGCGCAGGTCCTCCGCCTGGTCGGCACGCTGCCGCAGGGCGGCGCGGCGCGGCTCGAACGGCTGCGCGGATTCGGCGCCGGCTCCGACGGCACGCTGACCTGTCTTTGCTCGCGCTTTGTGCTGGCCGACAACACGCCGGCCGTGCTGGTGATGGCGACCGAGCGCGCCGGCGAGGACATGAGCTTGCCTGACCGCGCGCAACGGCTGCTCGCGGATATCGAGTGGCCGGCGGCGCTTTTCAGCGCGGACGGCGAACTGATCGCTGCCGGTCCGACCGCGCGAGAGCGCTTCGGTGACAAGTCCGACCTGGTCGCGCTCGGTGCCGAGCCCTTCGCCCGCGAGGCTTCGCTCAACGGCCGCGCCGAAGGCGACATCGCGGGCTGGCCGGCCATCCTGCTCCGCCTTGGCGCCGGCTCAACGGTGACGCTGCTCGCCGCGTTCGTCCCGCCCGAACAGGCGGCGGACGCCGATATAGGTTTTGCCGTTACGCAGGCGGCGCCGACCGATTCCGGTCAGGCTTCGGGGGAACTGCCTCCGCACCGCTTTCCGTTGCGCTTCGTCTGGCAGATCGACGCGGCGAACCGTTTCACCCTGGGAACGGAAGATTTCGCCAAGATGCTCGGTCCGAAGACCATGGCCGTGCTTGGCCGCCCGTGGGCGGACGTCGCCGCCGAGCTCGAGCTCGATCCGCAAGGCACCGTAGCGAACGCGCTGGCCGCGCGCGGCACCTGGAGCGGCATCGTCGTGCCCTGGCCGATCGAGGGTGAGGATCAGCCTTTGCCGATCGAGATGTCGGGCCTGCCGATTTTCGGCCGCGACCGCGAGTTTGCCGGTTATCGCGGCTTCGGGATTTGCCGCGACGTCGATCGCCTGACCGCGCTCGAACAGCGCCGGGCGCAGGCAACGCCGGCGACGGCCGAAGCCAAAGGGGAAACGCGGGCGGAAAACGTGCAGGCGTTTCCGGCCGAAGAGCCGCCGGCGCTCAGTGCCGGCGAGCGCAGCGCTTTCGAGGAATTGGCGCGCGAACTCAGCGCCCGGCTCAAGGGTGCATCCGGCAAGAGTACCGTTGCGCCGCCGCCGGCAAATGTCACGCGTGCCCCTGCCGCGCCGGTGCGGCGGACGGTGCGCGGCGGCGATGCCGCCCGCGACGTGCATGAAGGGCGCCCCATTCTCGATCGGATACCGGTGGGCATTTTGGTCTATCGCCTCAACACGCTGCTCTACGCGAACCGCGCCTTTCTCGACTGGACCGGCTATCCCTCGCTGGAGGCGCTTTCCGAAGCCGGCGGACTCGACAGCCTGTTCATCGACACCAAGGACGAGGCTCCCGCCGGCGACGCCCAGACTGACGGTAAGTCGCTGACCATCAGCACCGTCAACGGCGATCCGAAGCCGGTCGAAGGCCGCCTGATCGGCGTGCCGTGGAACGGCGAGAACGCGTTGGTGCTGATGATCAGCACGCAAGCGGCGGCCGAGGACCGCAGCAAGCCCGTGACGCCGCGCCGGCTGGAAATCGAAAACGACGAGCTCAAGTCGATCCTCGACACCGCCTCCGACGGCGTGATCGTGCTCGATCGCGCCGGACGCGTGCTGTCGGCCAGCCGCAGCGCCCAGGCGCTGTTCGGCTACGAGGCGGCCGAACTCGCCGAACTGGATTTCGGCGACCTGTTCGCGCCGGAGAGCCAACGCGCGGTGCTCGACTATCTCGACCGGCTGACAAGGGGTTCAAGCGTGCTCGACGCCGGCTGCGAGGCCATCGGGAAAGTGCGGCAGGGCGGCCTGGTGCCGCTTCACTTCACCATGGGGCGGATCGCCGGCGGCGAGAAATTCTGCGCGGTGATGCGCGACATCACGGCCTGGAAGCGCAGCGAGGAAGAGTTGATCAACGCCAAACAGGAGGCCGAGAAGGCCTCCACCGCCAAGTCGGAATTCCTCGCCAAGATCAGCCACGAGATCCGCAC
>PMAF01000061.1 GCA_003152455.1 Hyphomicrobiales bacterium
TCCTTGCCTCGGCCTCAATCTCTTTTTCAGTAGGCACTTGCGGCCATCGTTTCTGTTTTGGTACTCGCTAACCCAACTAGCCCATTTTTACCTAGTTTGGGTGACCGCGTTGATTTGGATCAATGCGCCCGCTTTCGATTTCGACCAATCGGCTAAATGGCCAAAGCGCCGCGCCATCCCTTAGAAATTGTCCCGCGTACCGCGTTGCAATGTAGGCTAGTAAGTCTAGCGAGCACGCCGACTACGATACTTTCGCGTGCCAGTAGTGCGGTCTTGTAATGACCCGGCCTGCGTCCAAGTCCAAAACATTAAATCCAGACCGCGAATAGTCCGGCTTAGTTGGAGAATACCTGAACCAGCGCGATATCGGACGCCAGAATCACCGATGAGGTGAAGGATGGTCGCTAGAGGAATTGGTGGAGCGAACCTCACAGTAGGAGTCAATAATGGCAGACGAAATGCATGATCCCGAAATGTGTTACCGGCGCGGCTATCACCAGGGTGCTCAGCAAGTTCTTGATGCCATCAAACATTGTCTACCTGTGCAACAAAGATCGATTGTCCACGCATGGATAGCGGAGGACCTGCTCAAATGGCGTGTTGCTGGTTTGAAGGGCGAGAGTAAGCGCGATCACGATGGCAGCACGGTCATGTGCCAACCACCGATTGAGCGCCTGAGCAATATTGGCGGCTAAACCTCAAATTAGGACATTACCACCGGCCGAGATCACTTGACCTTGAGGTTGCCGGCGGATTCCTTGCCTCGATCAGAGACGATCTCATAGTCGACCTTCTGACCCTCATTGAGGGTGCTAAGGCCGGCGCGTTCGACCGCCGAGATATGAACGAACACGTCCTTGCCGCCGCCGCCATCCGGCTGAATAAACCCATAACCCTTGGTCGGATTGAACCACTTCACAGTACCGGTCGCCATCGTCGCTCTCCATGTTGAAGAGCGATGATATCGAGAGTGTCAGGACATGCATAGCCGTGCACGTCAGGCAACCATTACGTCAACATATCGGCTCGATGTGCCGACATAAATCTCCTCCGCCACTGGCAGCGTCGGCAACATGTAGGTCCGAGTCTGATTGCACGTACGACAAACATAGATATGTCTCAGCATTCTTGTAGCAACCGGATGAGGGGTAATAGCGACTTGGATCATGCCCGAATGACATTTTGGGCACGGCGTTAGGGTGGTGCTTTCTTGCTGCGATTGCATTGTGCTATTGCGGCCTAGGCCAATGGAGGGGCTGATTTAAGAGAAATTCCACGCCGGTTCTAGAGAACGTTCGCCATACGAGTCGGCAGGGCCGGATTGAGCGACCGCCATCGAAAGTCATTTCCAATACCTCCGGCAGGTCAATTGTGTTTGGAATTTCAATTCCGGCGCCGACATTGGTGAGATTGCGCACGACACAGTCGAACACCGAAGACTTCCGGAGGACAAGCTTTGCGCTTTTGAGTACACGTAATCGCGGACGTTTACGGCGTTCTTGCATGTAAAACTCCTATCGAACTGACCTCAAAATAGAAGGCAAAAATAGGCAATGTCTTAAGCTGAACTGCTACAAGAGGGCCCACACCGAAAAGAGTTTATTAATCAAGACTTTTCTGCGCGTCACTAAATCCCGCCCGAGAATGGTCGGACGATGATTATGACGCGTTCGACGGCGAGCGGCATATTGGGCGTATCATGTGGACGCACGCGGCGCCGCAAGATTGTCGCTGGTTCGCCTTCTCCATCGCGGCAATTAACTACCCAGCTTTGCGCTCTGCTCGCAGTCTGATCTGGCCCGCGCGGGTCGGTGTTCGTCCATCAACCCTTGAATGGTGGCCGCTACGATTACATCGTTAAGTAATCAAAAACGTTACGGCGATATCCTTCCCAAATGCGTTTTTGGATGACGATAGTTTTATTCCTTGCTACCGCCGAGGTGGTTGATACTTTTTATTACGATGGCCGTTATCGCCATGCCGTCTGGCAGGAAGTTAATTATCAAGGCCAGCAATTTATATATCAGGTGGATTTGTTGGTGATGAAAGTCGTCGGTCGTTAGCACGATTAGGCTGCCGGCGATGTTTCCAATTCATCTGACCTAGGAGGATGCAGATGGGCAGTTGCGAGAAGCGATCAGGCAATGAAAGGCGCGGCAAGGAAGAACGACGGAGCGGCAACGACACGCGATCAGACGAGAAAAAACGGCTGATTGGCGAACGGAGAGCTAACACGGATAGGCGATCCGGAATTAATAGGCGTTCCGACGCTAAGAAAACCGATAAGCCGAAAAACGACTAGCACTACTTTGGCAGAATCATTCACGCGGCGGCTCGGTGCCGATCCATCTTCGGCAGTGCGGGCACCGCTGAGGTAGTAATCGACCGATGATCTCGACGATGGCGTGACGCACGGCCGGTAAGCTTGGTTGAGGCGGTGGTCCGTTGATTCTTTTTTTTCCGCTTCGCTTTTGCGAGGCGGCGATGCTGGAGGAAGGCGTAAGCGATCATCGTCATGAGCGCGTGACGATGAAGACCTTGCCAGGATCGTCCCTCGAAGTGGTCGAGGCCGAGCTCTTCTTTCAGTTGCTGATGGGCCTGCTCGCAGATCCATCGTGCTTTGATGGTGGCGGCTAAGGTATGCAAGTCCGTCCGTGCGGGTAGGTTGGCGAGATAGTATTTCTTCTCTCCCGACATCCGCTGTTCGCCGATGAGCCAAGCCTCGTCGCCCGGCATGTGCTGCTGACCCATGTCCCAGATCCGCTGCGGAGGTCCGTCGGCGGTACGCACACGGACAGCGGCAAAGCGAGCTTTCAGCCGGCCCTTTGTCCCGTTTCGCCAGCTCACAGTTTGCCACTTGGCATCGGCCAGCATGTCTTCGGCCGCAACTGACAGAATATCCGGGATGTGCCGTCGACGGGGACGCCCGCGCGCGGCCTTCGGCCAGATGAGTTTCACCCCGGCCGGGTATACTTTGAGGTGACGAGGAATGCCAACGGCCCAGCTAAGGCTGCGAGCCGTGAGCCCCTGGCGGAACGGCGCGCTCAGCCCATAACCGGCATCCGCCAGCACACAGCCGAAACGGACACCGGCTGCGATCATGCGATCAATCTCAGCAAGCGCGATCTCCGGCTTGGTCCGAGCCGTTTGATATTCGGCCGGAACGCCGGCCCGCTTCAATCGGATCCGATCGCTCGTCCAACTCTCGGGGAGGAAAAGGCGCAGCGCTACCATCACTGGCACTTCACCTCGCGCAAGCGTCAGTGACACCAGCGTCTGGCAGTTGGCAGTCTTGCCCAGGGTCGAAGCATATTGTGGCGCGACACCAACCGAGTACTCGCCTTTCTTCGGCATCGCCGTGTCGTCGATCACCAGCACGGCATCGCTGCCGCCAACGAGCCTGTCCGCTTGAATAAGTAGTTCTGCTTCAAGCGGCGCCGCATCCCAGACGCCAGCAGCAACAAAATGGTGCAATTGATCATAATCGCCGGGTGCAAATCGTTCCGCCATCGGCTGAACGCTCTTGCGATCGCCGGGACCGATCAGCCCCGATACATAAAGCGGACACATCTGCCGCCGCGCTTTGTGACCGAGCTTTTCTAAAAACGGCGACAGCCAAGTCCGCAATTCCGCATTCCAATTCTCGATCCGCGCCATGATCGTCACTCCGATTCAGTCGAACCGAAGCTCAAACTCAAATCCTTAACGCTTCATTAATCTGCCAAAGTAGTGCTAGGCCGCGCACTCATAAAACACGCTGTTCGCTATGTCCGCTATTCCCCCAATAGCAGACATTCGCCAACGCAATTAGCATGTCCGCTTTGTGCCGATTTTGTTGCAGAAGTCGGCGATCAGTGCGGGTGGGCGCTGAATCGATTGTTTTTGAAGTTGTCGGTTGCTGACCGCTCCATTGGGAGCGGCGGCTTTGACGCTATGGCACCGACACCCACAACGGCTATGCCCCGCACGTGGCGATTGCTGGTGGTGGTCGGACGACTATCTTGGCGAGCCGGCGTAGGTTCTGTGCGATAGCTGCGAGCGTGAACTCGTCCTGTGCACCGCGACGGCACCTCGACCATTGTTTGATCGGGTGTCGTTGTCGGGCATTGGAAGCTTTTAGTTGGGACTTAGGAGTGGCCCGCGAGCTTGCGCATCAGCGGATTTCTTGCGCAACCGGGAAATGTCATGTTTTCTATATTCTATGACATTATCGCAAAAGTCATTGCAGCGCAGCGATTTCTTGCGTTGGCGCTTTTAGCCCTTGCTCGAAAATGTCATGAAATGTGCGGCTGCGTTACTTTTTGTGAGATTTGCGATGGCTGCTTTACCGCTAAGAGCGGCCATTGATCGGGGGCTCTCACACGTCCGTTTGGTGCAGAAACGGACATTCTGGCAGATACGTTTCTAAGCGGTTTGCTTCGCTGCGCTGCAACTCGTTCCATGGAATCCGNNCGCGGAACCGAAATATTATCTGCGGCGTTTATTTCTATTATCCGATTGAATGGAGAGCGCCATGAATGACAAATTATTCCATCTGATAGCTGGCACAATTTTCGCACTTGTTGCACTGCTTCATGTTTTGCGAATTTATATGGGTTGGTCAGTTGTGATTGGCGGCTGGAGCGCGCCAATGTGGGTTAGTTGGATCGGCCTCGTTGTTGCGGGAGGCTTGGCCTACTTCGCCTTAACCCTCAAAAGTCGCAGATAACCATGCAGGCATTAGTCCTGCCGCGTTCCTGTAAAGCTCCGCGACCACCGTAACATTTAAATTTCTGGCGCGGTGGTTCGCTTTGATCCGGATCAAAAAAAACAGAAATATTTTTTTGGCCAAGGGCAATTGTTTTTTCGCGCGATTGATCACAGCTAAGCCACAGTTATCTGCAATATGGAGGTCTAAATCATGGCTGAAAATGTAACCAAAATCCCTGTAAAAATTCAGGAAAAGGCTGCCAGCGTTCCGTCCACGACCCAAGCGTGGGCACCTTTCTTGAGCCTCCGCCGAGAAATGGATCGTCTGTTCGACGATTTTGGTCGAGGCTTCGGGCAGTTCCCCACCCGCAGCTCAGTATTCGATGTCGAGCCGTTTTGGGGTCGTGAAATGACATGGGAAGCTGCCCCGGCGGTCGACATCGCCGAAAGCGAGAAGGCCTATGAGCTTACGGCCGAATTGCCCCGGATGGATGAGAAGAACATCGAAGTGAAGGTCGCCAATGGCAACCTGATCATCAAGGGCGAGAAGCAGGAAGAAAAAGAGGAGACGAAAAAGGATTATTATATGCGTGAGCGTAACCTTGGCTCGTTTGAGCGCCGCTTCGAGATGCCGGAAGGTGTCGACGCGGACAAAATCGAAGCGAGCTTCAAAAAAGGCGTACTCACGCTGACGCTTCCCAAGAAGGCTGAGGCACAAAAGCCCGCAAAGAAGATTGAGGTCAAGGCTGCATAATAAATCAATCCTACGGTAGCGATCTCGACCAATGAACTCAAAGCCCCGGCTCGTCCGGGGCTTTTTGTGGCTGCTTCGCGCATTCGGGTCATGAACAGACATCCCGCGATGTCCGCGTCATATCCGAGCCTAGCCTCAGCCCGCCACCACCCAACCCCCACCAACATCCCCAACATTCGAGATTGCCTA
>PMAF01000276.1 GCA_003152455.1 Hyphomicrobiales bacterium
AGCATGCCGAGCTTGACCTGCTCGGCCCGGATCATGTCGCGTAGGTCGAAGTCGATGTGGCCTTCGAAGTCGAGCACCTTGTAGCCGAGCGCGGCCAATTTTTTCTGCAAGGCGATACGCGCGTCGCGCGCGATCGGGTGGTCGTCGGCTGGCCAGGCCGTCATGATCGGCGGCCCGCCACGGATGCGGTCGGCGAGATGCCCGACCGCGATCGCGTAGGCATCGGAGTTGTTGTACTCCTTGAGCACCGCGTAATTCTCGGTCGCGATGAATGCCGGGCCGTTGGCGCCGCTCGGAAAGAACAAGATGCCGGGGCCGGAATGAGGCAACGGCTTGCTGTCGGCGCGGCGCACGCCGAGCTTTGCCCATTCCGCAAAACTGCCGCGACTGCGCTTATAGTCGAAGCCCTTCGGCAGCGTGACCTCGAAGCCCCAGGGCAGGCCGCGCTTCCAGTGCTCCTTGCTAAGATAATTGGCGGTCGAGCCGAGCACATCCGGCACATTGTTCCAGATGTCGCTCTTGCCATCGCCGGAAAAGTCGATGGCGTAATCGACGACATTGGTCGGCATGAACTGGGTCTGGCCCATGGCGCCGGCCCATGAACTCACCATCTTGTCGCGCGGAAAACGGCCGTCCTGCATGATACGCATCGCGACGATCAACTCGTTGCGGAAATAGGGATGGCGATAGCGCGCAAACGCGAGCGTCGCGAGCGAGCGGAAAACGTCCCAATGATCCTTCTCGGCGCCGTAGTCGGTCTCGACCCCCCATAGCGCGAGCAGCACCGAACGTTCGACGCCGAATTTCTTTTCGACCGCGTCGAAGGACTTGGCCCATTCCTTTTCCTTGCGCTGCCCGTTGGCGATGCGGCCGCGCGAAGCGATGTCGTTGACATAGGCGCCGACCGGCTTGCCGTATTCGGGCTGGCGCTTGGTAGCCGCGATCACGCGCGGATTGGGCGTCACGCCATTCAAGGCAAGATCGAATGTCGCGCGCGTAACACCCTTGGCCTGCGCGTCCGGCCAAAGTGCTCCTTCGAACGCGGCAAAAGACGGCTCCTGCGCCCGCAACGGAGCGCAGACGAGCGCGAAGATGACGGAGAAGAAGAAGTAGTTCCGGAGCATTGGCGCGGTCCGAGCGGTGCCGATTCGACCCGTACCTTATAGCAGCGACACCAAAGCGGCGCCGTGGCGCTCCACCCGGCCGGCGATTTCGAGGTCCAGCAGCACCGTGCGCACGATCGCCGGCGACGTCCCCGACAGCCGCACCAGATCGTCTATCGACACCGGCGTCGGCCCGAGCAGGCCGACGATGCGGGCGCGCTCGTCGTCGCCGGGTTCGACGTCGAGCGGACCGGGCCCTTCCCGCGCCGGCTCTTCGATCGGCACGTCGAAGCTGCGGCCGAGGATCGGCACCAGCGCGGCGATCACGTCGTCGGCCTCGGTCACCATGATCGCGCCCTGCTTGAGCAGCCCGTTGGTGCCCTCGGCACGCGGATCGAGCGGAGAACCCGGCACCGCGAACACTTCGCGTCCCTGTTCGCCGGCCAGCTGCGCCGCGATCAACGAGCCCGAGCGCCGCGCCGCTTCCACAATCACCACGCAGGCGGATAGGCCCGATATCAGGCGGTTGCGGCGCGGAAAGTCGCGCGCGCGGCTCCCAGGCCAACGGCATTTCAGAGACGGCGGCGCCCTCGGCAAGGATCGCTTCCAACAGGTCGTTGTGTTCGGCCGGATAGATGCGGTCATGACCGCCCGCCAACACCGCGATGGTGCCGGTCGAAAGACTGGCGCGATGGGCTGCGGCGTCGATGCCGCGCGCCAGCCCCGATACGGTGCCGAAACCGGCTTGACCGAGGTCGCGCGCCAACCGCTCTGCGAATTTGACGCCGGCGGCAGAAGCGTTGCGCGAGGCGACGATGGCGACCAGCGGCCGCGCCAGCACCGCGCGCTTGCCGCGCACCGCCAACAAAGGCGGCGCGTCGTCGATCATCTGCAGCCGCGACGGATAATCCGGTTCGCCGAGCGCGACGAAGCCGATGCCGCGGGCGCGCGCCGCTTTCAACTCGGCCGCGGCGTCTTCGCGCGAACAAATGCGGGTCGGCCCCGAGTCGTCGCCGCGGCGGGCGAGCGCGGGCAGGGCGTCGAGCGCGGCACGCGCGCCGCCATAGTGATTGATCAAGTCGCGGAACGTGCGCGGACCCGGTATTATGGCGCAAACGCCAGGCGCTTGCGCCATAATACCGCGCGGACCGATATTGTCGCTGCGGGTGAGGCGCAACCAGTCGAGCCGTTGCTCCTCGCTCAGTCGCTCCCGCTCGCTCACCGGCGCCCCCGTCGCGCTCCACTGAGCATCGCCCAAGGCGCGGCGTCCTACAACCGGATTTTCCAAATTACAACTGGGGGTCAGTCCGAAAACCGGTGCCGGTTTTTGGCGATCAAGCGGCTTTCGTGCCGATCTTGCCTTCGCTGCCGTTGAGCAGCCGCGCGATATTGGCGCGGTGCATGATCCACAGCAGCGCGCTCAGCAAGAGGAATAAAGCGGCGGTCCTCGGCTGGCCGACCAGCCACAGCGCGAACGGGGTAAGGGCGCTGGCGATCAAGGCCGCAAGCGAGGAGTAGCGGCTCAACCCCGCGACCGCGATCCAGATGCTGCAGAAGATCAGAGCCGCCGGCCAATAGAGCCCGATCAGCACACCGATATAGACGGCGACGCCCTTGCCGCCCTTGAACTTCAGCCACACTGGAAAGAGATGGCCGAGAAAGGCGCCAAGCCCGGCGACCAGTGCGGCATCCGGCGTCGCATAATGCGCCGCCAGCAAGACCGCGGCGGTGCCCTTGAACGCATCGCACAGCAAGGTTGCGGCGGCGAGGCCCTTGCGCCCTGTGCGCAGTACATTGGTGGCTCCGATATTGCCCGAGCCGATGGTGCGCACGTCGGGGCCGCCGGCGGCGCGCGTCAGGATCAGCCCGAACGGAATCGAGCCGAGCAGATAGCCGACCACGAAAGCGAGAGCGGGGATCATACGTATTCGTAAACAGTGCGGCCGGCGACGATGGTGCGCACCACGCGGCCGGTCAGCCTGGCTTCATCGAACGGCGTGTTCTTGCATTTCGATTTGAGTTCGGCCGGATCGAGCACCCACGGCAACTCGGTGTCGACGACGATGACGTCGGCCGGCGCGCCGCTCTTCAACGTGCCGCCGGGAAGCCCGATCAGCTCCGCCGGCCGCGTCGACATCGCGCGCAACAGCGTCGTTAATTCGATCTCGCCGGAATGCACCAGGCGCAAGCCAGCGACCAGCATGGTTTCCAGTCCGATGGCGCCCGCAGCCGCTTCCGCGAACGGCAGCCGTTTCGTTTCCACGTCCTGCGGATTGTGGTCCGACATCACCATGTCGACAAGGCCGCTGGCGAGCGCGGCGACCAAGAGCTTGCGGTCGTCTTCGGCGCGCAGCGGCGGCGACACTTTCAGGAAAGTGCGGTAGGGCCCGATGTCGTTTTCGTTGAGCGAGATGTGATTGATCGAGCACGACGCGGTGACGTTGAGACCGGCGTCCTTGGCGCGCCGCAGCACCTCGAGCGATTCCGCGCAGGTGATCGAGGCCGCGTGATAGCGCCCGCCCGACAGCGCGACCAGACGGATGTCGCGCTCGAGCATCACGGTTTCCGCTGCCTTCGGAATTCCGAGCAGGCCGAGGCGGGCGCCGAATTCGCCTTCGTTCATCACGCCGTCGCCGATCAGATCCGGGTCCTCGGTATGATGCACGATGAGTGCGTCGAAATCATTGGCGTAAGTGAGCGCGCGCCGCATCACCTGCGCGTTGGTCACGCTCTTGTCGCCGTCGGTGAAGGCGACCGCGCCGGCCGCCTTGAGCAGGCCGATCTCGGTCATCTCTTTGCCTTCAAGGCCCTTGGTCAGCGCCGCCATCGGATGAACGTGCACGATCGCGGTGTCGCGCGCGCGGCGGAGTACGAAATCGACCGTCGCCGGGTCGTCGATCACCGGCGAGGTATTGGGCTGGCAAATAATGGTGGTGACGCCGCCGGCGGCGGCGGCCTGGCTGGCGGATGCCAGCGTCTCGCGGTGGCCGGCGCCGGGCTCGCCGACGAAGGCGCGCATGTCGACGAGGCCTGGCGCGACCAGCTTGCCGCGGCAATCGATCACGTCGGTGCCTTCCGGCACGCCGCCGGCGCCGATGCCCTTCTTGGCTTCGCGGATCACGCCGTCGGCGAGCAGCAGGTCGCCGACGATATCGAAGTCGCGCGACGGATCGACGATCCGGGCGTTGGCGAGCAGGATCGGGCGGGGGTCAGATAACATTTTGTAACTTCATGTCAGGCGTTCGGCAGGTTACGCGACAAGGCTTCCAGCACGGCCATGCGGATGGCCACGCCCATTTCGACCTGCTCGCGGATCAGCGACTGCGCGCCGTCGGCGACGATCGAGTCGATCTCGACGCCGCGATTCATCGGTCCAGGATGCATGACCAGCGCGTCCGGCTTGGCGTAGGCGAGTTTCTTCTCGTCGAGGCCCCAGAAGTGGAAATATTCCGACACCGAGGGCACGTAGGAGCCGTGCATGCGCTCGCGCTGCAGGCGAAGCATCATCACGATATCGGCGCCGTTCAGACCTTCGCGCATGTCGCGCGCGACTTCGACGCCGAAGTGCTCGATGCCGGGCGGCAGCAACGTGGAGGGCGCGACCACGCGCACGCGCGCGCCCATGGCGTTGAGCAGGATGATGTTGGAGCGGGCGACGCGCGAATGCAGGATGTCGCCGCAGATTGCCACCACCAGGCCCTCGATGCCGCCTTTGTTGCGGCGGATGGTGAGCGCGTCGAGCAGCGCCTGGGTGGGGTGCTCGTGCGCACCGTCGCCGGCATTGATCACCGAGCAGTCGAGTTTGCTTGCCAGCAATTCGACCGCGCCGGAGGCGTGATGGCGCACCACAAGGATGTCGGGATGCATGGCGTTGAGCGTGATGGCGGTATCGATCAGCGTCTCGCCTTTGCGCATCGACGAAGAACTCGTCGACATGTTCATGACGTCGGCGCCTAGCCGTTTGCCGGCCAGTTCGAACGACGATTGGGTGCGAGTCGAGACTTCGAAGAACAGATTGATCTGGGTGCGGCCGCGCAGCGAGGTGCGCTTCTTCTCGACCTGGCGATTGAGTTCGACGAATTCCTCGCCGAGGTCGAGCAGGCCGGAAATTTCCGCGTGCGAAAGTCCTTCGATCCCCAACAGATGCCGTTGGTTGAGGACGAACGCGGATTTCGGCGCAATGTTCATTAAAGCGATTGCTATAGGCGGAACCGGGGTTCCCGGCAAGTCCCGAGGACGGGACGATCCCCACGGAAGCGTTACCGCATGAACGGGCGTTAACGGAACGCGCGGCGCTGCCGCCGGTTGAATAGGCAGTCTCCGGCGGCGTCGCCGCCCGAACCGGTTGGCGAAACAGCAACAAAGCCCGCGAGCCGGGTGAAAATTGGAGATGAACCATGAAAACACTTTCGAAATATGCGGTGGCCGCGGCGCTGACAGGCGCGCTCGCGCTGGCGGCGGCGACGCCGAGCCAGGCGCGCTGGTATGGACACGGCGGCTGGCACAATGGCGGTGCGGCGGCTGCGATCGGCTTCGGTGCCGGCGCGCTGGTGGGCGCGGCCGTAGCCGGCGGCGCCTATCCGGGCTACTACGGCTACGACGACGGCGCGGGCTACGCCTATGCGCCGGGCCCGTACGAAAGTTACGGCGATAACTCGTACGCTTATGCGCCGGGGCCCGACTCCTATGCCTATGCGCCGGGCCGCTATACCGGGTATCGCTCGCACCAGGGTCGCAGGTGTACCCAGTCGCCGGCATCCATGAACTACACGTCCTGCGACTGACGCATTACGTTGCCGAAAAACGAGGGCAGACCTTGCGAGGTCCGCCCTTTATTTTTGGCTGCCCGGTTGCGGTGCGAGCCGCGCGAGGCGGTCGAGCGCGCCTTGCAAAATATAGGCGGCGGCGTGCTGGTCGATCACTTCGGCGCGCCGGGCGCGGCTCATGTCGATCGCGATCAGTTCGCGTTCGACCGCGGCGGTCGACAGCCGCTCGTCCCACAGCGCGATCGGCAGTTCGGTGAGCTTGGCGAAATTGCGCGCGAAGGCGCGGGTCGATTGCGCGCGCGGCCCCTCCGAGCCGTCCATGTTGACCGGCAGGCCGAGCACGAAGCCGGCGGCCTTGCGCTCGGTGGCGAGCGCCAGCAGGCGGCGGGCGTCGGCGGTGAAATTCGTGCGCGCCACGGTTTCGACCCCGGCCGCGAGCTTGCGGTCGGGATCACTCGCGGCCACACCGATGGTCTTGGTGCCGAGATCGAGGCCGATCAGGGCGCCGCGCGGCGCCCACTGCGGCGCGATATCCAGCAATGTGCCGACCGCCATGTCAGCCTGCATCCGGCGGCCGTTCGGGATCGAGCGAACGCAACAGACGCCGGTAGTCGTCGCTGTCGAGCGCGCTCAACGCGGCGCACGCCTTGTCGACCGCGCCGGTCTCGCGCCGCTTTTTGATATCGTTGATTTTTTTCTGCGCGGCCTTGAGCGTTTGCAGCGACCCTTCGGCATCGGCGTTGGCCTTCACCGTATCCGGCGCGGCGGCGGCGAGCGCGGCGACAATATCGTTGAGCCAGCCGATCTGGCGGCCGTAGCTCGCGACGTCCTCGTTGACTTCGCGTTCGATCCCGGCGTCGCCGGCGAAGTTGAGCGAGATGTTGGGCGACCACCAGCGGGTCATGATTTCCTGCCAGTTGCCGCCGGCGCCGGGAAAGACGTTGAACGGATTTGGAAATGTCGTCATGACTGGTTCTCCCTGCCGGCAATCGCTTAGTTCTATCATGAATTGCGGGCGATAACGGCGCCAAGTCGCGCTTGCTTCACGGCAAAAAACAGCATCACATATTGTCGATTTGTGGGGGGATGCAATGAACGTGAGCAGCACCAAGCGGCCGCGCGCCGATATCGACATGCGCGCTTTCGCCAAGAGTGCCGGCGCCACCATCAAGGTGCCGGCCGGCGGCGTGGTCTTCAGCAAGGGCGAGGCCGGCGACTGCATGTATATTGTGCAGTCGGGCGTCATCGACATGGTGATCGGCGACAAAGTGATCGAGACCATCGGCGCGAATGAGGCGCTCGGCTTCATGTCGATGATCGACGACAAGCCGCGCTCGTCCACCGCGCGGGCGCGCGAGGCATGCGAACTGTCGCTGATCGATCCGCGCACTTTCCGCTTCATGGTGGACGAAGTGCCGAACTTCGCGACCTACATCATGGGCGTGCTGGCGCGGCGCATCCGCGGTATGAGCCAGGCGATGTGAGGTTTATTCGCGCCGTTAGGGCACGGTGCCCTCCGGCAGCGCGGCAGCGTGCGCGGCGATCGCACCCGAGGTGGCGAACCAGACGCGCTCGTCGGCGCGCCGGACGATATGGTTGAGCGCGCGGCTGAGATGCTTGAAGCGGTGCGGCTGGCCGACGATGTAGGCGTGCAGCGCGATGCCGATCACCAATGGGCGCCGCGCGCTTTCGACGTGCAGCACGTCGAAGGCATCCTCGATCGTGTCGGCGAATTCAGCGCCCTCGCGCTTGCGGGCGACGATCTGCGGGATGTCGTTGAGTTCCTGCGGGTAGGGGACCGACAGGATGCGGCCCTGGCGCGTCTTCATCCAGGTCGGCTGATCGTCGTGGCACAAGTCGAGCAGGTAAGTGTAGCCGGCCTCCTGCAGGAGGTCGGGCGTGACATGCGATTGCGAAATCCAGGGTCCGAGCCAACCGCGTGGCCGCTCGCCGGAATGTTTTTCGATCGCCGCGGTGGTCTGCGCGATCAGCGCGCGTTCGTCATCTTCGCTCAACGTGCCCTGGCGCTCGGAATTGCTGCGGCCGTGGCCGACGATCTCGGCGCCGGCAAAGGCGGCGACCGCCTGTGGCGCATGCGCGTACATGTCGGCATTGACCAGCAGCGACACCGGCAGCTTCAATTCGGCGAACAGTTCGGCGAGGCGGAACGCGCCGACGCGGTTGCCGTAGTCGCGCCACGTGTAATTGAGTACGTCGGGCTGATGCGCGGCGGACACCAATTCCGCACCGAGCCCTTCGCCGAACGAGAACCATTCAAGATTGAGGGCGACATAGACCGCCAGCCGGCGGCCACTCGGCCAGTCGTAGAGCGGCCGCTCGCCGATCGGGGAGTAGGGATAGCGGTCGTGGCTGCGGGGCGGGCTCATGTGGGGATTGTAACCATTTTCATCCGTTGCGTAGCCAACGCTCCGCCGCCCGTATTCTTTATGCGGCGCCGGGTACGCCGTCTTCCCCTTCCGTGCCCCTCGAATAAATCGAGGGGATGGCGCGCCAAGCGGCGCGTCATTCGGCCTTGTGCACGCACCGTTGCCGGTGCGTGGCGCCTCTCGGCGCGCCATCGCGGCGATTTCTGTTCCCCGGGTCCGCGTTTCCTGGGACGAGGCCTTGCGGCCAGTCCCAGTCCAGCAGGCTCCCTGCGGAAGGGTCATAGTGCCCCTCGATCGGGTCCCGGGGCCTTCCGAGTGCGTGGCTGCGAACCACGCCCGCGGGCGCCGCATCCGATCCCACTTTCATGACGCCTCATGACAGCGCCCTCGGTGGACCGGACGCAGCGATAATAAAGCCGCCCCGGCGAGCGGGGATAAGTTCTCACGACATTGTGATTATAGTCCTAGTGGTTGCATCGCCTGGTCGACGCTCTATGTGTTCACCGGCCGCCAATTGCAGGAGTCGCCCATGCACACCCATTCGATCAAGCCCTGGCAGCACGGCCACGTTTTCCTCGGGGCCAAGCACGACAAGCACGAACGCCGCACCTGGTTCGTGGTCGCGCTCACCGCGGCGATGATGGTGGCCGAAATTGTCGGCGGCACGCTGTTCGGCTCGATGGCGGTAGTGGCCGACGGCTGGCACATGTCGACGCATGCCGGCGCGCTCGGGATCGCCGCCTTCGCCTACCGGTTCGCACGCAAGCATGCGCGCGATGCGCGCTATTCCTTCGGCACCGGCAAGCTCGGCGAACTCGCCGCCTTTACCAGCGCGATTTGCCTGGCGCTGATCGCGCTGGCGATCGGCTACGAGGCGGTGAGCCGGCTGATGGCGCCGGTCGCCATTCAGTTCCGCGAGGCGATCCCGCTGGCGGTGCTGGGCTTGGCCGTCAATCTCGTCAGCGCGTGGCTGTTGTCCGATGGCGGCGAGCATCACGCTTATCCTCATCACGGCCATGCGCACGATGCGGATGAGCATGATGGCCACGAGCACGACCACGGCCATCACCATGACCACGGTCATGGCCACGGCTACGGGCACGACACCAACCTGCGCGCGGCCTATGTGCATGTGCTCGCCGATGCGTTGACTTCGGTGCTGGCGATTGTCGCGCTTACCTGCGGGTTCTTGTTCGGCTGGGTGTGGCTGGATCCGCTGATGGCGCTGGTGGGTGTCGCCGTGATCCTGAGCTGGTCGTTTGGGCTGATCCGGGCCGCCGGCGCCGTGCTGCTCGACATGGTGCCGGACCGGCATCTGGCGGGCGCCATCCGCAAGCGGCTGGAGGTCGACGGCGACCGGGTTTGTGATTTGCATTTGTGGCGGCTCGGGCCCGGCCATACCGGCCTGATTGCGGCGGTGGTGTCCGACCGGCCGCAGGCGCCTTCGGCCTATAAGCACCGGCTGGCCGGCCTCGCCGGCCTGTCGCATGTGACGATCGAAGTGCACGCCTGCGAGGACCACGGGCGCAAGGCGGCCTGAAGCCTTTTCATTGCGAGGCGGAACGGGCCTCTGCTATAGGCCACGGTATTCCTTGAGGTTCGCATGTCCGTCGACGCCGAAACCGTCCGCCGCATCGCGCATCTGGCGCGCATCGCCGTGCCCGAGAGCGAGATCGAGCATTTGCAGGGCGAGCTCAACGCCATGCTCGCCTTTGTCGAGCAGCTGCAAGAGGTCGATGTCGAGGGCGTCGAGCCGATGACCTCGGTAACGCCGATGGCCATGAAGAAGCGCGCCGACGTCGTCACCGATGGCGGCATTGCCGGCGATATCGTGAAGAATGCGCCGGCGAGCGAAGACAATTTCTTTCTGGTGCCGAAGGTGGTGGAATGATGGGCGAAGCGCACCATTCCACCATCCCCGGGCGAGCGTAGCGAGACCCGGGGATCTCGTGCAGTAAGACGTGGATGGCCGGGTCAAGCCCGGCCATGAGGGAATAAACCAATGTGCATCGCCTGTGAGATGAACTTTTGGGCCATGATCGACGCGCTGCCGCCCGAGGACCGCGAGCGGATCCTGCGCGAGCAGGCCGCGCGGTTTGAATGCGAGGCGGGCGAGGGCGAGCCGCAACCCGGCGCCGACGATCCCAAACCGGTCGTGACAAGCCGTGAGTGAATTGAATTCGCTCACTCTGGCGGAGGCGCGCGACGGGCTGAAGAAGAAAAGCTTCTCGGCGCTCGAATTGGCCGACGCGCATCTGACGGCCATCGAAAAAGCCCGCGCGCTTAATGCCTATGTGTTGGAGACGCCTGAG
Organism: Hyphomicrobiales bacterium; assembly: GCA_003152455.1. Taxonomy (GTDB): domain Bacteria; phylum Pseudomonadota; class Alphaproteobacteria; order Rhizobiales; family Xanthobacteraceae; genus Pseudolabrys. Next base: position 10,569 of record PMAF01000276.1, read on the forward strand.
CGCGCCTCAGCCGTGGCGAAGGCCGCCGATGCGCGGATTGCTGGCGGTAAAGCCGGTCCCCTGGAAGGTATCCCGCTCGCCATCAAGGATATGTTCTGCACCGAAGGGGTGCGATCGACGGCGTGCTCGCGCATCCTCGGCAATTTCGTGCCGACTTATGATTCCACGGTGACCGCCAATCTCTGGCGCGACGGCGCGGTGCTGCTCGGCAAGACCAACAACGACGAGTTCGCCATGGGCTCGTCGAACGAGACCTCATTTTGCGGGCCGGTGATCTCGCCGTGGCGGCGCAAGGGTTCGAACACACCGCTGACGCCGGGCGGCTCGTCCGGTGGCTCTGCCGCGGCGGTGGCGGCGCAATTGTGCCTGGGCGCCACCGGCACCGACACCGGCGGCTCGATCCGGCAGCCGGCGGCGTTCACCGGCACGGTCGGCATCAAGCCGACCTACGGGCGCTGCTCGCGCTGGGGCATCGTCGCCTTCGCGTCGTCGCTCGACCAGGCCGGACCGTTCGCGCGCACGGTGCGCGACGCCGCGATCCTGCTACGCTCGATGGCCGGGCCCGATGCCAAGGACATGACCTGCGCGGATATTCCGGTGCCGGACTATGAAGCGGCGATCGGAAAATCGATCAAGGGCCTGCGCATCGGCATTCCGAAGGAGTATCGGCTTGACGGTATGCCGGCGGAAATCGAAAAGATGTGGGAGCAGGGGCGGCAATGGCTCAAGGCCGCGGGCGCCGAACTGGTCGAGGTGTCGCTGCCGCACACCAAATATGCGCTGCCCGCCTATTACATCGTCGCCACGGCGGAGGCCTCGTCGAATCTCGCGCGCTATGACGGGGTGCGCTACGGCTTGCGCGAACAGGCGAGCGACATCACCGACATGTACGAGCGCACCCGCGCAAAAGGTTTCGGCGCGGAAGTGCGCCGGCGCGTGATGATCGGCACCTATGTTTTGTCGGCCGGCTATTACGACGCTTATTACTTGCGCGCGCAGAAGGTGCGCACGCTGATCAAGCGCGACTTCGAGCAATGCTTTGCGCAAGGCGTGCACGCCATGCTGACGCCGGCGACGCCGTCGGCGGCGTTTGGGCTGGGCGAGAAGGGCCAGGCCGACCCGGTCGAGATGTATTTGAACGACGTGTTCACGGTGACGGTGAACATGGCGGGACTGCCCGGCATCGCCTTGCCGGCGGGTTTGGACAGCCAGGGGCTGCCGCTCGGCCTGCAACTGATCGGCCGTCCGTTCGACGAAGAGACTTTGTTCTCGGCCGCGGCCGTAATCGAAAAGGCGGCGGGTAGATTCACGCCGCAAGCCTGGTGGTGATCGCGCCGTTTATGCCGAATTAATTCTGATCGCTTGTGGCGATCGGCGGCAGGTCCTGGTCGGCTTCGACGGTTTTCTTGCCGCCCAATTCGCCACCGCTGAAGATGAAGATCGCCGCCGCCACGGCGACGATGCCGCCGATGATCCATCCGAAAGTGCCGTTGTCCTGGTTCATGGCCTTCACTCCGCTGTGCGTTATCCAAACGTTTGCCGCCTGAAGGATGTTCCTCGCGCGGCAGCACGTTATGCCGTTACGTTATGCAGAATTCAGGCCATTTATGAGAATAAGCGTGCAACCGGCCGCACATTCCGCAGAAAAAATTTGGGAACTTGGTCCGGCGCGGGCGCAGCGCCATACTTGTTCCCGCTGGATGAGGATTCCGTGAGCGAGGGCGACACCCGCGCGATCGTCAGGGAGCTTTACGACGCCTACGGACGGCGGGATTTCGAGCGCGTCGCCGCGCTGATCCATGACGATATCGACTGGGTGATCTATGCGCCGATGTCGGTGTTNNAACCCGGACGTCATGATCGTGGACGGCGAGCGCGCCGCGCTGATGTCGGTCGTGAGCTACCGCCAGCGCGCCACCGGCCGCGTGCTGCGGGTGAGGATCGCGAGCTTTCTGCGCCTGCAGGACGGCCGCCTGGTCGAGTACCGCGAATTCATCGACTCATTCGACGCGGTCGAACAGGCGCTCGGGCGCGAATTGCAACTCTGACGGCGACCTTGCCGGGCGCGGCGCCGGACGTTAGTTTTACCGGCATGACCGTCCAAGCCAACAGACTGATCAAGGGCGCCTCCGGCGACTGGGAAGTCGTCATCGGCATGGAGGTGCATGCTCAGGTGACCTCCAAGTCGAAGCTGTTCTCCGGCGCCTCGGCCGAATTCGGCGGCGAACCCAACAGCCATGTCTCGCTGGTCGACGCCGCGATGCCCGGCATGCTGCCGGTGATCAACGAGGAGTGCGTGCGGCAAGCGATCCGCACCGGGCTCGGCCTGAAGGCGAAGATCAACCGGAAATCGGTGTTCGACCGCAAGAACTATTTCTATCCCGACTTGCCGCAGGGCTACCAGATCAGCCAATACAAATCGCCGATCGTGGGCGAGGGCGAGGTGATCGTCGATCTCGAGGGCGGCGAGGCCGTCACCGTCGGCATCGAGCGGCTGCATCTGGAGCAGGATGCCGGCAAAAGCCTGCACGACCAGCATCCGAACATGAGCGCGATCGATCTCAACCGCTCCGGCGTGGCGCTGATGGAGATCGTGTCGAAACCCGACCTGCGCTCGGCCGACGGGGCCAAGGCGTTCATCACCAAGCTGCGCTCGATCCTGCGCTATCTCGGCACCTGCGACGGCAATATGGAGGAGGGCAGCCTGCGCGCCGACGTCAACGTCTCGGTGCGCAAGCCGGGCAGCCCGCTCGGCACGCGCTGCGAGATCAAGAACGTCAACTCGATCCGCTTCATCGGCCAGGCGATCGAGCACGAGGCGCGCCGGCAGATCGAGATCATCGAGGACGGCGGCGCGATCGATCAGGAGACGCGGCTGTTNNGACTACCGCTATTTCCCCGATCCGGATTTGCTGCCGCTGGAATTCGACGACGCCTATGTCGCGGCGCTGCAAGCGCACCTGCCGGAGCTGCCGGATGAGAAGAAGGCGCGCTTCATGTGCGATTTCGCGCTCTCGCCCTACGACGCCGGCGTGCTGGTGGCCGAGCGCGAGACGGCGGACTATTTCGAGGCGGTGGCCAAGGGGCGCGCCGCCAAGCTCGCCGCCAACTGGGTGATCAATGAACTGTTCGCCCGCCTCAACAAAGAGGGCGGCGGCATCGCCGCGGCGCCGGTTTCCGCCGCCCAACTCGGCGTCATCCTCGACCTCATCGCCGACAAAACGATATCGGGGAAAATCGCCAAGGACCTGTTCGAGATCGTCTGGAGCGAGGGCGGCGATCCGCGCGCCATCATCGAGCAGCGCGGCATGAAGCAGGTCACCGACGTCGGCGCGATCGAAAAGACCGTCGACGAGATCATCGCCAAGAACCCGGACAAGGTCGCAGACGCCAAGACCAACCCGAAGGCGATCGGCTGGTTCGTCGGCCAAGTGATGAAAAGTTCCGGCGGCAAGGCGAGCCCGCAGGCGGTCAACGACATCCTGAAAAAGAAGTTCGGTCTCTGACGGGCGCGACGATGGCGCGCGCCGGCAACCGATCGGCGTGCGGTGGGTCAATCGGGCGCCGCGGGCGCGCGAAAATTAGAAATGGCGATGCGAAACGCCCTCGGTCAATCCGACGGATCGGACAAAATACCACCCGGTGAATGCGCGCGCCGCGAATCACTCGACACTGATTCGCTCGTTTTTTGCTCGATTCAGGTCCGCGCACGCGGTTTGCAATCAAAATTGTGAAAAAAATTATAGCCTGTGAAGATGTCCGCGATCGACGCGATGCCGAGGTAAACGCGAACGCACATGCACACAGATGTTTTGATTTAAAGTGGCGGCGTTAGCAGCGCGTTGTTGCAAAAAGCCCTTATTCCATCGTGCTTTTTGCATATTGCGCGAAAAGCCTTCGCGCATTCGTCGCGCGTTCACAGCGCGTGCGTCTATGCTGCGCGAGTACACCGTCACCGACGCTTCGATGTGCGTCGCACGCTGCGAATACACAGTTGGGTAAGCGAAACGCTGTTTTTTTCATCGCGCTGTAGTAAACGGAATGCAGTGCGTGTCGATCCCCGACCGTACTGATGCAGACATCCGCCATGTTTCATGGCTAGGAGGGCAGCAATGGCGAAACGTAGGAAGAAGAAAGCAGTGAAGAAGAAGAAGAAGCTCTAGTTAGCTTCTTCTCGATCTTCGGACTTAACGTTTCGAAGATTGCGTCATACGGGCCGGTGCGTGCGACGGAGTGACGAGCGCAATACGGTTGTTCCGCGGCGCGCCGGTTCCGATGACAACAGAGGGCGTCGGCGAGACTTCAGTCTCGCCGACGCCCTCGGTACGTTTGGACCGTCGAAAGTTTTAAAAAGCGCGCGTCGCGCGCCGCGTCAGCCGCCGCCCTTGAGGCGCTTGTTGCACGCGCTCCAATATTGCGGCCACTTCATTCCCTTCTCGACCTTGCCGGCGGCCTTGGCGGCCTTCCATTCCTCGCCGCACTTCTTGATGCGCTCGCGCTCCGCAAGCTGAGCGGCGGTCGGCGGCTTTTTCGCTTTCGCTTGTTTCTGGTCCGCCGGCTGGGCGGTCTGCGCGGCGGCGGTCTGCAAAAGAGCCGGAAGCGGCGCGGCGATCAGGCCTGCCGCCAGCAAGGCGGCGAACAGTGCTTTGGACATGAAGCCCCCATTTGGTTCGCCGTTGCATCGTCTGCAACCTGCGGCATCAGAATAACCATCGGGGGTTGTGCCCGTCCAGTAGGCTTCCCGATGACAGCCGGAAAACGCCGCTCTGTGAGGCATTTCTGAGAGTTGCGGTTTGCCGCCTCGGGCCTTAGGTCTGAACGGGACCGGCATGACGGGATTGAAACGGAGCAGGGAAAATGGCGCGCGGCAAGGTGAAGCGGACGGCGAAATCGAAAACGGCGGCGTCGAAGACCAAGCTCGGAAAGGCCGCCGCGGCCAAAAAATCGGTCAAGCCGATCGAACTCTATTACTGGCCGACGCCGAACGGCTTCAAGATTTCGATCATGCTGGAAGAGTGCAAGCTGCCCTACACCCTCATCCCGGTGAACATCTCCAAGGGCGAACAGTTCAAGCCCGACTTCCTTAAAATATCTCCGAACAACCGCATGCCGGCGATCGTCGATCCCGACGGCCCGGGCGGCAAGCCGATCTCGATCTTCGAGTCCGGCGCCATTCTGCAATATCTCGGGCGCAAGACCGGCAAGTTCTATCCCAAGGACGAACGCGGCCGCGTCGAGGTCGAGCAGTGGCTGTTCTGGCAGATGGGCGGCATCGGCCCGATGGCAGGGCAGGTGCATCACTTCAAGAATTACGCGGTGGAGACGCTAACCTACGCGATCAACCGCTACGTCAACGAAGTCAACCGGCTCTACGGCGTGATGAATCTGCGGCTCAAGGATCGCGAATTCATCGCCGGCAAATATTCCATCGCCGACATGGCGATCGTCGGCTGGGCCAATGGCTGGCTACGGCAGGGCCAGGACATCAACGAGTTTCCGCACCTCAAGCGCTGGCTTGAGACCATGAAGGCGCGGCCGGCGGTCCAACGCGGCATGGCGCTCGGCCTCGAGCTGCGCCAGGGCATCGACATGAAGGATCCGAAAGTCCAGGCGGTGCTGTTCGGCCAGCGCGCGCGCAGCGCATGACGGCGCAAGCGCCGGCATAGTCGCGTAGGTGGTTAGCTGCCGCTTACCCAGCGCGGTTAGCGCTTTCTCAATTGCGCGCCGCGCGCGCTCGATTTAGCCCGGAAATACAGGAGCTTTGCGCGTATCGGCGCGGGCTTGGCGCGCGCGCATTCACGTTCGATTCATCGCAATGCTTAAACTGTCATTCAAATTTTCTCCCTTAGATCGTGTTGTTCCGGCGAACGCGTTTGCGCCGGGCAACAGGGACTTTAAGCGATCGTCCGCAAAGGCGGAGCGGTCGCGATAATGGGGAGGCCGAAATGGCTATCGAAATTGCGACGACCTGTGCGGTCGAGCCGAAAGATGCGGACGGCTGCTTTGCGCTCGGCATGACCTATTCGGCCGGCGCTGGCGTCGCGGTCGATCTGATCGAGGCGCATAAATGGTTCAACCTCGCGGCCATGCGCGGGCACGCCGACGCGGCGCAGCTGCGCCGTGAAATCGCCGAGCAGATGGCCGACGCCGAGATCGGCCGCGCTCAGCGCGCGGCGCGCGATTGGCTCAAGAGCCATCCGCAGCCGGTACCGGCGCCGGCGATCCGCGCCGCGGCTTGATCATCGGCTAGGCGGCGGCGAAGCGCGCCAACTCGGCGCGCAACGCCGCGATCGCGCCCGGCCAATCGCCGAGCGCGGGCTGACGGAACAGCCGCGCCTGCGGGTACCAGGGGCAATTGCCGCCTGATAGGGTCCAGCGCCAGTCCGGCGCAAAGGGCAGCATCACCCAGACCGGACGCCCAAGCGCGCCGGCAAGATGTACCACCGACGTATCGACGGAGATCGTGAGATCGGTCAGCGCGGCGATCGCCGCGGTGTCGGCCATGTCGGCGAACTCGCCGCCGAGATGGCGCACGTTTGACAGGCGCGCCAAAGTCTCGGCGTCGTCACCGCGCAGCTCTCGCTGGATGCTCAGGAAGGAAGTGCCCTCGAGCGCCAGCAGCGGTTCGAGCAGCTTGAGATCGATCGACCGGTTGCGGTCGTTGGCATGGCTCGCGTTGCCGGCCCAGGCGATGGTGATGCGCTTACCCGGCAGGTCATCGATGCGCGCGCGCCACTGGGCGAGGCGGCCTTGGTCCGCGCGCAAGTAAGGGATGTCGGCGGGAATGCTTGCCGGCTCGGTCTTGAACGCCAGCGGCAGGCTGCCGAGCGGGCAATGCACGTCATAGGCGGGAAGCTGATCGCCGCGCGCATGGCAGGAGGCGACGCCTTCGACACCTGCCAGCAGATTTTTCAATTCCGGCTGGACTTCCAGCACGACGGTCGCGCCGGCGCGCGCCAGGCGCGGGGCGTAGCGCGCAAACTGGATGGTGTCGCCCAATCCCTGTTCGGCGTGCAGCAGGATGGTCTTGCGGGCGAGCGGGTATTCGCCGAGCCAGAGCGGTTTGCCGTAGCCGCGGCGGGTGTCGCGCATGCCGCTGCGCTGCCAGCGCCATTCGTATTGCTCGAAGCCATGGGCCAGGTCGCCGAGCGTGAGCAGGCTGAGCGCGCGATTGAAGTGGGCGTCGGCATTGTCCTTATGCAGTTCGATCGCCTTGTCGAAACTCGCGACCGCCTCGGCGTGGCGGCCGAGCGCTTGCAGCGCGCGGCCGCGATTGTTCCAGGCATTGCCATGTCCGGGGGCGGCGGCGAGCGCGCGATCGAAGGCGGCGAGCGCCTCGTCGTAGCGGCCGAGCGCGGCGAGCGCGTTGCCGCGATTGTACAATGCTGCCGGATGACCCGGCATCAGCGCCAAGGCGGTGTCGAAATCGGCGAGCGCCGGCGCGGTGCGGCCGAGGCCCGCGAGCGCGCTGCCGCGATTGAGCCTGGCTTCGCCATGGCGCGGATTGCGCGCCAGCACCTCGTCGAAGCAGGCAAGTGCCTCCTGCGGGCGGCCGAGCGCAAGCAGCGCGTTGCCGCGGCTTTGCAGGGCATTGGCATCGCCCGGCCGCAACGCCAGCGCCTTGTCGAGGCAATCGAGTGCTTCAGTGTCACGCTTGAGCGCGTGCAGCACGTTGGCCAGATTCACCCAGGCGTCGGGCATTTTTGGATTGAGCTTGAGCGCGCCCGATATCAGCCGGTGGGCCTCGCCCATCTGGCCGCCTTGCGCCTTCGCCAGGCCGAGCAGATGCAGCGCGTCGAATTGGTCCGGCGCCGCTTTCAGCACGCGCGCATAGAGCTTCTCAGCCTCGCGCAGCCGCCCTTGCTGGTGCAGGGCGACGGCGTCCTGCATCGTCTGCGCTAAATTGAAACGGGGAGGCTTCGCCATAGAGCGCGATATGCCCCGGCTTGCGCCGGGCGCGCAAGCGCGCCGTCCCGCCTGGGCGCGGCGCGGCGGGCGCGGCGAGGCTTGGGACCGCGACTTAGTCGTAGTGACGTTTGCGGGCGTGCCTGACGGGCTGATCGACCGCGCCGGTGTAGAACAAATTGGGCTCGCAGAAGCCGCCCATGCCGCGGATCGTTACCATGCATTGCTGGTAGGTCACGAAGCCGCAGTTGCGGCCGCCGCCGTTTCGGCCGCCGCCGTAAGCGGCGCACCAGGCGTAAGGATCGGCGTGGCCGACCGATGGCGTAAACACCGTCGGCGCGGCAAGCGCGGCGAAGAGAACCGAACATAATTTGCGCATCGAAGGTCTCCCGGTCATGCGTTCGCGAACAAAACGTCTAACCCGCGTCAATCGTTCCGGCGTTTCCGCGGCGGCTTGGCGGGCCGCTCGGGGGCGCCGGTGTAGAACACGTTGTGCTCACAAAAGCCGCCGCTTCCGCGGGCCGTTTCCATGCATTGCTGGTAACTCACGAAGCCGCAATTTCGCCCGCCGTCGCCGTCCATGCCGCCATATTGCACGCACCAGGGATATTCGATCCGCGGCAGGACGGGCGAGGCCCATCATGGCTGCGATGGCAAGGGCCGCAAAGAGCGCTGTGTTTAATCGGGTCACGGCTGTCGTCCCAGTCGGACGGCTTAAGTCACCCTGCGAGCGTTAACCCGCCGTCGGGTGCTTTAGTTCTCGCACCCTGAAATTTTATACCGCGCTATCGCGCGCGGGGTCAGTTTTTCTGCACCCAGAGGTTATACATGCCGGCAAAGGTATCGGGGTATTGGGTCTCGAACGCGTGCCATTTATCGAGATCGGTCATCGACGAGCCATTGGCGGCGAACAGGTCGCGTAGTTGCTGCAAGGCCGGCTGCATGAACTCGAAGCCGATGAAGCGCAATCCGTTGGCGGCGATGAAGTCGCGGATCTGCGGAATCGTCAGCCGGCTTTCCTGGACGTGGAACAAGAGGTCGCGGCATTCGCTCATGCTGTAGAAATCGTCGAAACGCGCCAGGCGCGCGAGCGGCGTCTGCAACAGATCCTGCCGGCAGCGGCGGATTTCTTCCGGGCTCGAGCCGAGCTTGCACTCGGCGATGACGGCGCGCGCCGCCACGATCTCGCGGCGACCGAGTTCGCTGTAGAAGCCGAGATGCATGAGACCGTTCGGCCGCAGCAACGGGATGAGCGCACGCCAGCCAGCGAACGGATCGGCCATGTGATGCAGCACGCCGCTGGCGTCGATCACGTCGAAACTGCGCCCGATCGCTGACAGCTTGAGGATGTCGGCTTGGGCGTATTCGATGCGCTCGCTGAGCGGCGGCGGTGTGTTGCGCTTGGCATAGCAAAGACTGCTGATGCTCAGATCGATCGCCAGCAGCCGGGCGCCGAGATATTTCTGCGCGATGCTGGTGGCGTGCCAGCCGGTGCCGCAGCCGGCCACCAGATAGTCCAGATCGGCGGTCTTGCCGAGCGCGGTGAACGGCGCAGCCGGGAACATGTCGCGCAACGATTGGTCGATCGCGGCCGGCTCGACGCCGCCGGCGACGCGCAGCCAGCGCGGGTAGGGGTTCTCCTCGTATTGCTGCTGGACGCGCAGCGAAACGCCGTCGTCGATGGCAGTCAGACGCGGAATTGTGCTGACTAGCGCCCGCTCGGCTTTCGGCTCGCGCAGCTGCTGGATCAGCACGGCGGCGAGCGGCGCCGGCCAATCGCGATCGAGCAGCGCGGCGGCGTCCGGCAGCGTATGCAGCGGCAGATACATGGCGATCGCCGCCAGCGTCATCGGCGCCGCGGCGGCGCCGGTGAGCCGCGCCTTGAGCGCGGCGACGCCGGACTCTTCGTCGGCAGTGGTGGCGAACACGTATTCGTTGATGAAGGACTGCCGCGCGATGGCGCAGCAGAGCGTCAGTTCGCCGGCGGTGGCGGGCGCCGCGCCCAGCGCGATGCCGAGCAGGTGAGCGCGCAGCGCGGTGAGGGCGCACTCGAGCGCAAGGCTGCGGATCACGGTCGATTGCAGAATGCCGAGGAGCAGGGGATCGGCGGCGAGCGCATCGAGGCTCGAGCCGTCGAGCAGGCGCGCCGCCGGCAGACGCGCCGGCCAAGCCGGCATCGCCCGGGCCATCGCCTGGCCGATCGCGGGATTGACGGCGGCGAGCGTCACGCAGACGCCGGCGAAGGGACTGAACAATTGCGGCCGCAGCGCGAGCGCGCGCGCGAAGCAGGCGGAGGCTTCGTTGAGCTTGCCTTGCGCGTGCAGCACAAGGCCGAGATTGTTGCTGGCCTCGGCATGATCGGGCTGGAGCAGCAGCAGGCACTTGTACACGCGCGCGGCGTCGCTGAGCTTGTTGTCATGCTGCAGGCGGGCCGCTTCGGCGAACATTTGGCCGACCGGATCGCCGCCCGCACCGGCCCGCTGGCCGCCGGCCGAAGGGTGCCGCTTGGGAGCGGCGCGGCGCTGTTTTCGGTTCATCCGCTTTAAGTCCGAGAGGAGGCCTAAGTCTGCCGCCTGAGCTCCGTGCGGCGGGTTTCAAGTGCAGTTTTGCCGCCTGGAATGCAAGGTCGGGTTTGACGGGGAAATCCCGAAAGCATAAGCCTTGCCGCCAGCGGAGCTGTGGCCGAGTGGCTGAAGGCGGCGGTTTGCTAAACCGTTATACGCTCCAAAGGCGTATCGAGGGTTCGAATCCCTCCGGCTCCGCCAGCTTCCAAGCTTGTTTCCCTCCGGCTCCGCCAGCCGCCGGGCTATTTGGCCGTCAAATAGTCGCGGGTCGCCTCGTCGTATTGGGCTGCGCGCGTGAGGGTTTTCATCAGCGCGCCGGAGGCGACATTCTTGATCTCGGCCGGGCGGGTGCCGCCGCGAAGCGCTTTCATCGTGTCGTAGATGCTTTGCACGGCCGCCATGATCGGCAAGTGGCCTTGATTGCAGATCCGCACGCGCAGGGCGGAAAGGTCGGCGCTCTCGATTTCGCCGGAGGCGCTGCCGAGGATCAGCGGCAGGGTGGTTTTGTCGGCGACCTCCGAAAGCTCCGCGATGGTCTTGAGGCCGACGATGAAAAGCGCGTCGACGCCCGCACGCTCGTAGGCACGCAGCCGCTCGATCGTGTCGGCGAGGCTGGAAATGACAGGCGCGCTGGTGCGCCCGACGATGGCGAAAGCCGGATCGGGACGGCCCGCGAGCGCGGCGCGCATCTTGCCGACGCCTTCTTCCAGCGAGATCAATCCCGGCTTGCCGCCGGCGCCGAACGGCGTCGGCAGGATCGTGTCTTCGATCGTCGCCGCAGCGATCCCAATGGTGGCGAGTTCTTCGACGGTGCGCGCGACATTCAAGGCGTTGCCATAGCCGTGATCCGCATCGACCAGTACGGGAATGTTGGTGGCGCGGCAGACGCGCTGCGCCTGTTGGGCGAATTCGCTGGCCGTCAGCAGCACCAGATCGGGAGCGCCGAGCACGGTCAGGGATGCCGTCGAGCCGGCGAACAGGCCGAGCTCAAAGCCAAGATCCTCGGCAATTCGCGCCGACAGCGGGTCGAACACCGAGGCCGGGCGGATGCATTCGCTCCCATTCAATATCGCGCGAAGTCGATCCCGCTGCGCCGTCCACTGCATCTTGTTCTCTCCCCAAAAAATGTTTGCTCGGTTTGCGATAACAACGGCGTCCGCCATCGTATAGAGGGGTGGTGCGACGATTTTCGTCGAGGTTTCATTTCACAATCGCCAGGTTGGAATTTTTTGCGGCGATTTTTCTTGCAGAGGAACGGCTGCACCGCTCGCGCTTTCGCGACTCGCCAATTGACGGGCGGGCAAGAGATTCGATGCCGATCGCGTGGGTGACTGTCGGGGCGGTAATATTCGGCTCCCACCCGGCTGGTCCGGAGAAAACCGCCCATCCGGCTCGAATGCCTCAAAATTGGGCTTTTCCGCCCGATGGCAAGGCCGGAATGTGCCAAAAAGCGGTCAATTCTAGCCAACGTCACATTCCGAGCCGGGGACCGCCAGTGGCGCATGGACCGTCAGGAATCGCGGACCGATCCTATAATACATTGAATTGACGGGGGAAAATAAGACGGCGCCGACTTAAGTTCCGGCAGCGCCGCGAACCGGGCGGGACCGAAAATTTGCGTGTTTTTTACGCAACACTCGATTGAAAAGTGCTTCAGAGACCTGTGGGAATGGCGCTTCTTCGTTGCACCTCAACCCTTATCCGATAATGTTCTAACTGCGACGGAGGGAGGCATCCCCGTGTCGCGCTTTCCGGGTCGACGGATCGCACCGAGTGGCAAGCCCAAGTTTGGCAATCAAGGTTGGGTCGACTGCGGGGTACGACAAGTTTTCCGGGCAAGCGGGGAGCAAGGGGAAGTTCCATCGGTGCCTGTCGCACTGGGCGGAGACGAACCCTCTCAATAAACAACGTTTGGAGGTTCAAGATGAAGATGGTGAAAAGCCTACTCCTCGGCACCGCAGCGGGTTTCGTTGCGATCGCTGGGGCGCAGGCCGCCGATCTTCCCGTAAAGGCCAGGCCGGTCCAGTACGTGAAGATTTGCAGCCTGTACGGTGCGGGGTTCTATTACATCCCGGGCACTGACATGTGCTTGAAAGTCGGCGGCTGGGCGCGCGTTTACGACGCCTGGGGCATGAACGGAAACTCCACCAACGGTGCATTGGTGACCGGCCAAAACAGTACGCGAGCCACCCAGAACTTGGCTCCGAAGGTGCGCGGCTACATCACGTTGGACGCCCGCAACCAGACCGAGTACGGCACGGTACGCAGCTATATCGCGGTCGGTTACAACTCCGGTGGCCCGCAATCAGGTGTCGGTTCCGGCAACCAAACGGCTCCGGGAACGAACACCGCGTTGTCACCTTATGACAACGCAGTTGGCTTCAACGCCAACCGCGCGTTCATCCAATTCGCTGGGTTCACGTTCGGCATAACGACGTCGTTCTACGACTTCTACTCGCAGCCGGCGACATCGTTCTTTGGCGGCTCGGTCAACCCGGCATCGGACACCGGCGACCCCGGCGATTTCGTTTTTGGCGCCTACACGGCAATGCTCGGCGGTGGACTATCGGCCACCTTGTCGGCCGAAAACCCGCGCACCACGGCCGTTATCAACGGCGGCGCCTCCTCTATGTTCGTATTCGCCACAGGCTCAACGACCGCGGGCAACCTTGGTATACAGCCTGCGTCGTCGGCCGAGGCGAACCAGTGGCCGGATATCGTGGCCAACCTGCGTGTCGACCAAACCTGGGGTTCCGCCCAAATCATGGGCGCGATCCACGACGTCGCTGCCACCTACTACGGATCGAGCGATACGAGCGGTTCACCCAGCGATGAGATTGGTTGGGCTGTCGGTGCCGGCATCAAGCTCCTGGCGCCGATGATCGGCGCGGGCGACTACTTGCAGGCGCAGGTCAACTACTCGGAAGGCGCCAGGAAGTACGTCGACTTCTCGTATAACAACATGTACTCGATGTTCAACGGCGGTAACTACGGCATCGGTATCGGCAGCGATGGCGTCTTTGGTGCCACTGGGACCAGCATCGAGTTGACGACCGCGTGGGGCGTCAACGTCGCTTACGAGCACTTCTGGAACCCGCATTGGCAGACGTCGATCTATGGCGCTTATACCGCCACAACCTACGACGCCACCGCCAACGGCGACATGTGCCACATTGAAACCATAGCTGCGTTTTCGTACACGGCCGGCGCTACCTGCAACAACAACTTCCAAACGGTGACCATCGGTACCCGCACGCAGTTCAACCTCGACAGCCAAACCTATCTCGGTGTCGACATTGTCTACCAGGAGCTGCAGTCGGGCTTGGCCGGCATGCAGTCCAACTACGGCAACGGTGCGGAGGCCGCAGGGCCTCGCACGGTCAGCAATCAGAGCGCGTTGATGGGTGAGTTCCGCGTGCATCGTAACTTCTATCCCTGATCGTCTGATCAAGGTGAAGTTCGCTTGAACCTCAAGCCCCCGGCGGGAAACTGCCGGGGGTTTTTTCGTTCCCCTCGTTTTTCACGCACGCGTTTCGCCATGTGGCCAGGTATGGCTCAAAAGCAACGGCTTGTGGTCCGCTATTACCTATGGGCCGACGATGGTCCGTGGCGGCTGCCTGTTCAACTGCACCAGGACCTCACGTACCCGTGACAGTAGCGGCTGCGCGACTATCGGGAGAGGGAGGCGATTAAAAAAGACGGTGGCGAACGCTAGTCTGTCGATCTAATCAAGCAGTTGGGTCGTTGTCAGCGCCAAACGGAATGTTTTGGTGTTGAAGCCGGTAACAAGGTAAAAATCTCGGCCGCCATCGCCGCGCGTTCGCTGTTACCTTGCCACCTTGAGCCATGTGAAGGTGCAAAGGTGGGACTGTGAGCGGGTGCCGCCCGCCGAATTACGTGACGACAACAACTTTTCACCTTTTAATATGCCAAGTCGAAGGACGAGCATGGCTGATAAAGCCGACCAAATTGCTTGGGTTGCTAAAGCTCTGGGTTGCGAACAAACTGCTCTGTGGCTGCCGGACGGGCGGACATTTGCCACTTGTTTGGATGCCTACGCTGTAGGTCGAGTTGGTGTAAGGCGCTCCAATGCCTTTCTAATCTGTCGCAAATGAAATGACCTGAATTAAAGATAATTGAAACGCGGCATTCATGCATGTTCAAAACGCAGCAATAAGCTTGGAAAATGACACTCTCCGACGATAGTCTTAAACAAGCAATAGCATCGTTTCAGACTGGAAGATTGAGTGATGCTGAGCGGCGCTTCAAAGAGGTATTGCGGCATGAACCAAAACATGTCGCGGCGCTGAATTTATTGAGCGTTCTTCTAACGCATCTCGGAAGATGTGCCGAGGCTGAGCCTTATATAAAATTGGCACTAAAACTCAATTCAAACTCAGACGCAACTTTTTACAACTATGGACTGATCTTAAAGGCGTTAAACAGGCCGAATGAGGCGCTTGAGCGTTTCAGCCAAGCTTTATCAATCAACGCGACCGTTGCAGAAACATGGAATAACCGCGGCACAATTTTAAACGAGATAGAGCGTTATGATGATGCTATTGCGAATTTTGATAAAGCAATATCATTGCAACCAAATTTTTCGGGAGCATTTTGTAACAAAGGAAAATCTCTAGGGAAACTCAAACGCTACGACGAAGCCTTCGCTGCGTATGACAAGGCGCTGGCACTCAAACCTGATCTTGCCGAGGCGTGGCTTGGTCGCGGCAATGTTTTCAACGAACTCAAGCGCTACGACGAAGCCTTCGCTGCGTATGACAAGGCGCTGGCACTGAAACCTGATCTTGCCGAGGCATGGGTTGGTCGCGGCAATGTTTTCAA
>PMAF01000097.1 GCA_003152455.1 Hyphomicrobiales bacterium
CAACATCGAGCGGGACAATTCCCCGCCGCCCTCGGCGATTTGCCGGATGCGCTCCATGACCGATTCCGGAAAGCTTTCCGGGCCAGCGACGATTTTAACCAGGTCCGGCGCCGAGCCATGATGTGAAGCCGCCATCAGCGCGAACATCGAAATCTTCTCGACGAGTGCCCACACCGTCTGCGCGCGGTCGTGGTTGATGATATCTCCGGCCGCCGCCCAAGCTGGCGTATTTGCAAGCGGGTTCGGGCCCTCGCGCACGACGAGCGAGTAGTCGGCGGTCATGCCGTCGATCCGCGCGCCGCGGATTTCCGCGCACGCTAGCTCGCGCTGCTTGTCGCCTTCGAAATCCGGCACGAACTCGACCAATATCCTAAGCACCACCGTCTCCTCAGTCTTCGTAATGGCTGCCAGCGATCTTGCCCGCAGCTTCCAGGTGAAAAACCAAATCGGGTTTGTTGTCGCGGTAAAGGCGAATCCAGATTCGGTTGTCGTCCATATATTCGAGGCGGAACATGCGCACGTTCTCGATCGCGACGTCGTCGAGATTTCCTGCGTCGTCGTAATCTATTCGGTCCATCACGGCCTCTCCTGCTTCATTTCCTCTTCCGCTGCCCACGCCGCCGCGCGGCGGACCAATTCCCACAGACCGCCGTCGCCGGCGGCGAGCAGACCGCGCGACTGCCAGCCGTCCTTGCCCTCGGTCGTTACGAAGATTCCGTGGCCGCCCAGCTTCTCGGCCGGGAAACGCTGAACCACCGGGACGAGCCGGATGTGACCGAGGCGCTCGGCCTCGCTGCTCATCGAGCCGCCAGGCAGCAACACGACCTTGATCTCGATTACGTCAAACATCGATTTTGTCCCACACCGCGTTCGCCACTCGGCGCGAGATCGCCCGCATGTCGTTGCCGGTGGCTTCGATCTGATGCCGCCAATAAAGGTCGCCCTCCGCCGCCCTGCGGAACGTCCAATCGAGGATATCCTGCGGAATCTCGTCGCGGATGTTCTTCACGTGTCCGGCGATGCTCTCCGTGTACCAAAACACGTCATGCAGGTCGGCGGTGACGAGCGCGCGCACGTTGTAGAACATCGGCTGCTCGGGCCCGCGAGCCTCGGCGACGGCCCACACCTCGGTACCCGGAGCAATGCCCGAGCGCTTCAGCACGAACGTAGCCGCGCACTTCGGCGCGGCGATGGCGGGCGCTGACGCCGCCGCAAGCGTCGCGAGAAGAAAGACGATAAATCCCCGGCGCCCGATCTCTTCCAACTTCATTCGCTCCTCGACATTTCCGCCACCCACACCCGGACCACCGCGCGGGCGATGGCTTGAGCGAATGATGACCTCCTATCGTCCGGCACGTTCTCCCAGGCCCACAGCAGCCACATTTTCCTGTGCCAGCTCATGAGCCACCAGATTCTCAGGATGGCCGTTGCCGAACGCAGGAAGGCAAGGAAGCGAACGCCGCGACTTGGCCACGAACCGTATCTGCGTATGCGCGTCATTAGTTCCTCGCGTTCTTCTCGCGCGCCGCCAGCAGACGCTCGACAATGAAGCGAAGCCGCCGCACCGAGCCGCCGAGCCACAGCCGGCCGGCGATCTCCAGTTCGTCTTCGTTGAGATGAGGCCACCAAGCCGGATTGCCGCCGCGCTCGCGCGCCATATCGCTCACCATCGCCCGCGCCAGCGTCGGCAGGTCTTCCCGCCGCGGCTCCGGCATCCGAACGATCCGCAGGCGATCGCGCAGCGGCCCCTGCAGCTTCGAGTCGTCGTTCGCTGTCAACAGAAAATTAACATGCGACAAATCCACGTCGCTCTCGATGAATGGGTCGGGGTATCTCGCCGAGGTCTCCACTTCAAGAAACGGCATCAGGCTGGTTTCGAGGTTCCCATTGTGACGGCTGGATGCGCATTTATCGATCTCGTCGATCAGCACGGCCGGGTTGGACTTGAGACTCCGGTGCACCGCTTCGAGCGGCGTGCAATGCTCGCCGGAATGCCAACGTCGCGGCGTCCCGGCGAACGCGTTGTCGCCGGAGCCGGCGGCGTCGTAGCGCAGCAACGGCAGCTTCAACTCGGCGCACAACCGCCGCACCAGCCGCGACTTGCCACCGCCGGGCTTTCCGACGATCAGCGTCGGCAACCTGAACCGGATCTCGTCGCCCTCGACGAGATCGCTCAACAGCACGCCAATCTGCTCGGCGGCGTGAGGAAATTCGCCGGCCAAACGCTCGCGCACGGCCGACAGTTCGCCGGCCCTGACAACGGGCAGGCGCACGCCGATCAGCTTCTTGTACGCGTTGGCAATCTCCTTTTGCTTCTCGATTGCGGCGCCGCCGATGCCAGTCATGACAATGGTGCCCTCCGGCTTCGTCTGCTCGCGCTCCTCGCGCTTACGCTCCCGGCCGCCGATCGTGCGGTGCAGGCCCTCGGCGATGCGGCGCACCGTCCCGAAGCAATCGTCGTCGTCGAGTTCCTCTTCGCGGTCTATGGCGTCGAGCGCACCGCTGGCGCGCATGTACCAGGCCGCGGTAATGATTTGCGCGCGGTCGAGCTTCGCCTCGCCGTGCCCGACGGCCCAGTTGGCCGACTTGTGGACCGCGCGGGCGGCCGTCACGGCCGTCGAAACGTCGTGTTCGTCGCGCCGTGGAGCGATGAGGAGCTGCATAGCGTCGCAGATCGCCTCGATCTGCTTGTGGATTTCGATTTTGCCGCGCGGCAAGCCGAGCAGCCGGTTTCTCAGCCGCTGCGCCAGCTCGCGCATGGTTGACCAGTTCGACTCGAACAGCAGCGCTGCCGCGACGCGTCGCTCCCACACCGTCCGCTCGACGTCAGCAAGCGTCCGGTCGACCACGGACATGAGCGCCGCCACGGCGCCCGATAGGTCGCTCTGCTCGGTGATCGCGTAGGCCAGACCTTCGTCGGCCTGCAGGACGGGCAGGCTGTCGTACAAATGTTGCGCCGTCCGCAGAGTCTCTCCGGTCGTTTCGGCGCCGATCAGCGTATAGTCCGAGTTGCGCGTCTCGATTTCGCCGCCGCCGTCCGGTCCAGTCACGACAGCCGAGGTGACGCTCATAAACCCGGTTAGGTTCGGATGGTCGAGGAAGACGCCCTCGTATGCCGTCGCTTTGTCGTGCCCGGTCTTGCGCCAGGCGGCGATACGGCCGCGGTGCGGCTTCTCGACCGGTGCCGACGGCTTGCCTTCGGAGTCGAGCTGGGTCTGCTTGAGGACGCACTTGGCGCAGAAGTGCTCCCGGTCTTCGTGTTCGAATCCGGTCGCGATTACGATTTCGCAGCCGTTGCAGAGCAGCGCCCCGTTGCCGGCATTGAACTTTACGATGGC
>PMAF01000306.1 GCA_003152455.1 Hyphomicrobiales bacterium
TTGGGCGCCTGCCACTCGAAATAGAACAGCGGCTCGGTGGCGCGCAGACGGTGCTTCTCCTCGGCCGGGATGAAGATCATGTCGCCGGGTCCGACCGGCCGAATGCCGTCGTCCGATTCGACCGTCGCCTTGCCGTCGATGATGAAATAGAAGTGCTCGCAGTTCTTGTGCAGGTGCAGGGGCGAGGCCGCGTCCTTCTTATAATGCATGACGCCGGCCAGCATGTCGTCGATATGGGCGAGTTCCTGATTGACGAAGAAAATGCGCTCGCGCGCCTGCTTGGCGTCGATCAGCGAGGGCAGATCGCCCTCCTTGAATACATAAGCCATCGGATCAGTCCCTCCTGTTATCGCTATTTTGCCGGCACCAGCCGCGCCGCCTCGTGCGCGGTGCGGTTTTTCTGATCCTTGTCCATTTTTGCGGACGTCTCCGAGGCATGCGCTGTGCCGCCGTCCCACAGCACGACCTGCACCAGCGAGTTCGAACCGGCCAGTGAATGCGTGCTCTTGGTTTGCGTGCGCTCCGGCGTGAGCAGATTGAGGCAGCCGCCGCGATCGACCGATTTGCCGGGCTCACCCATCGGTTCGTAGATCGCAGCGGATTCGTAGCCGTGGCAGACGCCGCGCGGCAGCCGCTGGGTCGG
This sequence comes from Hyphomicrobiales bacterium, assembly GCA_003152455.1. GTDB lineage: Bacteria > Pseudomonadota > Alphaproteobacteria > Rhizobiales > Xanthobacteraceae > Pseudolabrys. Next base: position 644 of record PMAF01000306.1, read on the forward strand.
CAATGCGGCGCAGATCACCGCGCCGCGGTCGTTATAGACTTTCACCAGATCGTGCTTCTTGATGTTGCGCTCGGCCGCGTCCTGCGCGTTCAGGCGCATGATCCAGTAATAATAGCCGCCGACATTGACCCGGTGATCCTCGATATTGAGCAGGAACGAATCCTTGCCGTCGCCCTGGGTGTGGAACGAATATTTTGAGTGCGGCGTGAGCATCTGCAGCGGGTAACGCTCGAACAGGGCGCCGGAATGCGGCCCTTCCCATGACGGCACGTATTTGACGATCGGCGGCCGCTCCGGATCGACAAAGCGCTTCAGGCTGTTGCATTCGAATTCGAGCTTGCCGGACTGCGTCTGCAGCCCGCGCAAAAACTCCTCGGTGTAATCGGAAGGCAGTGGCTGCGCCTCCGGCACATCCTTCTTGCGGTTCTCCCAGAACCATCGGAACGACACTGGCGCGCGCAGGTGCTCCTTCTCGGCCGGCACCACGTAATAGCCGCGCTTGATGAATTCCTTCCAGGAGATTTTTGTCGGCAGGTCCGAGGCATCGAAGTGCCGCTTGACCCAGTCGAGCTCGTTGCAACCCTCGTTGAAGTAGTTGGCGAGACCGAGACGTTTGCAGATTTCGGTGAAGATCCAATAGTCGGTCTTCGATTCGCCGAGCGGCTTGATCGCCGGCGCCTGGAAAATGATAACCCGGTGGTTGAGTTGCTGCTGGCCGTGGTGGCCGTAACCGCCAAGGCCGGCCCATTCGCAGATGTCGACGCGCTCGAAATTGGTGCAGGCCGGCAGAACCACATCGGCAAACTTCGCCTCGCCCTCGAACCAGATCGACTGGTTGACCACGAATTCGAGGTTTTCCGATTGGTACATCCGCACGTGGCGGCTGGTGTTGTTCATAGTCGCAATCATCGAGCCGCCATACTTGTAGAGCATCTTCACCGGCGAATGGCCGGGCGCCGGGTAGCTGAATTTGGCGAACTGGTGCTCGATCGATTTGCCGACCCACGGCCAGCCTTCGGCTTTACCGTCGGCGATCGCCTCCGGCATCCAGATGCGCGGAATGCGCTGGAAGCTCGAATTCATGGTCGGCAGTTGCGGCATGCGCTGATAGAGCTCGACCGGCATCGAGGTGTTTTCGAGATCGCCTGACATGCCGCCGTCGGCGTAGCCGGGGAAATAGAAATTGAAGGCGATCGGGCAGCCCCATTGCAGATTGCCCATGTTGATGCCGGGCTTGCCCAGGCCCTGCATCGCCGCCAGGCACACCATGGTGCGCGCCCACTGGATGCCGGTCTGATTGCGGCAAGCGCCACCGTGGCCGTTGCCCCAGCCGCCGGGCGCGAGATAGACGCGTTTGCCGCCCCACTCGCGGGCGAGCGCGCGCACGTCTTTCGCCGGAACGCCGGTTTCCTTCTCCTGCCACTCCGGCGACTTCGGGATGCCGTCTTCTTCGCCCGTGAGGTAGGCCTTCCAGACGTCGAAGCCGACCGTGTGGGTCTTCACATACCCTTTGTCGTAGAGGCCTTCCATGATCCAGACATAGGCGATCGCCATGGCCAGAGCCGGCGACGTGGTCGGCTTGGGCGAAAGCCACTTGCCGGGGAGGAATTGGGCCGAGGCATTATAATAGGGATCGATGTGGACGACCTTGATCCCGAGCGTCGGGTTTTTCAGCCACTGCCGGCGCACGGTGCCTTCCTGCGCGCCATAGGAGCCAGACGTGGTCTCGGGGTCCGCAGCCCAGAACACGATCATTTCGCAATTCTGCAGGCAATCCTCGACGGTGCCGTAGGTCTCCGACTGACCGACGCGCAGCGTGTGGCCCCAGTGATGCACCGCGCCCCAATACCAGCCTTCCCACGAGTCGGGATTGTGGTGCACGCGCGTCATGCCGACCGCATTGGCGAAGCGGTAGAGCGCGGACAAATAGTAGCCGATATTGCCCCAGGTGTGATGCGAGCCGTGCGAGGTCGCGATGGCGCCCGGTCCGTGGTCGCGCTTGCAGCGCTTGATCTCGCCGGCGACGAGGTCAATCGCCTCCTCCCACGAAATGCGCACGTATTCCGACTTGCCGCGGTTCTGCGGATTGCGCGCGCCGTTGGGATCGAAGTCGACGCGCTTCATCGGATAGAGCAGACGGTCGGGCGAATAGACGATCGATTTGGCGTTCTGGCCATGCGGCGCCAGCGTCGTCTTGCGCGGCGGCGTGAAATTCATGCCGCGCGCTTTGATCGTCCACGGCTGCGGATCGCTGTCGTCGAAATCGATCGGCGTCATGCGCACGATCTTGCCGTCCTTGACGGTGATGAAAACCGGCCCGCCATTGGTCATGTTGCAATAGCGCATCGAACCGTCCGGCATCGGCGTGCCGAAGCTCCAGTGCGCGGTCTGCATCGCCATCAAAGTCTGCGCGAACCAGTTGGTCAGATCCTCTGGACCGTCGACGCCGAGGGTGAAATCCTTCTGCGCGTTGATCTGGGCGAGCCAGTTGATCGGCGGCGTCAGCAAAGACGCGCCAATCGCGGCATTCTTGAACGAAAGCGTGATATCGGGCGTCGCATGCTGCGTGGCGCCCGAGCGGATTTTCCCGTCGCGGATCTCGATCCAGCGGCCGGTGCCCTCGTCGCGCGCCTTGATCTGAGCAACCAGATTGCGCTCTTTGAGCCGCGCCGCGAACTGCGGATGCCGCCAGCGCGCGTAGCGGAGAAGTCCGCTCACCGCGAAGAGAATGACCGAGAATTTCGCTCTCGAGAACATCGTTGAGTTTCCCTGCCCTGGCCGATAGGCGCGTGCACCGCCTTTCGCCCGCCAACCGGCGGGCGCGGCAGCCATCAGTTTCCGATTATACGTTTTTCGGTCGCCCGTTCACGCGCTAAGTTGCCCTTATCAATTGCCCTGGAACACCGGCTTCTGCTTGGCGACGAAGGCCTCGTAGGCGCGCTCGTAGTCCTTGGTCTGCATGCAGATCGCCTGCGCCTGCGCCTCGGCTTCGATCGCCTCGTCGACGCCCATGTTCCATTCCTGATGCAGGCACTTCTTGGTCATCGCGTTGGCGAAGGTCGGGCCATCCGACAACTGCTTGGCCAAAGCCTGCGCGTCGGCGAGCACCGTCTCCGGCTCGGAGAGCTTGTTGTAGAAGCCCCAGCGCTCGGCCTCGATGCCGTCCATGGCGCGGCCGGTATAGAGCAACTCCGACGCGCGGCCGTGGCCGATGATGCGCGGCAGGATGGCGCAGGCGCCCATGTCGGCGCCGGCAAGCCCGACGCGCACGAACAGGAAGGCGACCTTGCTGCGCGCCGTGCCGACGCGCAGATCCGACGCCATCGCGATGATCGAGCCGGCGCCGGCGCAGATGCCGTCGATCGCCGAAACGATCGGCTGCGGACAGGCGCGCATCTCCTTGACCAGCTGACCCGTCATGCGCGTGAAGGCAAGCAGCCCGGCCATGTCGTCCTTGCGCTGCATCTCGACCAGCGGGCCGATAATCTCGTGCACGTCGCCGCCGGAGCAGAAATTGCCGCCGGCGCCGGTGATCACGATGTTGGCGATGCCCTCGGCGTATTGCAGGTTGCGGAACAAGTCGCGCAGCTCGCCATAGGACTCGATCGTCAGCGGATTTTTCCGCTCCGGCCGGTTCAAGGTGATGGTAGCCACCTTGCCTGACACGGACCAGAGGAAGTGCTTCGGCTTGTAGTTGGAAAAGTCGAGCCCAGCGGGGCGGAAGCGCGCCGCGGTTTCGGCGGTGGTGGCAGCCTTTGCCATTGCAACTGCAGTCATGATTCCCTCCATGAAAAATTGTGAGCGCTAACCTGCGAAAGTGAGCCCGCCGCTCACGCTCATCACCTGGCCGGTGACGTAAGCGGCTTGCGGGCTGGCGAAGAACACGACGGCGTCGGCGATTTCCTCCGGCTTGGCGAAACGGCGGAACGGGATCGCCTTGAGGAAGGCCTCGCGCAGTTTCTCCGAGCGGGTGGCGAGCATCGGCGTATCGGTCGGGCCCGGGCACACGCAATTGACGTTGATCGAATAGCGGGCGACCTCGCGCGCGAGCGACTTGGTGAAGGCGATCAGGCCGCCTTTGGCCCCGGCGTAAACCGTCTCGCCGCCGCTGCCGACGCGGCCGGCGTCGCTGGCGATGTTGACGACCTTGCCGCCGTTGGCGGCGATCATCGGCGGCAGCAACGCCTGCGTCAGATGCGCGGGGCCGGCGAGATTGATGGCAATGGCGCGGTTAATGAACTCCGGCGTGTTCTGCATGAAGGGCTGGATGTCGCCCCAGCCGGCGGCGTTCACCAGGATGTCGACGCGCGGATAGCGCGCGAGCACCTCGCCGGCGGCGGCACGGATCGAGTCGGAATTGCCGAGGTCCATGGCAACGAAATCGACCTTCAGCTTGGCGCCGGCGGCTTCCTGTTTCAACGCCTCGCCAGCCGCGGCGTTCACGTCGGCGCAGATCACGGTCGCGCCCTGGCGGGCGAAAGCCATCACGGTGGCCTTGCCGATGCCGGAAGCGCCGCCGGTGACCAAAGCTACTTTGCCATCGAATGTCATCATGCCGTCCCTTTTTTCATCGGTTTTGAAGTTTCGGCCGCGCCCGCAAGAAACGCCGTAACACGCTGGCGCGTCTCGGCATTGCTGAGCAACAGCCGGGTGAATTCCAATTCGTCAGTGTATCCGCCGCGCTCTTTGTGGCCGGCCGCCGCGATGCAGGCCTTGCTGGCGGCCAGCGCCGCGGCCGGCAGACCGGCGATGCGGCGCGCCGTCTCGGCGGCGCGCTGCGCGAGCTCCGCGCGCGGCACCGCCCAATGCACCACGCCGAGCTCGCTCGCCGCCGTACCATCGAGAATTTCAGCGCCGAGAATAAGCCGGCTGGCGAGCGCGGGACCGCATAAACGGGTGAGACGCTGCGTGCCGCCGGCGCCCGGGATCAGTCCAAGCCGGACTTCCGGTAAGCCGATTTTGGCTTCATTGGCCGCGATCCGCAGATCGCAGGCCAGCGCCAATTCAAATCCGCCGCCCATCGCCGCGCCGCCGATCTCGGCCAGCGTGACCTGGGGCAATCGCTCGATTCGCGCATAGAGCCGCTGGATGCCCGCCACATAAGAGTACATTTGTTCGGGACCGTCGGCTGCCTCCATGCGGGCTTGCACTTCCTTAAGATCGGCGCCCGCGCAGAACACCTTCTGCTCGGAGCGGATATGCAGGACGGTAAAACGCGGGCCGCGCGCGAGGTTATCAAGCTTGGCTTCGAACGCGCGCACCCATTCTTCGCTGATCGCATTCACCGGAGGATGGTTCAGCGTCAGGGTGGTCACCGCATCGTTGGTGCTCATCAGGAACATGGTCAGGTCCGTTTTTCCTGTCCCGACTGGGTCATGAGCGCGCGGCTGATGACCAGCCGCTGGATGTCGTTGGTGCCCTCGTAGATTTTGCTGGCGCGCACGGCGCGATAAATGCGTTCGACCCCGAATTCGGCCATGTAGCCGGCACCGCCCAGCGTCTGAATGGCGTCGGAACAGATACGCTCGGCGGCTTCGGTGGCGAACAATTTCGCCATCGAGGCATCCTTGAGGCAAGGCAAGCCCTGGCTGCGCAAGGCGGCGGCATGCAGCACGAGCTGGCGCGCGGCTTCGAGTTGGGTCGCCATGTCGGCCAAGCGGAACGCGACGGCTTGATGCTCGATGATCGTCTTGCCGAAACTGCGGCGCTCTTGCGCATAAGCGACGGCGATTTCATGCGCCGCGCGGGCCATGCCCACGGCTTGCGCGGCGATGCCGATGCGGCCGCCTTCCAGGTTGGCCAGCGCGATGCGGTAGCCTTGGCCCTCGGCGCCAAGCCGGTTTTCCACCGGCACGTTGAGTTCGTCGAATTCCACTTCGCAAGTATCCGACGCCTGCTGTCCCATCTTGTTCTCGATGCGGCGGACGCAATAGCCGGATTGCTTGGTGTCGACGATGAAACAGCTGATGCCCTGCTTGCCAAGCGCGAGATCGGTGGCGGCAATCACCAGCGCGACGTCGGCGTTCTTGCCCGAAGTGACGAACTGCTTGGTGCCGTTGAGGATGTAGCCGCCGTTGCGGCGCTCGGCCCGGGTGCGGATGGCGCCGGCATCCGAGCCGCTTTGCGGCTCCGTGAGACAGAACGCGCTCAGCATCTCGCCGCGCGCCATCGGCCGCAGATATTTTTCCTTCTGCTCGGGCGTCCCGTACTCGACCAGCGGCATGCAGCCGACGGAGTTATGGCCGCTCATGATCGTCGAGACGGCGCCATCGCCGGCGGCGATTTCCTCGAGCGCCAGCGCATAGGCGATGTAATCGGTGCCGGCGCCGTCCCACTCTTGCGGGACAGTCATCCCCATGAAGCCGAGATTGCCCAGCTCGCGCAGCGCCGCGCGCGGAAACACCGCTTGGCTGTCCCATTCGGCCGAATGGGGCGCCAATTGGGATTGCGCGAATTCTCGCGCGGTGTCCCGAACCTGCTCCTGTTCTTCGGTCAGCAGCATCGTTCCTACTCGGCGGCCTGGCGACGCGCCGCTTCGCGCGCCTTCAGCAATTCTCGCGCCACGATCAGTTTCTGTACTTCGGTCGCGCCCTCGTAGATGCGGAGCGCGCGAATTTCGCGGTAAAGCGCCTCGACTTTGACACCGACGCGCACGCCGTTGCCGCCGAAGATCTGCACGGCGCGATCGATGACGCGTTGCGCCATCTCCGGCGCGAAGGCCTTTGACATCGAGGCCTGGCGTGTGATGCGCGCTGCACCGGAGTCCTTTTCCCAGGCCCCGCGATAAATCAGCAATGCCGCCGCGTCGATATCGATGGCGCTATCGGCAAGGGCCACCTGCGTGAGCTGCAGATCCGCCAGCGGCGCTCCAAACAAATTGCGGGTTGCCGCGCGCTCGATCATCTCGTCGAAGGCGCGGCGCGCCAGCCCGAGGGCGGCGGCGGCAACCGTCGAGCGGAAAATATCAAGCGTCGCCATCGCCACTTTGAAACCTTCGCCCGCGCCGCCAAGACGATTGGCCAGCGGCACGCGGCAGTCGGTGAAGCGAAGCGTTGCCAGCGGGTGCGGCGCGATGACCTCGATGCGGCCCGCGACCTCGAGGCCCGGCATATCGGCGTCGACGATGAAACAGGAAAGCCCTTTCGCGCCTGGAGCCTCGCCGGTGCGCGCGAACACGACGTAGTGGTCCGCGATCCCGCCGTTGGAGATCCAGGTTTTCAGCCCGTCGATGCGGACATGCGCCGGCCCATCCTTGACGGCGGCGGTGGCCAGCGCGCTGACGTCGGAGCCCGCTTCGGGTTCCGAGAGCGCGAAAGCCGCGATATGACGGCCGCTGCAAACCGGCGGCAGATATTTGGCCTTTATCTCGTCGCTGCCGAACAGCGATATCGAGGCGGTGCCCAGGCCCTGCATGGCGAAGGCAAAATCGGCGAGGCTGTCGTGCCAGGAAAGAATCTCGCGCGCGGCGCAAATCGTGCGCACGTCGAGTTTTTCCGAGAGGCCGCCATAGGCTGCCGGCACCACGGCCTTGAGCCAGCCTGCGTTTCCCAAAGCCCGAACGAGGGACCGGCAGGATTGATCCACGTCGGCGTGATCGATGTGGCGGCCGACTTCCTTGTTAGCCCAATCCGCCAGCCTTGCGCCAAATCGCCGGTGTTCCTCGCCGAAAAACGGCCAAGCAAGATGTGCGAGCGGCCGCATCACCGGTCCCCCGCATGCAAATTGATTCCCTTGTCGCGCAGCATGAAGCGCTGGATTTTTCCGGTCGCGGTTTTCGGCAGGCTGTCGACGAATTCGATCCAGCGCGGGTATTTCCAGGGACCGATCGCGCGTTTCACATGCACCTTGAGCTCTTCATAGAGCGCCCGTCCGATATCGTCCTCGTTCTGATTCTTGAGTACGACGAAGGCTTTTGGTTTGATCAGGCCGTGTTCGTCCTCGACCGGCACGACGGCGGCCTCGAGCACTTTCGGGTGGGCAATCAATGCGTCTTCGACCTCGAACGGAGACACCCAAATGCCGCTGACCTTGAACATGTCGTCGGTGCGGCCGCAGTAGGTGTAAACGCCATCCGGACGCCGCACGTATTTGTCACCGGTGCGGGTCCAGTCACCGACGAACGTACGGCGAGATTTCTCGCGCTGATTCCAGTAGCCGACCGCGGACGATTCGCCGCGCACCAACAGCTCGCCCATTTCATTGTCGGCGACGTCGTTACCGTTTTCATCGACAAGTCTGAGGTCGTAGCCGTCGACCGCCACGCCGGAAGTGCCGTATTCGACGGCATCCGGAAGGTTGGTCAGATAAAGATGCCCCATCTCGGTGGAGCCGACGCCGTTGACGATGTCGAGGCCAAATTTTTGCTTCCAGGCTTGGCCGACATGGACCGGCAATGGTTCGCCGGCCGAGAAGCAGAGTCGAATCCGGCTTGACATATGGTCCGGCTTGCACTCGGGGTCGGCGAGCATGGCCGCATAAAGCGTGGGCACCGCAAAAAACATCGTCGGCTGATATCCGCGCAACGTTTCGAACACGGTCTGCGGCGTCGGCCGCTCCGGATAGAGCACCGTGGTCGCGCCGACCGACATCGGGCACAACATTGCATCGCCGAGGCCATAGGCGAAGAACAGCTTCGGCGCGGAAAATATCACATCGTCTTCACGGATGCCGATGCGGCGCTGCCCCGAGGTACGCGCAATGTTCATTGGCGTCGAATGCACATGCATAGTCCCTTTCGGGTTTCCGGTCGTGCCGGACGAATAGAGCCAGTACGCGACTTCATCGGCACAGGTTCTGGCTGGCGCCGCGCCTTCGTTCTCGGCCGCCAAGAGCTGGTCCAGCCGTGGCACCGACGCCGGGCCTCCGCCGACGACGACGACTTCCTTGACGTTGGGCAGATCCTTGACGGCTTCCTGCACCATCGGGAGCAGCGCGGTCGAAACAAAAACCGCCTTGGCGCGGGAATCTTCGAACAGGTAGCGATACTGATCGACGGTCAGCCGCGTGTTGACAAGAACCGGAACGATGCCCGCCCGGATGGCGCCCCAGAACAGAACGGGGAAATCGACGGTGTCGAGCAGAACGAGGGCGATGCGGTTTTCCGGTTCAATGCCCATGCGCGCCAGCATCGGGCCGATGCGCGCCACGGTGTCGAGCAGTTCGCCATAGGTCAGGTTGCGCGACGGGTCAATGAACGCGGTCTTCTCGCCCCGTCCCTCGGCGACGTTGCGGTCCACAAAATCGACAGCGGCATTATAGTCGCGAACGTCGGTCATTCCTGCGGCTCACCCTTTGATAGTGCAGGTAAATCTTTCCGGTGTATGGTGGTCATTGAGCTATCTCAATTGGCCTTGGCGAGAATGATGCGCGCGTCGACCGCCAGGCAGCCGTCGTCGAGCGCGAGGCACGGGTTGAGGTCGACTTCCTCGATCTGCGGGTGCTCCTCCAGCATCCGGCCGAGCGAGACCAGCTTGGCGGCGATGGCGTCGACATTAAGTTTCTGGCGGCCGCGCGCGCCGGCCACGATTTTCGGCGGCAGCGTGTCGTGGATGAGCGCGCGGGCCTCATCGATGCCGAACGGCGCCAGGCGGAACCCGACGCGCTTGAGCGCTTCGACATAGATGCCGCCGAGGCCGAACATCACCACCGGGCCGAACAGTCTGTCGCGGATCGCGCCCAGCACCAGTTCGGTCGCCGCCGGCATCATCTTCTGCACCAGCACGCTTGGCGTACCGATTCCAGGCGCCGCCTTGCAGACGTTGTCGATGAGCTGCGCGTAGAATTTTTCAAGCGCGCCGTCGGACCCGATGCCTAGCACGACGCCGCCGATGTCGGATTTATGCAGGATCTGCGCCGACACCACTTTGATCACGACCGGGTAACCGATCTCTTTGGCGGCCGCCAAAGCGCCCGGCAGCGAGTCAACCATTTTGAATGGCGGCACCGGAATGTCGTACTGCTTGCACACCGCATAGGCTTCCGGTTCGAGCAGGCTGACGCGCCCCGCTTTGGCCGTGGCGGCGATCAGTTGCGCCGCCGGCCCTTTGGCGGCGGCAATGTGAATCTTTCCGTCGGCTTGCGCGGCCGACGCGCGAATGGCGCCGTAATTCGCCAGATTGGCCGCGACCCGCACGACCGTGTCCGGGTAATCGAAAGTCGGCAGGTGAGCGCCTTCGAGGCCGCGGCGCAATTCGTCGGCAAAGTCGCCGAAGGTGATGACATTGAGCAGCGGCTTCGGCGTCGAGCCTTGCGACTGGAACGCAGCCGAGACCTCCTTGGCGAGCAGCGGCTGATCGAGAAACGCGCTGGGCGCCAGGATCTGGATCACCTGGTCGACGTTCGGATCCTTGAACAGGAGTTGCAGCACCTGGTGGTGCAAGCGCTCGAAATGCGCGGCGGTGAGGTCGATGTAGCCGGGCGGATGGCCGATATTGGCGGCGGGCGACAGGATCGCCTTCAACGCCGCGTGCGTTTCATTGGTGAACGACGCCATCGTGATGCCGGGCGATTCGGAAATCTCGTCGATACACATCGTTCCCGGCCCGCCCATGTGCGTGAGCACGGCAACGCGGTTGCCCTTCGGCACCGGCTGCATCGAGAACGCGCGCAGCGTGTCGTAGAACTCTGCGACGCTGCGCACGCGCATCAATCCGAACTGGCGGAACGCGCCTTCGTAGATCGCCTCGGCGCCGGCGATCGCGCCGGTGTGGGAGAGCGCCGCGGTCGATCCCAGTTCGCTGCGGCCGCTTTTGAGTACCACCACCGGCTTGACCGCGGCGGCTTCGCAGGCCGCTTGGAAAAAGCCGCGCGGCTCAGACAAACCTTCGAGATAGATGCCGATGACGCGCGTCGTTACGTCGTCCTTTAAGAAGGCGAGCAGCTCGGCCATCTGAACGTCGGCCATGTTGCCCATGGAGACGTATTTGTTCAGGCCCACCCGGCCGCTCGTCCCCGAAGCAAACAGAAATGAATTGCCGAAAGCGCCGCTCTGCGTGAGCACGCTGATGCCGCCGCGCGGATAGGAGCCGATATCGAAGTTGGTGTTGAAGCCGCTCACCGTATCCATGACGCCGACGCAGTTCGGGCCGATGAGCCGGATCGACGCGGACTGTAGAATGTCGATCAGATCCTTTTGCCGCTGCTTGGCCTCAGGCGAGTCGATCTCGCCGAAGCCCGCCGACATGCAGATCGCGCCCTTGATGTCGTTGAAGCGCTTTTTTCGCTCCGCCATCTCCTTGGCGACCGGCACGGTCAGCTCGGCCGCCACCATCAGAATGCACAGCTCGACCGGTTCGGGGATGTCGCTCACGTTTCTGTAGCAAGGCAGCCCCAAGATGCCTTTTTCGCGCGGATTGACCGGGTACAATTTCCCTTTGTAGCCCATGGAGATCATGTGGCGGAGCGCGGTGTTGCCCGGCTTCTTCGGGTCGGACGAAGCGCCCACCACGGCGACGCTCTTCGGATTGAAAAATACACTCAACGCGGAAATGTCTTGCGCTGTTTGTTCGGGTTCTTTGGCCGCTAAATCGACCGCGGCGTTATAGTCGCGAAGCGCCATCATAAGGCCCGCCCAAGTGCAATTACGTTTGAAAAACCTACTGGCTAATGGCAGCCCCATCCTTGACTTCGGTTAGGTAGATCGCTCGATATCGCAACAACCGGAGTGGGTTGTCTTGATTTTTGTCATGGAAACGCGCCGGCAAACGGCGCATTTTTTTGGCTCAGGAGCGCTCCGATGCATGCACCGGGCCCGCCGCCGAAAAAGCGGCTGCTGAGATTGAGGCTTAACGGGCGCTGGCGCGAAGACGCCGTCGCCGAGCGCGACCTGCTGGTCGACTATCTGCGCGACGTCGCGCATCTCACCGGCGTGAAGACCGGTTGCGATGGCGGCGAGTGCGGCGCCTGCACGGTCCTGGTCGACGGCGAAGCCGTGCCATCCTGCATTACGCTCGCTGTGCGCTGCGAGGGCCGTGACGTCGAAACGATCGAGGGCCTGGCGGCGCAAGGGCGGCTTAGCCGATTGCAGCGCGCCTTTCACGAGAAGCTCGGCACGCAATGCGGCTTCTGCACGCCCGGAATGATCATGGCGGCGGAGGCACTCCTTCGCCGCATTCCGAACCCGAGCGACCAGGAAATCCGCACCGCGTTATCCGGCAACCTCTGCCGTTGTACCGGCTACGTGAAGATCATCGAATCCGTGCATGCGGCGGCGGAATCGGCATCATGACGGCAGCACCGGATCAGGTGAGCATTAAGAAGCGTCCGGGCGTTCCGCTCATCGATGGCATCGACAAGGTCACCGGCAAGGCCCGCTATACGGCGGACCTCGACCACGCCGACGCCCTGGTCGGACGCATCTTCCGCAGCCCGGTGAGCCACGCGGACATTATCCGGCTCGATGTATCCAAGGCCCGCGCGCTCGACGGCGTGGTCGCGGTCGTGACCGGCGACGACTGCCCGCATACCTACGGCGTGCTCCCCATCGCCATGAACGAATATCCGCTGGCGCGCGGCCGCGTGCGCTATCGCGGCGAGCCGGTCGCGGCGGTGGCCGCGATCGACGCGGAGACGGCGGAGCGGGCCCTTAACCTGATCGAATTCGAAGTGAAGGAGCTGCCCGCCTATTATACGTCGGAGACCGCGCGCGTGCCGGGTGCCGTGCTGCTGCACGACAACAAGCCCGGCAATATCGAACGTGATGTTCATAGCGAGTTCGGCGACGTCCGCCAAGGTTTTGCCGCGGCCGATCTAGTGCGCGAGGAGAAATTCAACTGCGCCGAAATTAACCACGCGCAGATCGAGCCGCACGCCAGCCTTGCCGAATACGATCCGGCGACCGGCCGCCTTATGATGCAGACCGTGTCGCAGGTCGGCTATTACCTGCACCTGATGCTCGCACAATGCCTGGAGATGGATTCCTCGCGCATCCGCGTGATCAAGCCGTTCATCGGCGGGGGCTTCGGCGCCCGCGTCGAAACCTTGAATTTCGAGATCATCGCCGCGCTGCTCGCGCGCGCCAGCGCCGGTAAGGTGCTGATGCAGCTCACCCGCGAGGAAACTTTCATCACCCACCGCGCCCGGCCGCAGACCGACATCAAGTTGAAGCTCGGCATGCGCAAGGACGGGCGCATGAACGCCTGTGAATGTGAGGTGGTGCAACGCGGCGGCGCTTACGCCGGTTACGGCATCATCACCATTCTCTATGCCGGCGCGCTGCTGCAGGGTATCTACGATATTCCCGCGGTCAAGTACGACGGCTATCGGGTCTACGCCAATCTGCCGCCCTGCGGCGCCATGCGCGGGCACGGTTCGGTCGATATGCGTCACGCGTTCGAATGTCTGGTCGACCGCATGGCGCGCGAACTCGGGCTTGACCCCTTCGCGGTGCGCCGCGCCAATTTGTTGCAGGCGCCTACCCGCACGATGAACGATTTGACGGTCAACAGTTACGGCCTCGCCGAATGCCTCGACAAGGTCGAGCGAGCGAGCGGGTGGCATGAGCGCATCGGCCGGATGCCGCCGGGCAAGGGCCTCGGCATGGCCTGCTCGCATTACGTCAGCGGGGCCGCCAAGCCTATTCACCGGACCGGCGAGCCGCACGCGCTGGTCAACCTCAAGCTGGACTTCGACGGCGGCGTGACGGCGCTCACCGGCGCCGCCGATATCGGTCAAGGCTCATCGACCATGGTGGCGATCGCCGTGGCGGAGACGCTGGACATTTCGCTCGACCGAATTCGCGTCGTCTCCGCCGATACCGCCATCACGCCGAAGGACAACGGGGCCTATTCGTCGCGCATCACCTTCATGGTCGGCAATGCCGCGATTGATGCTGCCAAGAATCTCAAGGCCGTCCTCGTCGCAGCCGCCGCGAAAAAACTCGAGGCGAAGCCGGAAGACATCGAATGCGCCGGTGAAGTATTCCGCGTCGGCAAAGGCGATCAATCAAGCCTGCCCTTCGCCGACGTCGTCGCCGCCGCGCTGGTCGACGAGGGCGCGATCACCGTGAAGGGATCATTCACCTGCCCGCCGGAGGCACAAGGCGGCAAGCACCGCGGCGGCGCCGTCGGCTCGACCATGGGATTCAGCTACGCCGCCCAGGTGGTCGAAGTCAGCATCGACGATGCGAGCGGTCTGGTCACTGTCGACAAAGTGTGGGTGGCGCTCGACTGCGGCCATGCCATCAACCCGCTGGCGGTCGAAGGACAGATCGAAGGGTCGGTCTGGATGGGCATGGGACAAGCCTTGTGTGAGGAGACCCGCTACCTCGAGGGCCTGCCGGCGCATGCCAGCCTGCTCGAATATCGCATGCCGACGATCGCGGAATCGCCGCCGATCGAGGTGCAGATCGTCGAAAGCCACGATCCCTACGGGCCGTTCGGCGCCAAGGAAGCGAGCGAAGGCGCCTTGGCCGGTTTTCCGCCGGCTATGGTCAACGCCATCGCCAATGCGATCGGCATGGACCTCAATGAATTGCCGGTGACGCCTGACCGGGTCATGGACGCGCTGATCGAGCGCCGGCGCAAGGCGAAACGGAACGCATTGAAGGCTGCATCATGAGCGCATCGTTGGCCGAGTTCCGTATTGCGCAGCCAAACACCGTCAAGGAAGCGGTCGCGGCCTGTCTCAAGCATCCGGGCAGCCGATACGTTGCGGGCGGAACCGACCTCATCGTGAACATGCGGCGCGGCATCAGCGGCCCGGATCTGCTGGTCGATCTTTCCGGCATCGATGAACTGAGCGAGATCAAAACCGACGGCCGCGGCGTGACGATCGGCGCCGGCGTGACCATCGCCGCGCTGGCCCGCGACAAAGCGATCGCCAGCCGATATCGCGCGCTGGCGCAAGCCGCCGCGGCGATCGCCGGGCCCGGTCATCGCGTCATGGCGACGGTTGGCGGCAATCTCTGCCTCGACACCCGCTGCATCTATTACAATCAAAGCGAATGGTGGCGGAGCGCCAACGCCTATTGTCTGAAGAATCGCGGCACTGTCTGCCACGTCGCGCCGCAGGGCCAGCGCTGCCACGCCGCCTTCAGCGGCGATCTGGCGCCCGCTTTGCTTGTTTATGGCGCCGAAGTCGACATTGCCGGCGCACAAGGCCAGCGCCGGATTCCTCTGAGCGAGCTCTACGTCGAAGACGGCAAAGCCCATCTCGCTCTCGCCGCCGGCGAGCTCGTCGTAGCGGTGCATTTGCCGGCAGCCCCGCCACCATCGGCTTATGAAAAAGTGCGCGTACGCGGGGCCATCGATTTTCCCTTGGCCGGCGTCGCGGCTGCGCTCACGCTGTCTGGGACAAATGTCGGTTCGCTCCGGATCGCGCTGACCGGCACTAATTCTCGGCCGTTCCTGCTCGCCGGCACGGAAGTCTTTGCCGGGCGGCCGGTCGACGACAAACTGCTGCAAGAGATCGACCGGCTGGTACAGAAGCAGGTGCAGCCGATGCGGACCACGATTGCATCGGCCAATTATCGTCGCGTCGCGGCCGCCGCGCTGGCGCGGCGCCTCGTCTCAAAGCTTACGGCGCGGGAATAACGGCGGTCGCTTCCAGCTCGATCTTGGCCGGCGCATCGAGCAGATCGGCGACAAAAATCATGCTCATCGCGGGGAAATGGCTTCCGATCAGCGATTTCCAAATGCGCCCGAGTTCGCGCCGGCCCGTGAGATAAGCGGGCTTGTCGATGCAGAAGGCAGTGAGCCGGCAAATGTGGGCGGGCTTAGCGCCGGCCTCGGCCAGAATCGCGATGATGTTCTTGAGCGCCTGCTCGAATTGCGGAACGAGTTCTTCGCTTTGGAATTTCTGATTGGCATCCCAGCCAACCGTGCCGGCGACGAACACGATGCGGCCGGCCGGCACGCTGATGCCGTTGGCGTAGCCGATTGGCGGCAACCAACCGGGCGGATGCAAAATCTGCGACGACATTAACGCACGGCCCGCAATGTGCCGCGCACCGAGCTGCGATCGTCGTTGGCGAGCTGACGCAGCTTGGCAACGTCCTTGACCACAACGTGCGAAGCGTCGACCACGACGCCGATGCTGCGCAGGCGCGCAAAGGCCCGCGACAACGACTCCGGCGTCAGGCCAAGGCGGCCGGCGATCAGAACCTTGTCGTAGGGCAGCGCGACCGCGCAATGACCCTGCTCCGTCAAAGACAGCGACGCGAGAAACTCGGCGACTCGCTGTACGCCGCTTTGCGCCTTGAGCTGCTCGACCTGTTGCATGAGATGATGCATGTGCTGGGAGATCGACGCGACCATCCCCAAAGCGATGTCGGGGCTTTGGCGGATGCAGCGGACGATATGATCGGCAGGGATGCGCGCGACGCGCGCTTCGCTTACCGCTTCGGCGGTCGCCATGTAGCGGTTGCCGGTGAAAGCGACCGACTCCGCGAAACTCTGGCCCTTGGTCATGATATCGATAACGGTTTCATCGCCGGACTGCGTGCTGCGATAAAGCTTCACCCAGCCGTCGATCACGATGAAAAATGCCGTCGCCGGATCGTCTTGACGAACGATCCAATCGTGCGGGCGCAACATAAGCGCGGTCGCGGGCGCGATAATGTGCTCGACGGTCTCCGCTTTGAGTCCTCGAAAAACCGCGATGCGGGTGATGATTTGAAGATCGCCGGCCGTCAGTTTTGAAGCCATGGACTAAGCCTTGGAGCTGACCAGCCTCACTCAAGGTGCCGATCGGCCTAGCCGCCTTGATCTCGATCAAGAATTACCAAGCCTCGTTTGTTGAATTATGTTGCGACGCACAATAGAAATACGATTAGCGCGCGATTCAATGGCATTTAGGGCATCGGACGCATTCGCCGCATCGTCCTTGGGGTTGGCGAAATAAGACGTCGTTGCGTCAATCAAGGACGCGATTAAATCCGCCGGCCCGGCATCTCGGTCTTCGAACGTTGCCCGCCGCCGGCGGCACGGCGGTCCACCAGTTTGCGCATCGTCGCAATGGTGATCGAGCCGAGGGTCGCGCGCGCGATATCGTCAATTTCGTTGAGAACTTCGCGCAAGGCCTGGTCCTCGGGCGTCGCAGCGGCGGTCCCGCTGTCGTGCTCGACGGAGCTCAACTCTTCGAACAGCTGGGCAACATCCAGCAGCGTCGTTCGCCGTGCATTGCCGGCGAATTGATACCCGCCGCCCGCGCCGCGAACCGCGCGGACCAGGCCGGCACGGCCCATCACGTGCATGACCTTGGCCAGGTGATGACTGGAGACGCCGTACTTCTCGCCGATTTCCGCGACGGAAAGCTGACGGCCTTCGCGCGCGGTCAGTTCAAGCACCGCGAAGATGGCCAGCCGGGTTGAAATCTGCAGTCTCATGAGGCCGCTATCCCGCTCAATCGAGGTCCTTCTCAAGCTGGATGTAGGGCCCGGCCATCATGCCTTCGCTGCGGAAAAACAGCATGGGCAGCTGGGCATCCCTCGCCACCATGGTGCGCATCTTGCTGACGCCGGCCTTCTTGAACTCGTTGGAAATCGCTTCGAACAGCTCGGTGGCGACGCTTTGCAAGCGCATCTCCGGTTCGACCGACAACGCAAAGACCCAGCCGCAGGGCGTCGAGCCGAATTCCCAGGCGCGGATTTCGCCAATGATGAAGCCGAGCACGTGCGCATCCGCCCCGTCCGTGCGGCCCTCGGCAACCAGGAAGAACCGCTCTTGCAAGCGTTGTTTGCCGTAACGGCGGAAAACATCGTTCCAGTATTCCGCCTTGGCAAGCTTGGTGACGCGGGTATCGAGCCCGATCACCTGCGGGATATCGGCGGCGCGCACGCGGCGGACCCGCACCGCGGTGTCGGCTTTCGCTGCGCGCGCTTTTTTCGCTGTCGCCAATGCAGCTGACCTTTGATTCTAATCAAGACCCCATAGCGTAGAATTAGGCATTTTGGTACCGATTTATCGCCCTGGCGCGCAAGACCGGAGCTTTGCCGTGCATCACGACCATCACAATCATACCCGACCGGCGGACGGATCCCGCGTTTGGCGCAGCGAAGACGGCTTGCACGTCGACGTGCGCGGACTAGACGAGCCGCTCACAACCATTCTGCGCACGATCGAAAGCGGCGAAGCCAGCTCGGCCATCATCGGACACTTCGACAGCGAGCCTATCATGCTCTATCCGGAGCTCGAAGAGCGCGGCTGGACGCACGAGGCCATGGACGCGCAATGCGGCGACTGCGAGGGCGGCTTCATGGTGCGCCGGGGCTGAGTTCACTCAGATATATTGCCCGGCATCGACGCGCAGCACTTCGCCGGTGATGGCGCGCCCGGCGTCCGACAGCAGGAACAGCACCGCATTGGCGATGTCTTGCGCATCGCAAAGCTCGGGCAGCGCCGCTTCGGCGACCGCCCGGCCGAGAATTTCCTCCGGCAGGGCGCGCGCCATGTCGGTCATCACCATGCCGGGCGCGACCGCATTGACGGTGACGCCTTTCTTGCCGAACTCGCGCGCCGCGGTCTTGGTCAGACCGATCAGACCGGCCTTGGCCGCCGCGTAATTAGCCTGACCGAATTTGCCGCGCAGGCCGTTGATCGACGTGATGTTGACGATGCGGCCGAAGCCCTGCGCCGCCATCAGTGGCGCGACGGCCCGGATCATGTTGAAGGCGCCGGTGAGATTGACATTGAGCACCGCCGCCCAATCGGCGTCGCTCATCTTGGCAATCGAGCGGTCGCGCGTGATGCCGGCATTATTCACGAGCAAAGTCGGTGCTTCCGAAAACTCCGCGATGGCGGCCTTCACGGCGTTGGTGTCGACGATATCGATACGCACGAACTTATGCGGGAAGTTTTCGATATGCTCCGGCTCGCCGACATCGAAGGCATAGACCTGCGCGCCGGCCCCGCCGAGCGCGTCGGCGATCGCCCGGCCGATGCCGCGGCTGCCGCCGGTGACGATGGCGCGCTGGTCGCGAAAGTCGAAGCGCGGCTGACAGGCAGGTTTCGATTTGACCGGCATCGACGCGGACATCAAATGAGCGGCTGGTCGAAAGAAAGCTGCTGCGAGGGACGGAACCCATTGCGATGGAGATAGGCGAGCAGATCGTGGTCCTGCCAATCGACTTCGGTGCGCACCTTCTCGACGCGCAGCGTGCCGAGGTTAGCCAGCAATTGCGACACCAAAGCGCGGCCGACACCTTTGTTTTGGTAGTCCGGATCGACGCCAATGGTGTCGATGACCGCGGTGGTTTCGACCCGGCCGAATTCGCCGAGATCGACACGGGCCATGATGAAGCCGACCGGCACGGTATCGAGCTCGGCCACGAGCGAGACGCGCACATCCGACTCGGTCAACGCGTCGGCCAGCTTGCGTTCGAAATACGCGGCGCGGTCGCGGCCGGTGATCCGGCGATCGATCGCCACCAGCGCATGCAGGTCGCCATCGGCCATCGAACGCACCGGGATGCGGTCGCGCGCGAGCGGGCCGTAATCCGGGGCGGCCTCGCCACCGTAATTGATCTCGGCAGCCTCTCCCACGTGCTGCGGGATGGTGATGCCGCCACTTCTTGTCTTGCTGTCACTCGTCATCGGAAGCCTCCGCTAGCGGCGTGAGAACGGAACGCTCAAGCACCAGGCGCGGCGCCAGTCCGAAACCGGAAGAATCGAAGAATCGCAGCAGACCGTGGTTGGTCCAATCGGCCTGCGATTGCAGCGATTGCACCTTCTTCTCACGCATCAGCTTGGTGAGGCCATCCATCAAGGCGCGGCCGACGCCGTGCTCGCGGCTGTCGTGCTCGACGCCGACTGCGTCGAGCGTGGCAATCGCCTGCTCGCGGCCGAATTCGCCGCGCAGGATACGCGCGAAGGCAAAGCCGACCAGCGCGCCTTTGCGCACGACGCCAACATGCACGAAATCATCCGGGTGCTGCTTGGCGTGGGCCACGCGTTTCTCGAAAAACCAGCGGCGCGGCTCACCCACGTGCGCCGAATCGATGGCGATGACGCGTTCGAGATCGGCAGAGCGTAACGGGCGGATGGTGTTGTCCGCAGTCGCGGCGGCATTATTCATGCAAGTGCCTCACATATGCTCGACGTATTTCTCGTAAAGCTGCGTTTCCTTTTCGGAATCCATCAAATCATCCAGCATCGGCAGCAGCGCCATGTCTTCCTTGCGCGCGTGCGGCACCAGGGAATCGTGCAGGTCCTGTCCGAGCCGGCGGAATTCGGCCCAGCGCGCCGCATCAAAGCCTTGCGCGCGCACGTCGCCGATAAGTTTGACCAGCGCCGCGCCGATCGGGCGGATGATGCCGTGTTCGTGAGTCAAATGCGCGCCGATTTCCTGATTGCCCGCTTCGCCGAGGTAGGAGAACAACTCAGTTTCTTCGAAGGCGAAATGACGCTCGACCTCGCCCGGCAGCTCGGCGGCGAGATCGTTCAAGAGTTTCGCCACCATCGGATCTTTCGCGTCGGGAGCGCTATCCCGGTGCCGCGCGATGGTCTGCGCCAGCCGTTCCAACATGGCGACGACGGCGGCGTGTTCCTCGTGCAGCTTCTGGCAGACGCGATTCTGGAAGTTCATGGTTTAGCCGTGCAGCTGCTCGTATTTGGCGAGCAGATCCTCTTTCGATTCTTCCCAGTCCGGATTGGGCACGATGCAATTGGCCGGACAGACCAGCTTGCACTGCGGCTCGTCCTCGGCGCCCACGCACTCGGTGCATTTCAGCGGATCGATGACGTACATCGGATTGCCGGCGGTGATCGCCTTGTTCGGGCACACCGGCTCGCAAGCATCGCACGCCGTGCAGGCATCGTTGATCAACAGGGCCATAGCGTTATCTCCTCATATTCTCATGCCGCCTTCGGCACGCGGCCGGTGGTGGCAAGTTTTTCGAAACGGAACGCGCCCCACAAGGCAGCGCCGATCGCGCCGGCATACATCGAATCCGGATGGCTGCGGACCGCGACGTTCATGTCCTTGATGTGCGAGATATCCTCTTCGAGCGCGGCGACCAGACCTTTGTCGAGGGCGAGCCCGCCGGTCACCATCACCGCGCCATCGACCACCCCGATCGATTTCAACAGCTTGGAGAGCCGGGCCGCCATCGAAAGATGGATGCCCTTCAGGATATTCGGCGTCGTAATACCGCGCGAAACCATGTTGATCACGTCGGTTTCCGCCAGCACGGCGCAGATGCTGCTCACGACCTCGGGATTATCGCCCTGGCTCGACAGCGTTCCGATCTCTTCCTGCGCGATGCCGAGATAGCGGGCGATGTTCTCGAGGAATTGCCCGGAGCCCGATGCGCACTGGCTGGTCATCTTGTAGCTGAGCACCTTGCCGCGCCCATCGATCTGGATGGCACGGCCGTGCAGCGCGCCGATGTCGAGCGCCGCCCGCGATTCCGGGTCGAGGTAGATGGCGCCGCGGGCGTGCGTCGTCATTGAATAGAAATGGCCGGTATGGAACGGCACGCTCTCGGCTTCGCCCGTGGTGGCAACGTAATTGACGTCTTCGGGCTTAAGTTTCGCGTCTTCCAGCACGGCGTCATAGGCGACGCGCGCCAGCTCCATGGGGTCGCGTTGCCGGATGCGCATCACGTAGCGCGACAGCCAGGTTTCCTTGCCGTTCTCGACCTTGAACAGCGCCGCCTTGATGGTGCTGGTGCCGATGTCGATTCCTGCCGCGATGGTCATGCTTCGCTCCCGTCCGCCTGCCCCGAATGCGCTCGCCGCGCGAACTCCGCGGCGCCGAGGGCGCCGGTGTAGATCGAATCCGGGTTGATGTTGATGACGACGTCGCCGTAATTCTCCTTGATCACCTTCCTCAGCTCGCGCACCGCGGCCTCGTTCTTGGCAACGCCGCCGGTGAAGGTGAATTCATTGGTGACCCCGCCCGAGCGCGAGATGATGGAGATCGCGCGCAAGATGATGGCGCGGTGCAGCCCGGCCAGGATGTCTTCGCGCTTTTCGCCGAGCGAGAGCCGGTCGCGCAATTCGGCGCCGGCGAACACGGTGCAGGTCGAGTTGATGCGCGCCGGCTTGTCCGACTTCATGGCCATGGGGCCCAATTCGTGCAGGCCCATGTTCATTTCGTCGGCGATGTAACCGAGATAACGCCCGCAACCGGCTGCACAGCGGTCGTTCATCTGGAAGTTGGCGACGATCCCGTGCTCGTCGATCTGGATGCCCTTGGTGTCCTGACCGCCGATGTCGAGCACGGTGCGGGTCTGCGGATACATCAAGTGGGCGCCGAGGCCGTGGCAGAGGATCTCCGAGCGGATATGCTCCTTGGAGAACGGCAGCGTCACCCGGCCATAGCCGGTGCCGACCAGATAGGTCTCCTCCAAATCGACGGCGAGCGCATCCTCGATCATCTTCTGGATGTCGGCCGCCGCCGATTTAACCGAATCGTCCGTTTTCAGCACACGCCCGAGTGCGCGGCGGAATTTGTCGCTCAGCTCGCCCGCCGGCGGCCGGTTTTCCACCTCGATGATCGATTTATCGTAGACGTTGAGCAGCAGATCATAGGGAAGGTTCGCATCGCGCGCGACCTCTTCGGCATGGGCATGGTAGCGCGATCCCGCAATGTCCCGGAAGAAATCGGATTTGCGCTTGGCGCCAGGCGCATAAAGCTCGGGCGCCTCCGTGCGCAACCGCCGGAAAACCTCACCGAGCGAATCCTTCACACCGGACGCGACCTTGGCGAAGCGCTCACCTTGGATTTGGCTGATGCAGGTCTGCTCGAGATCGTCGAGCTGTTCGAGAAACTGCTCGAGACGAAAGGCTCGCTCGAGCGTGCCGAGGAACGTGTCGAGGTCGATTAGCCCATGGGCGGCGGTAAGCGCCCGCCGGAACAGCGTGAACTGCCCGTCGACGCGCGCCTCTTGACTGGCCACGCGCGCGGCAGTCGCGTAGTTCGAGCGCGAATTGGTGATGCCGTGGCCGATCACTTTGCGATCCTCGTCGAGGAGGACAGCCTTAGTCGTCGTCGAACCAAGGTCGATGCCGACGAAAGTCTTCATGCCTTCCTCCTCAAGCCGCCGCGTCCACGCCGGCGCGTTTCTGATCGACCATCTGGAAATAGCTCTCCAGACGGTTCTTGATGTTGGCCGCCGAGAAATAGCGCGGATCGACCAGGTCGGATTCCACGAACGCGGCCGGCTTGCCGGTGCGCTTCTCGACCTCGCGCATCATCAGCAATTGGCCGGCCGAGAAACTGTTGCAGCTCTTGATTGAGTTGATCAGCAGGCCGTCCGCCTCGTATTCATTGATATAATTGACCAACATGTCGATGCGCATCGGCAGGCTGCGGTTGGTGTAGACGCCGAGGCAATATTCGGCCAGCGTCTCCAACGGCTTGTCTGGATCGTGACGGAAGCCGAAATCGTAGACGCCGCCGACCTTGGTGTAGCTCGAGGCGACGACGACCGCGCCTTCGTCGTAGAACATTTTCCAGAACTGCCGGAAGCTGGTGTAATTGGGCGGTCCCTCGACGACCAGGCGATATTTCTCTTTGCCCATGTCGCCATCGGGGGTGACCGGTCCGAGGCCCTTGGCCATGCGGTCTTCGACCTCCTCGCGCAGAAACTTATAATAATCGACCGCGTCTTGCGTGCCGCGGAAGGCGCCGAAGATCGGCCCGATGTAATAGATGCCGCCGAAATAAGCGTCGATCGGCGACGGTTTGGACTTGGCGCTTTGCAGCACGCGAACGAGATCGTCCTCGGCCTTGGTCGACTTCTTCAGGTATTCGCGCAGCCGGTCGATGTCGAACTTCACCCCGGAAACGCGCTCGAGCGTGGGAATGACCTCTTCCTTCAGTTGCTTCACCATGTAGTCGGTCATGTTCTTGGTGATCTTGCCGTCGCCCATGTAAGGCGTATGCAACATGATCGTCTCGCACTTGTACTGCTCGCGCAGGAGCTCAAACCACTTCATGAAGGTGAAGCAGCCGGTATAGGACAGCAGCAGCACATCGGGATTAGGAAATTTCTTGCCATTGGGTGCGAGATTGCCCTTGGCCATCATGCCGATGTCCGACTTCACATAGGTGCAGACGTCCTCCGAATGGCCGATCTTCTCGGCTTCCAGCACGTAACTGCCGCTGACGCGGCGCAGCCCGTTCTGGATGGCATTAACCTCCGGCAGATTGTTCAGAAGGTCGAAGCACATGAGCAGTTCATTGAGATTACCGGGCACGAAGGTGGCCGCCACCTTGTCGCCGGTCTCAGGTGCGCTGGTCAGCCGATCGTAATGCGCTGCCATCATCTCCTTCTGCTTCAGCATGGAAGCATCCTTGACGGCCTCCTTTACCGGAGCGCGGGAGGTGACAATCTTTGTCTGCGTCGTCATGCTGCGCTCCACAGTTTGATTGAATCGGCGAAGGTGCCGGCCTGTTCCCTGATCGGCTGCATCTGGCCGGAATTTTCGGCGTATTTAAACGCAATGTAGGGGATGCCGGCATCTTTGAGCACGTGCTGCAGCATCGGCCGCTCCAGCAGCGCCGGATCGCAGAAGCTTGGCGCGGCGAAGATCACGCCTTCAGCGTTGGTGCGCTTGACCGCGCGGACCAGGTGCTGGCCCTTTTCCTTCTGATTGGGTTCGTACTTGGCCGCCGTCGATTCGGAGTGATGCAAGAAGGCGGAGGAAAGATTGACCAGCGGATCGCCCGCGGTCTCGACGTCGCCGATGAGCCAGCGGGTGACCAGCAGCAGATCGTCGTCCACCACGTAGCAGCCGGACAATTCGAGCGACTTGATCAAATTGAGCGGCGGCTGTTCGCAGAACATGCCGGTCAGCACGATGCGGCAATTGTCACGCATCGGCCGTTCCTCGGCGCGCGCCGCGGCAAGATAGTCGCGCAGCATGACGGTGTGTTCTTCGACCGGGAGCACGAGGCCGGCCCGCACCATGAGATAGACTTCCGCCGCGGGCGCCTGCCACGGTTTCTCCGCCCGGAAGTCGTAGAGATCGCGCACCAGGCGGCGGTTTTCGTTGTAGACCTTAATCGAGTGCCGAAGCTCGTCGTCGGTGATCGGCTTGCCACGCAGCTCGCTGAGGTCGTGGCGCAGCTCGGCCAGTTCGTTGACGTAGAAATTTCCGCCGATGTCGTCCCGGTAGTTCTGCGGCACGTCGAAATAATGCGAATAGACGTGGGGGAACATCATCTTCCACATGCCGGACAGATTGCGGATCACGTCGCAGATCGACGGGAACAGCATGCCGTCGACAAAATCGATGCGGCCGGACACGCCGAGTTCGATGGTCGAGCGCGGGATGCGGCAGATGTAGCTCTGGTAATATGCGTCGCCGTGGATGACCTCGAGCTGATCGCCGCCGCCCACGATGCCGAGCGGCAGCATATCTGCCGCGTGGATGAGTTCGCGCGGCACGTAGATCGGCATGTAGCCGATCACTTTGCGGCCAGGCTTGGCGGCTTTCCATTCGCGCGCGGACGTGAAGGACAGATCCTCGAACAGCGCGGTTGCGCGGGCGATGATGTCGGCCGTAGCCGGAGCGTTCAACGGTGTTGCCATTGTGGCGACCTCTTCGCGATAAAAGCTTCGAGACCCGCCACCGCGTCGTGCGTGGCCATGAGTTCGTCGAGATAAAGCCGCTCGACGGCGCGGATCTTGTCCTTGACGCGGGCGACGTAATCGAGCCGCGCCGCCTTGACGGCGAGGCGCAAGGAACTCGCGCTTTTCGGCTTGAGATGCTCTTCGAAATAGGCGAGCGCGGCATGTTCCGGATTGGCGGCCGCTTCATGGGCGATGCCGATGGCCGCCGCTTGCGCGCCGGTGATGCTGCGCCCGGACAGCAGCAGATCGAGCGAGCGCTGCGGGCCAATCAGTTCCGGCAACAGGCAGGAGGCGGCCGGCGCGAACACGCCGAGCTTCATTTCCGGCTGGCCGAGATTGGCGTCGGGGGCGACGAAGATGAGATGGCCGCCAAGCGCGAGTTCAAGCCCGCCGCCGAGGCATTGGCCGTGCACGGCCACCAACAGCGGCACTGGCGATTCCACCATGCGCAGGATCAGTCTGTGCAGCCCTGCCAGCATGGCGGCGCATTGCGCCGGCAGATGTTCCTCGACGCTGGCGCCGAAACTGAAATGCGGCCCCTCGGCATCGATGAGCACGGCGCCGAGCTGGGCGTTGCCGAGATGCTCGGCCAGCGCATTATCGAGCGCCGCGATCATGGCAGCATCGACAAGGTTGGCCTTCGGCTTATTCAGCCGCAGGCGCAGCAAGCGCCCGTCCGCCTCGTGCCAGATCTTGAGGGGTTGATCCACCACTTAAGACCTCGCCCGCGGCATGATGCTTTCGGTGAGTTCGTCGCTCCAGGGCGTGTTGGCGGCGAGCGCGCGGCGCAGCGCCACGAAATCGATTTCCCGCCCGGTCTCGCGCGTGCCTTCGTTGAAGGCGCGGAAACCCGCGCGTCCTTCCGTCATCATGTTGAGAGCCAGCCAGTCGCGCGAGTTTTCCTTGTTGGCGTTCCACGCAACGAGCTTCGGCTTACGCAACTCCTCGACGGTCTTGGTCGTGCATTCCGGGAAGGTGTAGAGCATTTTGGTGCACAGCGCCTCGACCTTCTCGTCGAGCAGGCTGAGATCGATAGTGCCGCGCTTCAAGAGCGCGTGGCCTTCGGCGGCGGCCGCGCCGGTCTTGAACTCGCCGTGCACGATGCGGCCGTACTCGTCGAGGTAACGGTCGGTGGTGACGGTGGGATTGGCGACGAATTTGCCGTCGACTTTCAGCGCTGGCACGATCTCGCCGATGACGCCGAGACGATAGGCTTTATGCGCCGAGAACGGCTCGCACAGCAGGCCGGAAACCATCGCCTGTTCGCAGCCGATCATGTAGGGGAGAAAGTCGGTCGCGCCGCCGATCGGCGCCGAGCCGTGCTTGGGGCCTGCCTGACCAAAGCGCGCGAGGTCCTGCGCGATCGAGAAGTCGCAGGCCATGCCGATTTCCTGGCCGCCGCCGATGCGCATGCCGTTCACGCGGCAAACCACCGGCTTGTCGCAGCCGAGAATGGCCGAGACCATGTCGTTGAACAGCCGCATATAGCCGCGGTATTCCTGCGGATTGCCGGCGTAATACTCGGCATATTCCTTGGTGTTGCCGCCGGTGCAAAAGGCTTTGTCGCCGGCGCCGGTGAACACCACCGCGACGACATCGCGCGCCGCACTCGCGGCGCGGAAGGCCAGAATGGTCGCCTTCACCATGTCGGTGGTGTAGGAATTGAATTGGCTGGGGTTGTCGAGCGTGATCCAGGCGTTGAACAGCTCGGCCACCGGCTTGCCGTCGGTTCCCTTCACCGGACGTTTCTCGTATTGCACACCCTTCGAGATCGCCTCGCGCGCCTGCTCAGCGACGAGATTGTGATCTTTGGCTTCGAAATTTTGTTTGGCGATGACGCGCGCTGCATCAGCGGTCATGGCGTTGCTCCTGACGGTGTGGGAACGAGAACGGCGCGGCGTTTGATCGCGCCGGCGTGTACGGCTTCGAACACCTGATTGATCTCGCTGAGGGGATGCTTTTCGACGAAGGGCGTGACCTTGACGCGACCGGTCATCACCAGTTCCAAGGCCGCCGGATAAAGTTCGGGCGGACAGCCCCAGTTTCCGATCGCGCGCGCGTGATAGGCCATCAAGTTCGAGAGCCGCACCTCGACCTTGTCCATGGTGAAGCCGACGACGGCGAGCGTCGCGCCATGATTGAGCAGACTGAAGGCCGTCTCCTGGCCGGCTTTGGTGCCGGAACATTCGAAAATGATCCATTCGGTCTGGCGTAGCCCGTGTTCCTTGGCGAAGGCCTGGATGGCGGTCTTGAGGTCGCGCGCCGACATCTGCTTGAAATTCAGCGTGAGCGCGGCGCCCTGCCCGGTAATGGCGGCAAGTTTGTCCGGGTTCACGTCAATCGCGACAACGACGCCGCCCATGGCGGCCGCGATCTGGACGGCATAGCCGCCGACGCCGCCGACGCCGTTGACGATGACCAGATCGCCTTTGGTGACACCGGCCTGCACGACCGCCTGGTAGGGCGTGGTCACGGCATCCGCTATCACCGAAAGATCGGCCAGGTCGATCCCTACGCCGGCCAGACGGCGCTCGTCGACCACACACAGCCCGCGCGACGGCACGACAATGTGCGTGGCAAAGCCGCCTTGAATGTCGTTGCCCGGCATCTTCTGGTTCGGGCAGATCGTCGCCTTGCCGCGCTGGCAGACGTCGCAGTGCCCGCACGGGATCACCGCGGGAATAATAACCGCGCGGTCGGTGTACCAGAGCGCATCCGTGCCGGTGTCGACGACATGACCACTGATCTCATGCCCGAGCGCCAGCGGCAGCTCGTGCTTGGTGCGCACGCCGTCGTAATAATAGCCAAGATCGGTGTGGCAGACCCCGCAGCCGGCGATTTCGACCAGGACTTCGTCGGGGGCGAGCGTGCCGATGTCGAACTCCATCGGCACAAAAGGCTTGCCAGCGCCCGTCATCATCCAACGAATTGGCTTGGCGCCCATCGGGTTGCCCTCCAGAATGACCGTTAAGCCCGTCGCCGGACCCGTACGCGGCCTTAGGCTTCATTCTTCGGTCGCCGACCGGTGGACTTCCTTGATCAAGGTCAAGGAAAGGCAAATAAACGCATTCTAGTACTTAAATACACATTGGAGCCGGATGCCCGTGGAATGGGCTCTAATCAGAGGACAACGGCCATGGCAGCCTCGCGGAGTATTTCGATCGCGATCATTGGCAGCGGGGGCGCCGGCGCGCTGACCACCGTGGATTCCCTGCTGGAAACGGCCGCCGCCGCAGGCTGGCAAGGGCTGTTTACCCGCACCATGGGCCCGCAGATCCGCGGCGGTGAAGCGGCAGGGCTGCTGCGCCTGGCCGTCGACCCTGTCGAAAGTCTGCCCGACCGGTTCGACCTCATGATCGGAATCGATTGGCTGAACGCCCACCGTTTCGGCGCCGAAATCAAGGCCGGCAATCAAACTTTAGTGATCAGCGATCCGCGCGGCGGTGACTTGCCGCCGATGGTAACGCAATCCGGCGCCCGCGTCGTTGAAATCGCGATGAAGGAGATGGCCAAGGCCATCCCGGACGGACGCCCCAACATGATCGCGCTCGGCATTGCCGGCCGGCTGCTGGGTTTTACCGTCGAGCAGGCCTTCGCACCGATCGCGAAACGCCTGGCCGACAAGGGGCCGGCCGCCATCGAGGCGAGTCTCGCCGGCATCAAGGTCGGCTTCGGCGCCGCCGCCGGCATCGATTTCGGCGTGCAACTCGCCGCGCCAAAGCCGAGCAAAGTTCGCCGCTGGCTGCTGTCGGGTAACGAGGCGACCGCGCTTGGCGCCATCCGCGGCGGCATCCGCTTTGCCGCCGCCTATCCGATCACGCCGGCGACCGAAATTCTCGAATGGCTGGCGCCGAACCTGACCAAAGTCGGCGGGACGCTGCTGCAAGCCGAAGACGAGCTCGCCGCCATCAACATGATCATCGGTGCCTCCTACGGCGGCACGCCGGCGTTGACGGCAACCTCCGGCCCCGGACTCTCGCTGATGATCGAAGCGCTCGGCCTCGCCACCTCGGCGGAGATCCCCATCGTGGTGGTGGATGTCATGCGCGGTGGACCGTCGACCGGCATTCCAACCAAATCCGAGCAGGGCGACCTGAATATAGCCATCTACGGCATGCACGGCGACGCGCCGCACCTCGTGCTGGCGCCGCAATCGGTCGGCGATTGCGTGTTCACGACGCAATGGGCGACCTATCTCGCCGAAGCATTGCAAGCCCCGGCCATCATTCTGTCCGACCAATTCATGGGACAGTCGCGCGCGGCCATCGAACGGCCGGCCGACGTCGCGTTCATCGGCGCACGCAGCATCGCCAGCGAAATTTCCGGCCCCTACATGCGCCACGCCATGACGGCCAATGGCGTGTCGCCGATGGCGATTCCGGGAACGCGCGGCGGTCAATATACCGCCGACGGTCTCACCCATTCCGAGCGCGCGACCCCGACCAGCGGCGCCGCCGATCATCTGGCCCAACTCGACAAGCGGCGCGACAAGCTCGACCGCTTCAACTTCGGCGACCATTGGGCGAGCGTGGAAGGCGCCGGCGATCTCGCGGTCATCACCTGGGGTTCGCTCACCGGCGCCGCGCGCGAAGCAATCGCCCTTGCGGCCGCCGATGGAATCGACGCCCGCATGGTTGCGCCGCGCCTGCTGGCGCCGGTCCTGCCGGAACGGATGGCGGCCGCCCTTGCCGGCGTCAAACGCATACTGGTGGTCGAGCAAACGCACGGCGGCCAGTTCAACAAATTCCTGCGCGCCCATTACGACCTGCCGGCGCCGGTGCGTGTGTTCAATCGCCCCGGGCCGTTGCCGATCACCGCCGGCGAAATCCATCGCGCCATCGCGGTTTGGAGATAACCCATGTCGAGCGTCGCCTACAAACAAGCCGACTATAAATCCGACGTGAAGCCGATCTGGTGTCCCGGCTGCGGCGATTATCACGTGCTGATGTCGTTTGGCCGCGCCTTCGCGCAATTGGGCCTGCCGCCCGAGCAGATTGCCGTGATCTCCGGCATCGGCTGCTCATCGCGCATTCCCGCCTACACCAATTGCTACGGCTTCCACGGCGTGCATGGCCGTTCGCTGGCGCTTGCCGCCGGACTGAAAGTGACGCGGCCCGACTTGACCGTCGTGGTGGCGAGCGGCGACGGCGACGGCTACTCGATCGGCGGCAACCATTTCCTGCACGCCTGCCGGCGCAACATCGACATGACCTACGTCGTCATGGACAACCACATCTACGGCATGACCAAGGGACAGCCCTCGCCGACGACCGAGCCGGAGTTCGACACCGCGCTGTCGCCCGGCGGAACCCGGGTGCGGCCGTTCCATCCGCTGGTGGTCGCGCTCGCCTCGGGGGCGAACTTCATTGCCCGCTGCTTCTCCGGCGACCCCAACCAGACCGCCGACGTGCTGGCGGAAGCGATCAAGCATCCGGGGTTCTCTTTCATCGAAATCCTCAGCCCCTGCGTGACCTTCCGCCCCGACGAAAAAGCGTGGAAGGACCAGGTGCACCCGGCCCCGGTCACCGAGACCTCGGATCAGGGCAAGGCGGCGCGCCGCCTGATGACCGACGACGGTTTCAACATCGGCATTCTGTACCGCGGCACGCGCACGCCCTATCAGCCCGCGGCCGGCGCAACCAATATCGACCTGTCCGAGTTAGAGAAGGACTTCGAGCTATGAGCAAGACAGCGGGCGCCCCTAAAGTCGCCAACCTCAACGATCTCTTGGCGGTCGCCTACCAGATCGAGATCGACGCGGTCGACCGCTACAAGCTGCTGGCCGACCAGATGGAAACCCACAACAACCCGGACTTGGTCAAGATCTTCCGCGATCTGGCCCGCGCCGAGGGCATCCACGGCGAGGAAATCCGCCGCATGGCCGGCGATTTCGACGTCGCCGCCCGCGCGCGCGAAATCGCGAAATTCGAGAAAAGCGAGAGCCCGGAAGAGGCCGACCTCGGTTCCGCCCACTACATGATGACGCCGTGGCACGCCTTGCAGCTCTCGCTCGCCGGCGAGGAGCGCGCGCTCGCTTACTTCACCTCGATCGTGGAAAACACCAAGGATCCCAAGGTCAAGACGCTGGCGGCGGAACTGGTCGAAGAAGAGGCTGAGCACGTCCAGCTCGTGCATCGGCTGCTGCAACGCTATCCCAAGCCAAGCCAGAATTGGGCCGACGATCTCGATCCGCCGGTGTCGCAGGAATAAGACGGACCGTTCGGCTCCGCGCCGGCTGTTGCCGCAACTGAAATCCGCGCGATCAACTCGCCTTGTTGCGCCGGTCGATGACCCGCACCGCCTTCCCTTGCGAGCGCGGCACCTCGCCTTCCGCCTTGACCACGACCTTGCAGGTCACGCCGATCATCGACTTGATGTGGTGCGTGACTTCTTCGGCTTTGCCGAAGCGATCGCCGGCAAAACCCGGCGCCAGCTCGACCTCGACGGTCATCGCATCGAGCGCGCCTTCGCGCGTCAGCACGATCTGGTAATGCGGCGCGATTCCCGGGAAACCGACCAGCACGGCTTCCACCTGCGAGGGATAGACGTTGACGCCGCGGATGATGAGCATGTCGTCGTTGCGGCCGGTGACCCTTAAGATCCGCACATGCGTGCGGCCGCAGGCGCAGGGCTGCTTGCTCAGCCGCGTGATGTCGCGCGTGCGGTAGCGGATCATCGGCTGCGCTTCTTTGGTCAATGTCGTGATGACCAATTCGCCGGTCGAGCCCAGCGGCAGCGGCTGCATCGTTTCCGGGTCGATGGTCTCGAACAGGAAATGATCCTCCCAGCCATGCAGCCCGGACTGGACGCCGTGACATTCGCAGGCGACGCCCGGCCCCATGATTTCGGACAGACCGTAGACATCGACCGCCTTGAGCCCGAGCCGGGCCTCGAGGTCGCGGCGCATGGCGTCGCTCCACGGTTCCGCCCCGAACAGGCCGATGCGCAGCGACGATTGCGCGAGGTCGACGCCCATTTTCCGCGCGATCTCGGCGATATTGAGCGCGTAGGACGGCGTGGCGCACAACACGCTGGCCTTGAAATCGTTGATCAATGTCACCTGCCGTTCGGTGCCGCCGCCGGAAATGGGCACCACCGTGCAGCCGAGCCGCTCCGCCCCATAATGCGCCCCGAGGCCGCCGGTGAACAGGCCGTAGCCGTACGCGTTGTGCACGATGTCGCCGGGCAGCGCGCCGGCGCAGGCGAAACAGCGCGCCATCAGATCCGCCCAGGTATCGAGGTCGCCCTTGGTATAGCCGACCACGGTCGGCTTGCCGGTCGTTCCCGACGAGGCGTGCAGGCGCAAGAGCTGCTCGCGCGGCACGGCGAACATGCCGAACGGATAATTGTCGCGCAGGTCGGTCTTCACCGTGAACGGGAAGCGGACGATGTCGGACAACGATTTGAAGTCGGCCGGACCGACGCCCGCCGCGTCGAACTTCTTGCGATAATGCGGAACGTTCGCGTAAACGCGTTCGAGCGTCTGTTTCAGGCGCGCCGTCTGCAGCGCGGTCAGCGCCTCGCGCGGCATCGTCTCAGCGTCGGGATCAAACATGAAGTTTTTTTTCCGACGCCTGGGTCGACTTCTGTGTGCTCATGGCAAGTCCTCCCGCTTCGACCGTTCCCTCACGATAGCGACCAGCCCGGCTTGACCGCCGGTCCGGCATAGCCCGACCCGCGCACCGGCGTGTGGACGAGCGCGAAACCCTGATTGAAGGCTGCACGTGTGACCAGAATGAATTTGAAGGCGACGCCGGCGGCCGTGATGCAGAGACCGGCTATCGCGAACAATGGCGCGGCCGCCGTTGCCACCGCAAATCCGGCGACGATCAGCACCAATGGCAAAGCGAGGCCGATCGCAAAGAACCACGGCCGATAGCCATAGAGCACCGCAAGCGCGCCGGTGGGCGCGCCCCTGGTTTTAAGCGCCGCAAGATAGGATCGCCAAATCCCGCCGCGCAGCATGGTCAGAATAACCGCGATAACGGCGACCGTCTTCGCCAGCGGCTGCAGCGCGGCAAATGGAGCGGTGGCGGCGAGGAACAGGCCGCTGCCTTCCGCAAGGCCGGTGACAACAATCAGCGGCACGGCCCAGGCGATGCGCCAGGCCGGAATGCCCTTGGCGGCCTGCAGGATCATCGCCTGGCTGCACAGGAACAGGACGGCGAAGCCTGCCGCCGCGATCAACAACGCGGGCCATTTTGACCACAACGCCAGCGCCGCCAACGGGAACCACGCGGCCGCGATCCAGGCTTCTCGCGTCATCCAGGAGCGTTGCGGTTGGAGCAGCACGTAGATGAATCGCAGCGGCCGCCCGATCTTGAGCATCAAAATGGACAGGCCGAGCGCAACGATCCCGAGAGCGGCCCAGCCGAACGGCACAAGGTCGCCATACCAAAGGCTGGTGAGCGCGGTGAATATGAACAATCCGCTGCCGGCGCCGCCGCACATGAAATTGGACGCCGCCTTCCAGTCCCAATGCTTTTGCAGCGAAGGCTCGACGCCGCGCGTACGTATTTGACCGCCGGCCATCGCGGAGTCCGCCGCTGGCCGAACTGACTCCTGCTCCTCGCCGTTCGCGTTGCCGTAGAGATAATGGAAACCCGGATCGGTTTCGAGCTCCGCATGCATGCGGAAGCTGCGCTGCTCGCACAACAGGCGCGAGACGTTGCTGTCCGGGTCGTCAACGTCGCCGAAATGCAGCGCGTCGGCGATGCAGGAATTGACGCAAGCCGGTGTCGCGCGCGGATCGATGCCCGGCGTGAGATCGTTCGCGAGCCCGAAATCGACCCGGTCGGAGCAGAACGTGCATTTCTGCGCCACGCCAAAGCGGGCCGGATCGGCACGCTCAGCCTCGTTCTGCATCTCCGCGTCGAAAGCAAAATGCGGCTTATGCACGAGGAAGCGCGCCTGATAGGGGCATGCGATCTCGCAATAGGCGCAGCCGATGCACAGATCGTAATCGACCGTCACGATGCCGTCCGCGCGCTGGCGCGTCGCCGTGGTCGGGCAGACATGCATGCAGGGCGGATCGGCGCAGTGCTGGCAGCCGACCGGAACGAAAATACGGCTGACATTCGGATAGGCGCCGGCTTCGATATCGAGCACCTTGCGCCACTGCACGGCTGGCGAGGTGGCGTTGGCGTGCCGGCAGGCTGCCGTGCAGGTCTGACACCCGACGCAGCGTTCGAGATCGGCGACCATCGCCCAGCGCGTCATGACGCCGCCTCCAGTCGCGTGATCTTGACCTTGACCAGATCGGCGCTCGACCCGGTCGCGTCGGTCAGATCGAGCAGCATCGGCATCAGCGCGTTCATGCTGGGGGCATGGAAATCCTTGGCATAGGGCGTCACCCAGTGATCGAACTGGCCGATCATCAACAGCGTATCGGGACGGATGCCCTCGCATAGCATCACCCGACCCTTGGTGTCGTTGAGCGGGGAGCGCACCTCCACGAGGTCGCCGTCGCCGATCCCAAGCCGCTCGGCCGCGGCATGATTCATGACGACGCTGCCGTGACCGGCGACGTTGTCCGCCACTTCCTTGATAATCTGGATGCCAACATTGCCGCCCCAGGAGTACTGCATGCTGCGGGCGGTGATCAGCCAGAACGGGTAATCGGCGATGCGCACCGAATAATGCTTGGCCAGCGCGTTTTCCCACAAGACGTTGAGGTCGTGCCAGCGCGGCAGCGGCTCGTATTCTGCGAGCTGCTTGTCCCACCAGTGGATGCCCTGCTCGTGCAGACGGTGGCCGAGCTCTTTGCCGATGCGGAACAACTGTTCCTGATAAGGCTGCTCGAAGCGCAATTTTTGCTCGACGAGTTTGGGATAGAGGTACCATCGCAGCCGCGGAAACGGCTTGACGCGGAAACCGTGCTCGCGGAACCAGTCCAGCCCTTGCGATTCGGCGCCATCGGTGATCTCGGCGCTGGCGGCGCGGCAACTCGCGTCCCAGATCGTCTCGACGTCGTGCTTGGCCTCCGGCGCCAGCGAGAAGTCGTAGCTCTTGCCGGAAAGCCGCACGCCGGCGGCGCCGCGGTTGATGGCCGCGTTATAGGCTGCGAGCAGGCCGGTGCGCTGCGCAAGCTCGGTCGCGATCCAGGTGAAATCCTTGGCCTCGCCTTGCGGCGGCACCGCCGGCGCTCGCAGCGCGAAACCCTGGTAGTCCCAGAATTGCTCGACATATTTCGTGCCGCCGATGCGCAAGAGCTGCAGGCCCTCGAGGTCCGTGCAGTCCGGCAGCAGCACGTCGGCGACGTGGTTCGTCTCGTCGCGCGTATAGGCGAAGCAGACGGTGAACGGAAACTTCGCCATCGCCTCGCCGACGGCCTTGGTATCCCAAAACGAAATCGCCGGATTGGTGCGATAGACAAACCACACGTCCGGCGGCGTCGCCACCGGCAGCTTGTCGAAGTCCTCGCTCTGCATCATCCAGGCCAGATGCGTCGGGCCGAGCGCCTGGCTCCAGGCCGAATCGGCGACCAGCGGCACCAGCGTGCGGTGCGCGCTGCGCGCCGTTGGCCGCGAAATCCATTCGCTCTTGCTGGTCGGGTTCATCGGATACTGCATGAAGCCGTCGGGACCCGGCTTGACGCTCGACCAGCGATTGTCGGCCGGCCGGTTAAGCCTGACCGTAGTGCCCAGCGTCGAGCCGGGCACTTCGAGCGCGCCGCACAGGCAGCCGATCAGCGTGCGCGCCCAGCAGCATTCGTAACCGCCCCAGCCGTTGTTGACGGTCTTGCCGAGCGAAATCGACACCGGCCGCAAGGGCAGCGTCATGCCTTCGATCTCGATCGTCTCGCCCACCCGGGCGTGCGCCAGGAATTCGTCGGCGATGCGGCGGATGGTGGCGGCCGGCACGTCGCAGATCGCCGCCGCCCATTCCGGCGAATAGTCCTTCACATGCGCGACGAGCTGCGTGAACGCCGTGCAGGCCGTGACCGCCTTGTGCGCAATGATCTCTTCGTCGGCGTCCACCTCGATGCCGTCGACGACAAACGACCCTTCCAGCGCCGGGTCGATGCCGACGGTATCGAACGGCACCGCGCGGCCGGTCGCGCTATCGATCATCAGCGGCTTGCGCGTCACCGCATCACGCATGAACAGGCCGTTCGGTCCGATGAGGTAAGGCGACGACGTGCGGTCTTCCAGAAAGGGAATATCGAGCCGGTCGCGTGGATGCTCGTGCAGGAAGACGTGGATCATCGCGAATAGAAAAGCCGAATCGGTCTTCGGCTTGATCGGAATCCATTCAGCTGAACAGGCGCCGGTCACCGAGAGATGGGGTTCGATCTGCACTCGCTTCATGCCGCGCTTGCGGGCGTCGGCGTGGCGCTTCACGCCGCAGACCCCGCCGGAGGCCTCGACATTGGCGCCGAACGAAACCAGGTACTCGCAGAGCGGGGTGTCGGGCGACACGGTGAAGCCGCGATGCCACAGTTCGCCGTAGAGATGCTCGGAGTGATAACACTTGACGCCCTGCCCGGAGCCGAAGCTCATGTCGACCGGGCCCCACGCCGACAGGAACGCCGGCAGCGTCCCCATATAGGCGGTCGGCGTGCCGCCGCCGCCGAAACTCGCGGCGACGCGCGGGTAGCCGGTTTCGTCGGTGAGGCCGGCCGCGCGCGCGGCGTTCAGTCTGTCGGCCACCAGCGTGAGAGCTTCTTCCCAGGAGATGCGCACGAAGCCCGGGTC
Organism: Hyphomicrobiales bacterium; assembly: GCA_003152455.1. Lineage (GTDB taxonomy): Bacteria > Pseudomonadota > Alphaproteobacteria > Rhizobiales > Xanthobacteraceae > Pseudolabrys. The sequence goes on from PMAF01000306.1 coordinate 37,859, forward strand.
TTCATTGCGGCCCTTTTTCGGGTTGGTCCGCTTCATCGGGTAGAGAATCCGATGTGGGTTATAGGCCTTCTGCACCAGCCCGAACGCCTTGACGCAGACCTTGCCGCCCGCCGGGTGGATGGTCGCCGCGTCGAAGTTCGGCGTTATCTCCGTCGCAATATTATCCTCGACGCGCACTTTCAATAGATCGGGCCCAGCGACGCACTGGTAGCAATAGGTCGCAACGGTTCGTTCGTCGTGCGTAGGTTTGCCCGGCATATCGATTATCCCGATTTGGCGGAGGCGAGCTTGGCTGCCTTCGCCTTCAGGCGCTCGACGGTCTTGTTGACGTCTACCACGAAACGGCCATGCGTTCCGGTGCAGATTTGATCAAGGTTGTCCTTGGCGGATATCTCGAAGGTGATTTTGCGCCCTTCCACCGCCGCCACCTTGGCGGTGATCTCGACCGACATCCCGAGCAGCGTCGGCGCAAGATGCTTGATCGCGACGTCGGTGCCGACCGAATCTTCACCGGCATCGCCGTGATCGAGCAGCAACTGACGGCAAGTCATTTCAATATCGCGCACCAGATAGGGGGTGCCGTAAACGCGGCCTTCCTCACCCATGAATCCGATTGTCCGATCGCGATCGACTTCAACACGATTGATCCGCGACACTCCCGGACGAAGGCTCTCCTTCATCGCTTCCTCCTCATTATTGGACCGCAATCAAGATACAATTAGATTGACATTCGGAATGATCCACTTGACCAACGTCAATCCGCGAGCGTTTTAGATACCTAAATAGGCTTCCCTGACGCGGCGATCGGCTTGGATTTCGGCCGCCGGTCCGCTCAGCGTCACGCGGCCGGTCTCCAGCACGTAGGCGCGGTCGGCGATTGCCAACGCGGCGCGCGCATTTTGTTCCACCAAGAGGATGGTCAGGCTGTCGTCCCGCAGCGCGCGGATCACCGCGAGCAATTGGTCGACCAAATTGGGGGCGAGACCCATCGATGGCTCGTCGAGCAAAAGCAGCCGCGGCTTTGCCATCAAAGCGCGCCCGATCGCAAGCATCTGCTGCTGACCACCGGACAAGGCGCCCGCCGGCATATCCAGAATTGCATCGAGCATCGGGAACAGAGCGCAGACCCGCGCCAACTCCGGTTCCATATCCGTATCGCGGCGGGACCAGGCGCCGAGCCTCAGATTGTCCAGTACGGATAAAGGCGCGAACACTTGCCGGCCTTCCGGCACTTGCGAGATGCCGAACGCCACCCGCTCATGCGCCGGCCGTTTTTCGATCGGCTCACCATTGAACCGTATCGCGCCGCCCGTAATCGGCTGCACGCCGGAAATAGCGTGCATCAGCGTCGTCTTGCCGGCGCCATTGGCGCCGATCAACGTGACGATTTCTCCGGGCTCGACACGCAGCGTAACGCCGTGTAGGACCTCGATGCGGCCATAGGCGCTTGTGACGTTTTCAATCGAGAGCATGCGCGGCCTCCTGCGAGCCGTGAACGCCCAAATAGGCTTCGATCACCTCCACGTTGGACCGCACTTGTTGCGGCGTGCCCTCCGCCAGCGTTTTGCCTCTGGCGAGCACATGAACCCGGTCGGAGATATTCATCACCAGGCGCATATCGTGCTCGACCAGCACGACCGTGATCCCTTGCTTGACGATGGAACGGATCACGCGATCGATTTCCTGAGTTTCGACTGGATTGCAGCCGGCGGCCGGCTCATCGAGCAGCAGCACCTTCGGTTCGCTGGCCAGCGCGCGCGCGATTTCCAGGCGCTTGAGGGCGCCATAGTCGAGCGAGCCGGCCGGACGCTCCGCCGCATCCGCGAGGCCGACGCGCGCAAGCGCCACGCCCGCCGCTTGCCGGGTCGCCTCGTTCTGGCGGGCGACCGACGGCCAATGCAGCATGTCGGCCAGAATCCCGGTGCGCTCGTGACGGTGGCGGCCGACCATCACGTTTTCCAGCACCGTCATACGCGAAAAAATCTGCAGGTTCTGAAAGGTCCGCGACAGTCCCCGCCGCGCGAGTTGGTCGGGCGCAAAGCCGGTCACCGTTTCGCCGGCGAGCCGGATGCTTCCGTCCTGCGGCGTGTAGATACCCGAAATCAGATTGAGCAGCGTGGTCTTGCCGGAACCGTTCGGTCCGATGATCGAAAACACCTGGCCGGAGGCGATCGAGATGCTGACGCCATCGATAGCCCGCACGCCCCCGAAGGTAATGGACAGCCGATCGGCCTCCAGGATCAACATTTCCGCCATCCAGCAAGCGCTGCGGTAACCGACGGCACGATGCCCTGACGCAGGAAGATCATGAAAATCATCACGATCAGCCCGAGCAATGCCTGTTCGTATTCCTGGAAAATGGTGAGCACCTGCGGCAACACGACCAGCACAGCCGCTCCCACCAGCGACCCGAAGATCGACCCCATGCCGCCCAGCACGACCATGGCGACCAATTCGATCGAGCCGAGGAATCCCGCGACATCCGGCGTGACCAGGCCATTGAACAAGGCCAGGAAGGATCCGGCCACCGACGCGTACATGGCGGAGATGATGAAGACGGTGAGCTTCTTGCGCGCCACGTCGATGCCGAGCACGCGCGCGGCGATTTCGCTGTCATGGATGGCTTGCAGCGCGCGGCCGGTGGGGCTTTCCATCAGATTGAGCGCGAGCAGAAATCCGCCGACGAATGTTGCGCCGGCGATCCAGTACCAGGCATCCGACCCGTGCACGCGCCAGCCGAACAACGTAAGCGCGGGGACGTTCATCCCATCCGGACCGCCGGTCCAGGCCGCCTCGTTGTTCAGAACGATGGCGATGAGCAATCCGAATCCGAGCGTCGCGATGGCGAGATAGTGTCCTTTGAGCTTGAGAATCGGCCGGCCCACAGCGAAAGCGACCGCGCCCGACAGGATCGCCCCTGCGAACAGGCACAGCCACGAAGGCGCGCCGAAATGGGTCGGACCGATGGCGACGGAATAGGCGCCGATACCGAGAAAGCCGGCGTGACCCAAGCTGACCTGGCCAGCAAAGCCCATCAACAGATTGAGGCCCACGACCGCCAGTGCGAAAATGAAAACTAGCGCGCCGATGCGATAGTAGTATCCCGACGGGAAGAACATCGGCAGGATAATGACGATGGCTGCGACCAATATCGCCGGCAGCAACCGCGTTTCGATGAGCGCGCGCAAATTCACACCCGCTCGACTTTAACCCGGCCGAATAAGCCCTGCGGCATGGCAATCAAGACGACAAGGATGATCAGGAAAGCGGCGGCGTCCTTGTAACTTGACGAGACATAGCCCGCGCACAAAGCCTCGATCATTCCAATCAACAGGCCGCCGACCACGGCGCCGAGCGGGCTGCCGATGCCGCCGAGCATGGCTGCCGCGAATCCCTTCAGCGCCAGCAAGGTCCCGACATCGTAACTGGTCAACGCGATCGGCGTGATGAGAATGCCGGCGATGGCCCCGATGGCCGCCGAAACCGCAAACGAGAAATCGACGATGCGCCGCGTGTCGACGCCGATCAGCCGGGCCGCCAGACGATTGGCGGCAGTCGCGATCACCGCCTTGCCGAGCAGCGTGCGTTCGACGAACAGCCAAAGCAAAGCCACGATGACGGCGGCGCCCGCCAGCACGACCAGACTTTGCGGTAATATGGCCGCGCCGCCGAACTGGATCGGATCGGCGCCAAACAGCGGCGGCAGACTATGGAACCGCTTGTCGAATACGATCTGCGCCACGCCGCGCAGGAATACCGAGGCGCCGATCGTGATCATGATCAGCGCCACCGGGCTTGCCCCGCGCGCCGGCTCGATGGCGAAGCGGTGCAGGGCCAAGCCCACGCCGGTGGTCACGACGATGGCGATGAGCATGGCCAACGGCAGCGGGATGCCGGCCGTCGCCATGAAAACGGTCGTCATGCCGCCCAGCATGACGAACTCGCCCTGGGCGAAATTAATGATGTCCGACGCGTTGTGGATCAGCGTAAAGCCGAGGGCGACCAACGCGTAGATGGCGCCCACGGTCAGCCCCGAGAAGGCAAATTGCAGCAACTCGGCCATCGCGTCGAAGGCCTCGCAGGATTTTGGTTCAATAGCCGCGGAGCGGAGCGGGCAAGCTCAGGTGAGCTTGCCCGTTCGTTATTTCACGTGCCGGGGACCAGCGTCCAGTCGCCGCCTTTAATCTCCAGCATGTGGAACGCCGACAGATTGAGGCCCAAATGGTCGGTCGGCGACATGTTCACGATCCCGCCGGTTCCGATATAGCCCTTGGTCTTCTCGATCTCGTCGCGGACCTTGGCCTTGTCGGCGCTTTTGGCGCGCTGCATCGCCTGGACCAGGATCATCAGGCCGTCATAAGCGTGACCGCCGAAGGTCGAAACCGCCTGTCCGGTCTTCTGCTGATAGGTATGCGTATAATTCACCACGACCGGCTTCTGCGGATCGCTGGCCGGCAGCTTGTCCGCGATAAGCAGCGCCGCGCAGGGCAGCCGCACGCCTTCGGCCGCGGGGCCAGCAAGCTTGATGAACTCCTTCGAGCAGACGCCATGGCTTTGGTAGAACGGCAACTTGATGCCGAGCTGGCTGTAATTGCGCGTCACGATCGCCGGGCCCTGGCCGAAGCCGGGGTTGACCACCGCTTGCACACCGGCGGTGTTGCGAATCTTGGTGAGCTGCGGTGTCATGTCGCTGTCGCGCGGGCCGTAGCTCTCCTCGGTGGCGATCTTGATTCCCGCCTTGGGCGCGACGGCGACGCATTGATCGCGCATCGACTTGCCGAACGCGTCCATCCCCGAAATCATCGCAATCGTCGTGAGATTGCGCTGCTTGAGATCGGCAAATATTTTCTCGCACGCCATCTTGTCGGTGTGCGGGGTCTTGAACACCCACTTGCGCACCGGTTCGATGATCTGAATGGCACCCGCCAATGAAATGAAGGGAATTTTGGCGTCTTCGAACACTGGGATCATCGCCAGGGTTGCGCCGGTCGTGCTGCCGCCGACCATGGCATCGATTTTGTCTTCTTCCACCAGACGGGTGGCGAAGGTGCGCGCGTTGTTGGGATTACCGGCGTCGTCGTATACGATCAGCTGGAGTTTTTGGCCGTTCACCCCGCCTTTCGCATTGATCTCGTCGACATAGATCTCCAGCGTCTTCTTTTCCGGATCGCCGAGAAACGACGCCGGCCCGGTCACCGACAGGACGGCGCCGATCTTGATTTGCGCGGAGGCCGGAAGCGCGGCACCGAGCACGGCACAAAGGCCAACCACAGCAGTCGCCGTAAAATGTTGCACTGCCCTCATGAGTTTCCCCTATTATCAGCATTAATTTTAGCTTCAATGCATAACAGAGCTGCGGAAACCCGGACTTGACTAAATTCAAGGCAGACGCCAAACGGCCAACGGAATAGTGGCGCGGCGCTGGCGCGGGAATCTGCCCGCTGGAGCAAGGCGATGACGACCACGGGGACCGTGCGGCTTGCGGCCGTTGTCTACGACGCCGGCTTCAAAATCGACGATTTCTTGGGCCGCATCGCCGGCAGGCTTCGCGCGGATCGCACCAACCTTGCCTGGGTATTGCAGGAAAATGCCCGTGACGACACCGGCGTCTGCTCGGCGATGACCCTCGTCGACCTCGGCTCGCAGCGGCGCTTCCGGATCTCCCAGGACCTGGGCACGCAGGCGGAAGGCTGCCGCCTCGATGCGCAGGGTCTCGCCGAAATCGGCGCGCTGCTCGACCGGCCGCTCGGCCGCGATGTCGAACTTCTGATGCTGAACCGGTTTGGCACGGCCGAGGGCGGCGGGCTGCGCTCCGCCTTCGTGCGCGCCATGGAGGCCCGCGTTCCGGTGCTCACCGCGGTGCGGCCGCCTTATATCGAGGCCTGGTCGAAATTCCACGGCCGGCTCGCGGTCGATCTTGCAACCGATCCCGACGCCGTACTGGCGTGGTGCCGGGTTTCGGTGGGTGAATTGCGCGCGGCGCGGCGGAGCGAAATGTCGCCAACCGGCTAAATCCACGACCGCATCCATGCAAGCAAGCGAGACTGCCGCGATCGGCATCGTGACTGTGTCCGATCGCGCCAGCGTCGGCACCTACACTGATACCAGCGGCCCGGCCATCGAGGAATTCCTGCGCGAGGTGGTGACGACGCCTTGGCGTGCCCTGCGGCGCCTGGTTTCCGATGGTATCGACAGCGTGCGCGATACTTTGATCGAGTTGGCCGACCGGGAAAAATGCGCCCTGGTCTTCACGACCGGCGGCACCGGGCCGGCACCGCGCGACCTGACCCCGGAAGGCACGATCGCCGCCTGCACGCGGTTGATGCCGGGCTTCGGCGAATTGATGCGCATGGAGAGCTTGAAGCAGGTGCCGACCGCGATCCTGTCGCGCCAGACCGCCGGCATTCGCGGATCCACGCTGATCGTCAACCTGCCCGGGCGCCCGGCCTCGATCCGGATGACCATGCAGGCGGTGTTTCCGGCGATCCCCTATTGCCTCGATCTGATCCGCGCGGCGCGCATCGATACCGATCCCGCGCGCTGCAAGGCATTCCGGCCGCCGCAATAGCACGCGTGCAGCGCGCCTTGACGAAGCTCAAGGGTCCGCACCGGCGGCCGCGCTAGAGATGCGACGATTTAGGAAAGAAGCACGATGGACATGTCGCAATTTCTCGCCGCCGGCGATTTCGTCGATAGCGGCGCGCCGCCGGTGATCGCCTTCACCAAGTCAACGGTCGAAGGGGCAGCCGACGCGGGCACCGCGATATTGCGCCTCTATTCGACCATCCGCGACAGCATCATTTACGACCCCTATCTCAGTCTCTCCGATCCGGCGAATTATCGCGCCAGCGGCGTCCTCGCCCTTGGGCGCGGCTTTTGCATCGGCAAGGCGGCGCTATTGGCCGCGAGCGCACGGGTGATCGGCGTGCCGGCGCGCGTCGGTTACGCCGACGTGAGAAACCATCTCACCTCGCCGCGGTTTTATGAAATGGCCAAAACCGACACGTTCATCTGGCACTCCTACACGGAACTCTACCTGTCGGGGCGCTGGGTCAAGGCGACACCCGCCTTCGATCGGGCGCTGTGCGATCGTATCGGCATCAAGCCGCTGCAATTCGACGGCGCCGCCGATTCGCTGTTCCAGCCGTTCGATCAGGCCGGCCGGCGGCACATGGAATACCTGGACGACCGCGGCACGTTTGCCGACGTGCCGTTCGACACCATAACGGCCGATTTCCGCGCGACGTATCCGAGCATGATGGAAAGCGAGGGTCTGGCCGGCGATTTCCAGTCGGAAGCCGTCGCCGAAACCCTCGGTCAGCCGCAAGCGGACGAAAAAGCGCGATAGTCCGGCGCTTACTTCACCAGCTTCTTGCCGGTGACGCGCTCGAGGTTCTTGTAGAATATCTTGTCGCTGGTTTCCTTGTCGAGCTTGAGCTCTTCCAAAATGCGCAGCGTCTCACGCGGATACATCGCGCCGTTTTCCGGATCGAACGGGCAGTCGGAGGCGAACACGATCTTGTCGACCGGGAAAAACTCCAGGCCGGACTTGGTCGCCGGCGTCGCCCCAAACACCGCGGTATCAGCGTAGAAATCCTGCTTGAAGTAGTCGAGCGGACGCTTCTTCAGGCTCTTACGCAGCGCGACGTAGTCCTCGTCGCTCGTGCGCGAACCGAGCACGTCCCATCCCGGCCCGATACGGCCTTCGAGCATCGGCACGATGCCGGCGAAATGGTGGGTGATGATCTTGAGGTTCGGGTGGTTGTCCATGATCTTGGAGAACACCAGGCGCGCCATTGCGGTCGCCGTCTCGTACGACCAGCCGAAGGTCCACCAGATTTCGTACAACGACTTCTTCTCGTCGAAATAATCTGGCGTGTTGGCGCCGCGCGCCGGATGCAGCCAGACCGGCTTGCCGAGTTCGTTCATCTTCTTCCAGAACGGCAGGTATTGCGGCCGGTCGATCGGCTTGCCAGCGACGTTGGTGTAGATCTGCACGCCAAGGGCGCCGAGCTCATTGATCGCGCGCTCGGCCTCGGCCACACCAGCGTCCGGCGCGTCGAGCGATATTTGCGCGATCCAGCCCGGAAAGTGATCGCGCTCCTTGGCACACAATTCGGCAAAGCCGTCATTGATGATGCGGATGAACTCGTCGATCTGCTGCGGGCTCTTGGCGATGTTCTCGATCGGCGGCTGCGGATAGGCGATGACCTGCGCGTAGTCCTTGTGGGTGTCGATGATCTTTTTGCGCGCGTCGAGGTCGTGCAGCGCGGGGATCGCGCGCACGCGCTTGCCCATGTCTTTGTATTGCCCGGCAACCTCGAGCATGGTGTCGAAGAATTTTTTCGGAAAAAAGTGCGTGTAGGCGTCGATGCGCATTGGGCGTTTCCTCCGTGCTGTGACTTTCTTACACGCCCACTATTTTCGTGTCGACTGTGGGCAGGATCGCCGGCGCCACGCGGCAGAGCAGCGCGCGCAGCTGATAGGTCCCCATGGCCGGATCGTATGGCGGCTTGTTGTCGGTCAAGAGATTAGCATTCGACGTCCACACGCCGTATTCCGGGCCACGCTGCTCGGGAAACCACCAACCGTGCTCGACATGGACGACCCGCGGGTCGATTCCCTTGGTGAGTTTCGCCTTTTGCCGCATCCGGCCGCGCTTGGTTTCGATCCACATCCAAGCGCCATTGACGATGCCGAAGCGCGCCGCCGTTTCCGGGTGGATTTCCGCGATCGGATCGCGGTGCGCCTTGCGCAGCTTGTCGATTTGGCGATGCTCCGAATTGAAGAAGAATGAAATCCGCCCGCCGGTCGTCAGTACCAGGGGGTAGTGCGCGGCAATCTCGGGGGTGCTGATTGGGCTTTCCGGCGGTTCTTCGTAAGAGGGCAGCGGCGCATAGCCGAGCTGTTCGAAACGCGTGGCGTAGAGTTCGATCTTGCCGGTCGGCGTCTTGAAGCCGCCGTCCTGGTATTTCCGGTACTTGAACGGGATTTTGACAAACCCCTTTTGCTTGAGCTGGTCGAAAGTAATGCCGAGGCCGCCGGCGGCGAGCTGCGCGTCGAGCACGTCCTTGACCGGCTCGGTGCAGAGCTGAAGTTTCATCCGCCGCGCCAATGCAACGAACATCTCTTCGTCCGATTTGCATTCGCCGATCTGCACGGCTTTCTGCTGGGCCAGCACGACATTGGCCGCAACCGTCGGCAGGCCGACGATCTGATCGAGCTCCGGCCATGACGCCGCCGGCAGCACGATATCGGCAAGCTCCGCGGTCGGCGTCATGAACAGGTCGGCGCAGACCATGAAATCGAGCTTCATCAGCGCGTCATAGACGTCGGACGTGTTGGCATAAGTGGTGAGCGTGTTGTTGCCGAATACCAGGAACGCCTTCACCGGATAGGGCTCGCCGTCGCGCATCGCCCGCAGCAGCGTCGGAATATGGGCGGCCGGCAAATCGGCGCCCTCTCCGCCCAGCAGCTTGAAGCGGTCGGCGCCGAGCCGCTTGGCATTCATTTCGGGCGTGAGATTCTCGATCAGGCTCGGGAAGCGGCCGAGGCCGTGCATGCCGAACACCCAGCCGCCCGGCACGTCGATGTTGCCGGTGAGCGCCGGCAGCATGGAGACGGCGCGCACGGTCTGGATGCATTTCGGCGTGTGCTCGATGGCGCAGCCCCAGTCCAGCAAGGCCGGCTTGGTACCGGCGAACAGGCGCGCGGCGGCGCGGATCCGGTCGGCGGCGATCCAGGTGATCGGCTCGGCCCATTCCGGTGTGAATTTCTGTACATGCGCGGCGAGTTCGGCAAAGCCGTGCGTCCACTGCATGACGAACGGCTCGTCGTAAAGTTTTTCGCCGATGATCACATTCAACATCGCAAGCGCGAGCGCATCGTCGGCGCCCGGCCTGATCTGCAGCCAGAGGTCCGCCTTTTCGGCGAGCGCCGTGCGTCGCGGATCGACCACGATGGTCCGTGGATTGTGCGCGAGCGCCTCCATCACATTGAAGCGCGTTTCGCCGTCCGGCCCCGACAGCACCGGGTTGTGACCCCAAAAGAGAATGCAAGCCGGCGGAACGTCGCCGGTGTAATCGCTGACCGGGAAATCGCCGAAGGTCAGAATCGAGGCATTAACGCGCGGGTGGAAACATTGGGCGAAACCCGGCTCACACCAGTTGGGAGTGCCGAGCGCATGACCGAAACGCGACACCCAGCGAATATGATGGCGGCCGGTGCCGGTTCCAAGCGCGATGGCCTCCGGTCCGTGCCGGTCTCGAATGGCAAGCAGACGCTGTGAAATCTCGTCGAGCGCGTCGTCCCAGGAGATACGCTGCCACTCGCCGGACTGGCGTTTGCCCTTGCGCCGCAGCGGATATTTCAGCCGGCCCGGGTGGTAGACCAGGTCGGTCGTCACCGTCCCGATCGGACACAGCCGGCCATGATTGAGCGGCGACTCCCGGTCGCCCTCGACCTTCAGCAGCACGCCATCCCGCACATGCAGCAAGACGCCGCAGCCGCCGTGGCAGCTGCGGCAGACGCTTTTGAGCACCGCCGTGGCAGAATCGTTGGATATCCAACTAGACTGGTAAACGTTCATGGCTGCACTTTATTGCAGGGCCTGGGTCGGGGAGTTGCGAAACACGCTCGCGCCAACGTGCATGATAGCCCCATTTCATGGTGCTTTCGCTTGATTTCAATCAAGGCAAGGAGCGCCCCGGAAGCGGTCTAGTGCCGTCACGGACCGCTCATGAACGCCGAACCGGCGAGCCCGATTGGCTCAATCGCGACAGGTGACTCCGGCAAATCTACTTACTAAGATATTGTACTGGCCATTATTCAGTGCCTGGTTGCAGCCAAGAAAAAAGGCGGCGCAATCAAAAAAACGAAACCGAGGAAGCGGAGGGAAACCCAATGATGTTCAAATACACGACCGGCGCGATTGCGGCGCTCGCCATCGGCACATTCGCCGCCGGCGGCGCGTTCGCGCAAGACACCGTCAAGATTGGCCTCATCATATCCATGACAGGGCAACAAGCTTCGACCGGCAAGCAGGTCAAGGCCGGCGTCGATCTCTACATGAAAGAGCACGGCGATATGGTCGCCGGCAAAAAGATCCAGGTCATTCTCCGCGATTCCGGCAGCGTGCCCGACAATACCAAACGGCTGGCGCAGGAATTGATCGTCAACGACAAGGTCAACGTCATCGCCGGCTTCGAGATCACGCCGGCCGCGCTTGTCGTGGCTCCGCTCGCTACCGAAGCGAAGGTGGTTGAAGTCGTCATGGCGGCGGGCACCTCGATCATCACCGAGAAGTCGCCCTACATCGTGCGCACCAGCTTCACCGTGCCGCAGTCATGCGTCATCATCGCCGACTGGGCCGCGAAGAATAAGATCAAGAAGGTCGTCACCATCGTCTCCGATTACGCGCCTGGCTTCGACGCGGAGAAATCCTTCACCGAGCGCTTCAAGGCGGCCGGCGGCACGGTAGCCGAAGCGATCCGGGTGCCGCTGGCAAATCCGGACTTCTCGCCGTTCCTGCAACGCGCCGCCGACGCCAAACCGGATGCCATCTTCATCTTCGTTCCGTCCGGTCAGGGCGGCTCCTTCATGAAGCAATTCGCCGAGCGCGGCCTGGACAAGGCCGGCATCAAGTTGATCGGGCCGGGCGACGTGACCGACGACGATCTTTTGCCGGGAATGGGCGACGCGGCGATCGGGACCGTGACCGCGCATTTCTACTCCGCCGACCACAATTCGGCGATGAACAAAGCCTATGTCGCGGCTTTCGAGAAGGCCAACCACTTCCGCCCGGGCTTCATGTCGGTCGGCGGTTATGACGGCATGAACCTCATCTACTCGGCGCTGAAGAAGACCGGCGGCAAGGCCGACGGCGATTCGCTTATCGCCGCCATGAAGGGGATGAAATGGGAAAGTCCGCGCGGGCCGATCTCGATCGATCCCGATACGCGCGACATCATCCAGAACATCTACATCCGCAAGGTCGAGAAGAAGAACGGCCAGCTCTACAACGTCGAGTTCGAGACCTTCAAAGACGTCAAGGATCCAGTGAAAGCGGCGATGAAGAAATAGTCTGACCGGCCTATTGCGCGCGGCGGCCGAAACGCCGCCGCGCGCTCTTCTTATCAAAAATCAGGTCATCGATCGGAAATGCCTGATATGTCATCGTGCGCTCGCGCACGTTTTTCCGGAGGCGAGCCGATATCGCGGCGCTAACATGCTAACGATTCTGTTCGATGGAATTGCCTACGGCATGCTGCTGTTCGTGCTCGCATCCGGGCTCGCGGTAACGCTAGGGTTGATGAATTTTATCAATCTCGCCCACGGCTCCTTCGCCATGGCGGGCGGCTACGTCACCGTCATCCTGGTCAATCGCCTCGGGGTTCCTTTCTTCGCCTCCTTGCCGATTGCTTTCCTGGCGAGCGCCGTTATCGGCTTCGTGTTCGAGCGCGCGCTCTATGTCCATGTCTACAAGAAGCCCCACCTCGACCAGGTACTGTTCAGCATCGGGCTGGTCTTCATGTCGGTGGCCGCGGCCGACTATGTCATGGGCTCCGGTCAGATTTTTGTGCAGATTCCCAAGTTCTTGCAAGGTCAGTTCGAGATCTATGGAATCGGCATCGGCCGCTACCGGCTGCTCATCATCGTCATTTGCGGGCTGTTGACGGTCGCGCTGCAATTCATCCTCGCCAACACGCGCTTCGGCAGCCGTCTGCGCGCCGCGGTCGACGACAGCCGGGTGGCGCGCGGGCTCGGTATCAACGTCAATTGGGTTTTCGCCCTCACCTTCGCCTTCGGATCGGGTCTTGCCGGTCTCGGCGGCGCGCTCGGCGCCGAGATACTGGGCCTCGACCCGACCTTCCCGCTCAAGTTCATGATCTACTTTCTGATCGTCGTCACAGTCGGCGGCACATCGAGCATCACAGGCCCGTTTCTCGCCTCGCTCCTGCTCGGCATCGGCGACGTCGCCGGCAAGTATTACGTGCCGACGCTCGGCTCCTTCGTCATCTACACCATCATGATCGTCGTCCTGATCTGGCGGCCGCAGGGATTGTTCTCCCGCGCCGCGTCGCGATGAGACGCCGGTAATGCTTCCGCCCCCCATTGCCATCCGCGTCGCCACCGAGTGGCTGGCTGCCCGCGCCCGCTGGCAGCCGCTCGAAGTCGGGTTTTGGATTGTCGCCTTTGCCGCGATCTGGCTTTTCCCGGACCGCCATCTCATCCTCACCGAAATCGCCTGGCTCGGCCTGTTCGCGCTTTCGCTCGATCTGATCCTCGGCTACGCCGGCATCATCTCGCTCGGGCATGCCGCCTTTTTCGGCTTGGGCGCCTACACCGCTGCACTTCTCGCCAAATACGAGATCATCAACGAGCCAGTGCTGGCATTGCTGGTTGCCGGCCTTGCCGCGATGGCGCTCGGTTTCGTCACCAGCTTCCTCGTATTACGCGGCTCCGATCTGACGCGGCTGATGGTGACGCTCGGCGTGGCGCTCTTGCTGCGCGAACTGGCCAACAGACTGGGCTGGCTGACCGGCGGCGCCGACGGGCTGCAGGGCGTCAGCATCAAGCCGGTACTCGGCATGTTCCGGTTCGATATGTTCGGCCACACCGGCTACGCCTATAGCCTGATCGTGCTGTTCATCCTGTTCCTGATCGCGCGCCGCCTGGTGAATTCACCGTTCGGGCTTTCGCTCCTATCGGTGAAAGGCAATCCATTGCGCGCCTCGGCGATCGGTATCTCGGTCGACGGCCGCCTGATCGCAATCTACACTGTTGCCGCCGGCTTTGCCGGCATCGCCGGCGCACTGCTGGCGCAGACGACGTCTTTCGCGTCGCTCGAAGTGTTCTCGTTCGACCGTTCGGCCGATCTCCTGCTGGTGCTGATCATCGGTGGCGCCGGCTACCTCTATGGCGGCTTGATCGGCGCGATCATCTTCAAATTCATGCAGGACTATCTGTCGGCGCTGACCCCGCAATACTGGCCGTTTTGGATCGGCCTCGTGCTGGTGGTGATCGTAATGGTCGGCCGCGACCGCATCACGTCGTGGACGGCACCCTTTCGTCGCATCGCCTCGCACCTGAATTGGCGGGCTTTGGCGCGCCACGTGGCCGCCTCGTCCAGCGAAAGGCGCTGACGATGGCTGTGGCACTCGAAACGATCAATCTGGTGAAGCGGTTCAGCGGCATCGTCGCGTCCAACAATGTTTCATTGCAGATTGCGAAGGGAGCCCGGCACGCCTTGATCGGGCCGAACGGCGCCGGCAAGACCACGCTGATCAATCTGCTCACCGGCGTGCAGCGGCCGACCGGCGGCCGCATCCTGCTCGACGGTGAAGACATCACCAGCCTTTCGACCCATGAACGGGTGCGGCTTGGAATCGTGCGTACCTTCCAGATCAATCAGTTGTTCAACGACCTGACGCCGCTCGAGACCATCGGGCTGGCGGTATCCGAGCGGCGCGGGCAAGGCCTCGATTGGTGGCGGATCGTCGGCAGCCGGCCCGATCTCGTGGCGGAAGTGGTCGAAATCCTGGAGCGTTTTCATCTCGCCGACGTCATCGACAAGCGTACCGCGGTGCTGCCCTACGGCAAGCAACGTCTCCTGGAAATCGCTCTCGCGATCGCCTGCCGTCCGCGCGTGCTGCTGCTCGATGAGCCGGCGGCCGGCGTTCCCGAGGATGAGCGGCACGAAATTCTGGCCGCCGTCGCGGCGTTGCCCGCCGACGTCACCGTGCTGCTGATCGAACACGACATGGACATCGTATTTTCGTTCGCCGACCGTATTTCCGTGCTCGTCAACGGCGCGCTGTTCGTCGAAGGCAGCCCCGAGGAGGTCGCCCGCGATCCTCGCGTCAAGGCCGTCTATCTCGGCGAGGAGGTGGCCGATGCCTGATCTTTTGAATATCCAGGGGCTGACTGCCGGCTATGGCGAAGCGGTCGTGCTGAGCGACGTCAGCTTCAAATTCGCCGAAGGCCATGCGCTGGCGCTGCTCGGCCGCAACGGCATGGGCAAAACCACGCTCGTGAATTCGATTATCGGCGTCACCCGTCACATCAGCGGCACCATCAGCCTCGACGGCCGCGATATCACCGGCCTGCGCCCGGACCAACGCGCGCATGCCGGCATCGGCTGGGTGCCGCAGGAGCGCAATATTTTCCGCTCTTTGACGGTGGAAGAAAATATGACCGCGGTCGCGCGGCCGGGACCGTGGACGCTCGCCAAGGTCTATACGATGTTTCCGCGCCTCGCCGAGCGCCGGCGCAACCTTGGCAACCAGCTTTCCGGCGGCGAGCAGCAGATGCTGGCGATCGGGCGCGCCCTCATTCTCAACCCGCGCATCATATTGCTCGATGAACCGCTCGAAGGGCTGGCGCCGATCCTCATCACGGAATTGCTGGCCGCCTTGCGCAGGATCATCCGCGAGGAAGGTCTTTCGGCGATCCTGGTGGAACAGAACGCGCAAAAGATTCTAAGCGTGACGGATCAGGCGATCATCATCGAGCGCGGCAGTATCGTTTATCAGGGCGACAGCGCGGCGCTCAAGGCCGACCGCGCGCTGTTGGAAACTTATGTGGGCGTCACGGACGCCGGCAGCGTCAATCGCAAGGCGCAGCGCGACGCGCGTCGAACGCCACCCGGGCCGGGAGCCGGCGCCGGCTGAACAGGCGCGACAGACGCCGCGCAATCACCGCCAAGGGTGCGATCCAGACAATCGCATGAATTTCCGGAAAAATGACTGGCGGTCCCGAGAGGAGTCGAACCTCCGACCTTCGGTTTAGGAAACCGCTGCTCTATCCTGCTGAGCTACGGGACCGTTCGGCGCGACATAGCACAAGCGGGCGCGGTTCGCACCCGCTACTGCGGCTTCAGCCCCGACAGCTCAACCACGCCCTTCCACATCGCCCGCTCCGTTGCGGCGAACGCGATGGCCTCCTCCGGCGTGCTGGAAAGAATGCGCGCGCCGGCCACCAGGAACCGCTTCTGCATCCCTACGTCGGCCGCGATCTGTTTCATCGCACCGGACAGCTTGTCGACGATCGGGCGCGGCGTAGCGGCCGGCAGCACGAAAGCCGCCCACGAGGTGACGACAAAATCCTTCACGCCCGCCTCCACCATAGTCGGCACATCCGGAAAGGTCGGCCAGCGCTTGGCCGAGGTCACCGCCAAAGCGCGCATCTTCCCGGATTGAATGAGCGAGATATAAGAGGCGAGGTTGTCGATCGCGAAATCCACCGCGCCCGACAGCATGGCGGGGATGGTCTGCGCCGCGCCGCGGAACGGCACATGGACGGCATCGAGCCCGGCGCGTTTGGCGAACAACACGCCTGAAAGGTGCGGCGAGGTGCCGACGCCGGGACTGCCGAAGCTGACATGTCCCTTCTGCTTCGCCCAGGCGATGAACTCGGCCACCGACTTCGCCGGCACGTGATCGCTGGCGACCACGAAGACGTTGGGCAATTCCCAGGTCAGCGTCGCCGGGATCATGTCGTGCTCGGGGTCGTACGGCATGCTCTTGTAGAGGAACTGGTTGATCGCGAAATGGCCGATGGTGGCGGCGCCGATGGTGTAGCCGTCCGGCGCGCTGCCGGTGATGGTGGCGATGCCGATATTGCCGCCNNACGTCGGTCGAGCCGCCGGCCGGATAAGGCACGATGATCTTCACCGCGCGATCGGGCCACGCGGTTTGGCCGCGCGCGCCGGTCGCGATCAATAGGCCGGCGGCGACGGCGGACCGCAGGAACATCCGGCGATTTGGCGATGGGCGGCGCGTTGGCATTGATCCCCTCGCCCGATGGTCGCAATGACGGCTATGCTGGTCCGGCATTGTAGCGACTTCCGGCAACCGGCCGCCATCATGAAACGCCGACCGCGCCGTAATCTTTTAATCGCCGCCACCGTCGGCGCGCTCTTTGTGTGCGATGCGGCAGCGCAGGAAACCTGCAAGCTCACGACAATCGGCACCGCCAGCGTCGCCGCCGTGCGCGACGGCCGCACGCTGCTGCTCGCCGACGGCCGCGAACTGCGGCTCGCCGCCATCGAAGTCATCGGCGACAGCCGCGCCGCATTGCAGGCTTTGGTCGCCGGGCATCCGCTGCGGCTTGAACGGCTCGGGCCTGGGCAGGATCGCTACGGACGCCTGGTCGCCTTTGCCTTCCTTGGCGACGCTGCGACGTCCGTGCAGCAGGCCATGCTGGAGCAAGGCCAAGCGCGGGTGTCGGCGCGGGTTGACGACAAGGCCTGCGCCGAGGGACTTCTAAGCGCCGAAAAGGCGGCGCGGGCAGCCGGCCGCGGGCTCTGGGCCGATCCCAATTTCGCCCCTTTGTCGGCGGAAAATCTCACCCGGCTACAAGCGATGCGGGGCGAGTTCGCGCTGGTGGAAGGCAAGGTCTTGTCGGTTCACGAGAGCGGAGCCACAATATATATATGTGAACTTCGGGCGACGCTGGACGCGAGATTTCACTATGACCATTTTCCGGCGCATGGGCCGCGCCTTTGCCACGGCCGGTGTCGAGCCGAAGAAACTCGAAGGCCGCCGCATTCGCGTGCGCGGATGGATCGAGCAGCGCGGCGGCCCGATCATTTCCGCCGAGACGCCCGAGCAGATCGAATTCGCGGATTGAGGCAACTGGGGCAATGCAGCGATGGCTGCGATAGGGACAACGGCGACGCGGCTGCGCGGCATAACGCTCGCCGCGCTGTTGGCTGGCTGCACCAGCATGCCGGACAACAAGCAGGTTTCGCTGCAGGTGCCGCAGGTCGCCGCGCAGACCGAGCTGCAGACCGCCGAGCAACACGAGCACCTGCGTATCCTCGCTTCCTATGGCGGCATCTACGAGAACGCCAAGCTGCAAGCAACGGTCGAAAAAACCGTGGATCGGCTGGTGGCGGCCTCGGAGCGGCCGAACCTGAAATACAAGGTGACGATTCTCAACTCGCCGGTCATCAACGCCTTCTCGCTGCCGAACGGCCACCTTTACGTCACGCGCGGCCTGATCGCGCTCGCCAACGACAAGGCCGAGCTTGCCTCGGTGCTGGCGCATGAAATGGGCCACGTGATCGCGCACCATGCGGCGATCCGCGAAGATCAGGCGCGGCAGGCCGCCCTCATCAGCCATGTGGTCAGCGATGTGCTCAGCGATCCGCAGATGGGCGCACTGGCGCTCGCCAAGTCGAAACTCACGCTGGCGGCCTTCTCGCGCGCGCAGGAGTTCGAGGCCGACGGCATCGGCGTTGGCATTTCGGCACGCGCCGGCTTCGATCCGTTCGGCGCCTCGCGCTTCCTCGCCGACATGCAGCGCACCGCCGATCTCAAGGCGACCGGCGGCAGCGAAGCGCGCGCACCGGACTTTCTCACCACCCATCCGGCGACGCCCGAGCGAATCAAGAATGCGCTCGCCAACGCGCGCCAGTTCAGCGGGCCCCGCGCGGGCGAACGCGACCGTAACGAATATCTCGGCGATCTCGACGGCTTGGCCTATGGCGAGGATCCGAGCGAAGGCTTCGCGCGCGGCCGCCGCTTCCTGCATCCCAAGCTCGGCTTCACCTTCCTGGCGCCGCCGGGATTTTCGCTCGACAATACTGCGCAGGCCGTGCTCGGCCTCAAAGGCGGCGATGAAGCGATGCGGCTCGACGTGGTCAGCGTGCCGGCCGAGCAGTCGCTGCCCGATTATTTGAAATCCGGCTGGATGGAAAAGGTCGACCCGGCCAGCGTCGAGGAGTTCACCGTCAATGGCTTCCCGGCGGCGACCGCGACCGCCGCCGGCGACCAATGGTCGTTCCGGCTGTTCGCCGTGCGTTTCGGCAGCGACGTCTATCGCTTCATCTTCGCGGCCAAGAACCGGACCGCGCAGGTCGACCGCTCGTTCCGTGATTCGATTGAAACCTTCCGCCGCATGAGCCTGCAGGAAAGCCAGCAGGTCCACCCGTTGCGCCTAAAGATCGTCACCGTCGGTGCCAACGACACGGTGCAATCGCTGGCGCGCCGCATGGCGCTCACCGATCATGCGCTCGACCATTTCCGTATTCTCAACGGCCTCGGGCCGCATGACGGGGTGAAGCCGGGCACGAAAGTGAAGATCGTGGTGGATTGATTTTCGGGTCATTCCGGGACGNNTGGATTCCGGGTTCGCGGCCTTTGGCCGCGCCCCGAAATGACAGTTAGGTTTCGCCGCCTTCGTAATTGATGGTGAATTCGGGCGGCACATCCGGACCCCACAAATAAAACGAATCCTCCGGCTTGTGGTCGGCGGAAGGCCAAAGCTGTTCTTTCGGGATGTAATCGATATCGCAGGAATATTCCGCGAAGCTGCCCCACGGATCGCGCACATAGTGGAAATAGTTCGAGCCGAGCACGTGGCGGCCGAGGCCCCAGCCCTTGGTCCAGCCCTTGTCGTGCATGCGCGTGGCGCCGAGACCGATGTCGTTGACGCTGGCCACGTCCCAGCTGCAATGGTGGAAGCCCGGCGCGTTCGATTTCACCAGCGCCAGTAGATGATGGTCGCTGCCGTGGATGCCGTGCATGAACGCCACCAGGTCGGAGGCGCGATCCGATAGTCTTAGACCGAGCGTTCGCTCATAGAATTTTATTGAGGCATCAACATCGGCGGTGAAGGTCAGGACATGCGACAACCGCCGCGGGCGCACCGGCGGCCAATTGGCGCGGATGGCGGCGCCGGCGGTGCCGGCCGGTGCGCTCGTCCGTTGGCTTTCCGCCTTTTGACTGGGCGACACCTTGGGCCCGACCTTCACCTCGATCAGGACGTTTTCGTGATTGCGGAACCAGAAGCCGTTGCTCTCGAAGCCAGGCGGAGGATCGATCAACTTGACGCCGCTGCCTTCGATGTGCGCTTTCAGCCGCGGCAGATCGTCGGCGTAGCAGCCGAACGAGAGATGATGCAGCGCCTTGGTCTTACCCTCCACCACCGAACCCCAGCGGTGTTCGTCGCCGAAGGTCTTGATCGCCAGCGTGTTGCCGTCGCGCACGATGTCGAGACCGAAATTGCCGTAGAATTCCTGCGCGATATTGGCGTCGGGAACCGCCAGCACGAACTGGTCGAGCGAATGCACGCCGAGCGCACCGGTCTCCGTCGTGGGCGCTACATAGCCGCGAATGGCGGTCATCGTTTACTCCCTGAAATCTCAGCTGGCGTTATTGCAGGCATTGTAGCCCGAAGAACGAAGCGGGCAAATCGCAGTGGCCGCCAACTGAGACGCAGCAAAAAGCCCGGCATCGCTGCCGGGCTTTTTCTATTCGTATGCGCCGCGATGGAACAGGCCGTTAGGCCGCCTCTTCCTCTGTGGCGGGTTCTGCGTCCGCCTCGTCGGCGGGCTTCGGCCCACGCCTAGGGCCCTTGGCCAGCGCGCCCTCGATTTCCTTGATCGCTTCGGTCTCGGTGATTTTCTGCACCGCCGCGATCTCGCGCGACAACCGGTCGAGGGCGGCTTCGTAAAGCTGCCGCTCGGAGTAGGACTGCTCCGGCTGGGTGTCCGACCGGAACAGGTCGCGCACCACTTCGGCGATGGCGACGATGTCGCCGGAATTGATCTTGGCTTCGTATTCCTGCGCCCGGCGCGACCACATAGTGCGCTTGATGCGGGCGCGGCCCTTGAGGGTGTCGAGCGCGCGCTTGACCAGCGGGGCTTCCGCCAGCTTGCGCATGCCGACCGACACGATCTTGGCGGTCGGAACCCGCAACGTCATCTTGTCCTTGATGAAATTGATGACGAACAGCTCGAGCTTGGCGCCCGCGATCTCCTGCTCCTCGATAGCCAGGATCTGGCCGACCCCATGGGCCGGATAGACGATGAACTCGTTGGTCTTGAAACCTTGTCGTTGAGTAGTCTTCTTGTTGGTGGGCATTCCGGGCAAAACTCCTTCACCGGCGCCCTTCCGGGTGCCGGCCAATTTGGCTGCGGGAGCCCCATTGCGGACGACACCGCGTGAGGCTTGCGAGGTCCGCCGCGCTTCGGCAGACTTTTTAGGTCTCCGGCTCATGCCGGGGGAACCTTTCTTAGCTTTTTGACGCGGTTTTCCTGCCACTGCTCACGCGTGGAATTCACGCCCTCTTTTCAAGACCCTTGGGTGCAGCCGCGAAAAATAAGGCCCCCGACAGAGGGAGCGCATCCGTAGCGGCGTTTTTGATCTTCATCGGATTTTGTACATATAGCACATTTTTGGCCAAAATCAAAGCCTTATGGCGTCGCAAAACCGCAATTCCACGGTAATCGACCTGCAATTTTGACATATCGGTTAATAGCGGCGCCGTTTCGGCGGCCGCGCCGGTGCCAGAATAGGGGCCGCTTACGGCAAAACGCCGTTTAGTCGCCGGTTCCGGGATTGGCCGAGAAGAATTTCTTGAATTTGTCCGGCACGCCCTCCCAATCCTTGGAATCGGCCGGCGGGTCCTTTTTGACCGTAATATTCGGCCAGACTTTGGCATATTCGGCGTTTATTTCGAGCCACTTCTCGAGGCCCGGCTCGGTATCCGGCTTGATCGCCTCGATCGGGCATTCCGGCTCGCAGACGCCGCAATCGATGCATTCATCCGGATGGATGACCAGCATGTTTTCGCCTTCGTAGAAGCAGTCCACCGGACACACCTCCACGCAATCCATGAGTTTGCACTTAATGCAGCTTTCGTTGACGACGTAGGTCATTCAAGGCTCCGGGCCGAAATCAGCAGCGCTGCCTAACGTAATGGTCGTTTTACCGCAAGGCATGCCCTTGGAACGGCGGAATTAGCGTTATCGGCCGATTCGGGCCGAGACCTTCGCGGAAACGTCCGCCCGCATACAGGCCCTCGTCCCGGAACCCGTTGTCAAATCGCGGTAAATCGCGCGGGCGGCGGGTGCGTCCCCGCGTTTTTCGCAAAAACCCTCGACCCGGACCACCTTGACCGCACGGTCGAGCGCCAGCGTCACCACGTCGCCGACGCGCACCAGGTGGCCCGGCGCGGTCACGTGCTTGCCGTTGAGCCGCACGAAGCCGGCTTCGGCCAAAGCGGCGGCGGCGCTGCGCGTGCGCACCATGCGCGCGTGCCAAAGCCATTTATCGATGCGCTGGCGGTCCAAATCTTAGGAGTCTTTGGTGCTTTGCTCGAGCTGCTGCTTGAGCGCGGCGAGCTTGGCGAAGGGCGAATTGGGATCCGCNNTCCACGCGGTCGCCTTTGTCGCGGCGCGGACGATCGCCGCGGTCGGATCGGGCCTTGCGATCGACCCGCTGCCCCTGGCGTTCGATGCGCTGCTGGCGCTCGTGGCGCTGCTGGCGCTGGTCGCGATCTTTGCGTTCCGAAGGCGGCGTTTGCACGGTCTCCGAAGTTGCCGGCGCGGCTGACGTTTCGGCGGGGATAGCGGCGACGGCTTCGGTCGATTGCGTTGGCGCTTGCGCCGCCGCTTTTTGCGGACGCGCGGGCCGGCGCGGACGATTTCCGCGCTTCTCGAAGCGGCCGGCCGGACGCCAGACGTCGATCATCGCCGGCTCGCCGGCAGCCGCCGGAACTGCTGGAGCTTCGCTGTTCTGCTGCGCGATGGTTTCAGAACTGCCCTCTGTTAGCGCCGGAGCAACCTGTTCTTCTTTCCGAACTTCTCCGGCCGGCGGCAAAACTTCGGCAACCGGCATTTTTTGTTCTGCCGGCTCGCTCGCCGCGACCTCGGTCGGCGGCTGGTCGACTTGCGGCTGGTCGATTTGCGGCGGCTCGACCGCGGGAAGCGCATCGGCAACCGGCGTCGTCGCCTCGCCAGCCGCTTCAACCGGCGGCGCCGCGCTTTCGGCAGCAGGCACGGTCTCGCTCGCCGCCACAGCCTCAGCAGGCTTCGTTACGGCAGGCTTTGTATCGGCAGGCTTGGGGCGGCGGTCCAGGCGATAGCCGAGCGAACGCAGGATGGAGGCGAAGTCTTCGCCGGACGCGCCGGTCAGTGAGGTCATCGCGCCGGTGACCGTGAAGCCGCGGCCGTCGAACACGCCGTCCGGTTTCGGACCGGGCGAGGTTTCGCGCCAGGACAGCGCCGGGCGGATCAGGTCGGCGAGCCGCTCCAGGATATCGACGCGCACCGCGCGCTCGCCGGCGACGCGATAGCCGGCGGTGCGGTAGAGCTGTTTCGGCGTCTCCTTGTCGACCGGGATCGAGGTACGCCCCGACGCGGCGAGATGAAGCAATTCGGAAACGCCCTTGGCGTCCGGGCTCTCGTGCTTGAGCGCCCAAAGCTGCGTCGCCAGCGCGCGCGGCGCGGGCTTGAGCAGCAGCGGCAGATAGATGTGATAGGCGCCGAAGCGCACGCCGTATTTGCGCAACGTCGCGCGCGCCGGCTGGTCGAGCCCCTTGACCTCCTCGGCCACCTTCTGGCGTTCCAGCACGCCGAGCGATTCCACCAATTGGAACGCGATGCCGCGCGCCATGCCGGTGACGTCGTCGGCGGCGGTGAGCGAGAACAGCGGCGCCAGCAGCTTCTCGATATGGGTCTTGAGCCAGAGGTCGAGCCGGGTCTGCACCAGCTCTTTCGCTGGTCCGGTCAGTTGCTCGTCGGAAACGATGCGCACGCGCGGGCGCAGCGCGTCGTCGCCCGGGATCAGCTTGCCGACCACGTCGCCGGTCCAACGCAAGGCGCCGTCGCTCGCCAGCACGATGTGCTCGTTCGAGGCCTGCGACAGCTTGGTCGCGCGGGTTTCAATCTCTCCCGCCAGCGCCTTCTGCGCGGCGGCGTTGAGCGCCTTGGCTTCCGAGCCGGCCGAAGCCGAGGCGTCGGGCGCGAACATGAAGCCGTCGAGGCGGCCGATGACATGGCCCTCGACGGTGACTTCGCCAGTTTTTCCGATTTCGGTTTCCAGCATCGTGTTCTCTCGTAGCCGCCGCATCAATACGCTGGTGCGGCGGTCCACGAAGCGTTCGGCCAGCCGTTCGTGCAGCGCATCCGACAGTTTGTCTTCGACCGCGCGCGTGACGTTCTGCCAGTGCTCCGGATCGGCGAGCCAATCCGGGCGGTTGGCGACGAAAGTCCAGGTCCTGACATGCGCGATCCGGTTGGAGAGGGTGTCGATGCCGCCATCGGTCCGGTCGGCTTGCGCCACTTGTTGAGCGAACCAATCGGTGGGGATGTTACCCTCTCGCATCAGGAATCCATAGAGGGTCACCACCAGTTCGGCATGGGTGGCGGGCGCGATTTTGCGATAGTCGGGCACCTGGCAGGCATCCCACAGCCGTTCGACCGCAGCCCGGTTTACCGCCATGGCGCGCACGTGTTCATCACGACTGGCGTGTTCCAAAACGAGAATGTCTTCCGCGGTCGGCGCCCGCGTCAGCCCCGGCTCGGTCGGCGACGCCGCCAGCGAAGCCTGCAGGGCGCCGATCGAGGCGAAATCGAGATCCGAATTGCGCCATTGCAGCATGCGGATCGGCTCGAAGGTGTGGCTCTCGAGCGCCTGCACCAGCTCCGGCTCGAACGGATCGCAGCGGCCGGTGGTACCGAACGTGCCGTCGCGGGTGGCCCTGCCGGCCCGGCCGGCGATCTGCGCCAGTTCGGCGGGATTGAGCTTGCGAAACTGGTAACCGTCGAATTTACGNNAGGTAATCCACATCGCCGGACTGATAAAGCGCGACCTGCGCGTTTCTTGTGCGGGGTGACAGCGCGCCCAGCACCACCGCGGCGCCGCCGCGCTGGCGGCGGATCAACTCGGCGATGGCGTAAACCTCCTCCGCCGAGAACGCGACGATGGCCGAGCGCGGCGGCAGCCGGGTCAACTTCTTCTCGCCGGAAAAAGTGAGCATCGACAGCCGCGGCCGGCTGACGATGTGCGCGCCGGGCAGCAGGCGTTCCACCATCGGACGCACGGTCGCGGCGCCCAGCACCAGCGTCTCCTCGCGCGCGCGCATGTTCAACATACGGTCGGTGAACACGTGGCCGCGCTCGAAATCGGCGCCGAGCTGAACCTCGTCGATCGCCAGGAACGCCACGTCGAGGTCGCGCGGCATGGCTTCGACGGTGGAAACCCAGAAGCGCGCTTTCGGCGGCTTGATCTTCTCCTCGCCGGTAATCAGCGCCACCGCGTCCGCGCCGACGCGATCGGCCACCTTGTTGTAGACCTCGCGCGCCAGCAGGCGCAGCGGCAGCCCGATCATGCCGCTCGAATGCGCCAGCATCCGCTCGATCGCGAGATGGGTCTTGCCGGTGTTGGTGGGGCCGAGAACGGCGGTGACGCCGGCGCCGCGGGCACGCGCGGAACGGTTGGGCTGCGGGGAAAAGGAGATGGCCATTACGCGTCCAAACTGGCGGCGGGGTCTTTTTGAGGGCGCACGATCTTGTCCGGAAGCCGGTTTTCACTCGTCGGGATCATGCTTTTTGCCGGCCTACCAAAGGCTTCCTGTATCACAATGCGACGACAAACAAGGCCGTGGTTAATCATTAGAACGAGTCTGGAACGAACCGCGCCCGAATCACTGACTCGGGGCCTATGCGGGTTCGTTCACGGCGACATCTGGCAAGCCGGGGCCTGATGCCTACAAGATCGAGTAGCCTTAGGCGGATTCAAGGGCTGTTAGCGGCCTCTAAACGTTAACGCGGGGCGAGAATCGATCCGGCAAAAGAGTCAAGGCTGAATCCGCCGGGACGGCGGCGAAAAGCTCATTGCGTCTTCGTCCCGTTGGCGGACGCGTGGGTCGGGACCGGCACCGAGACGAATTGGGTGGCTTCCATCACCATGCGGCCGATCGGCGTCGGTCCCTGCGCGCGGAACGGCACCAGCACGCGCGTGCCGGCGATCGGCGCCAGCCAGACTTCCATGTCGCGCAGTTTGGCAATGTAGCGGATCGCCGCGCGCGAGGGGATGTAGCCGGCGACCGGCGAGAAATAGACCGCGCAGACCACCACCGGGCCGGTATAGCCTTTTCCGGCCTTCACGTGGTCCATGCGCTTGTAGGCGAATTGCAGGTCGTAGCGCAGCCGTCCGTCGAAGATCGCCAGCGTGCGCTGGCAGGCTTCCGGCGACAGCGGAGTGCCGGTGCCCGGCGTGCGCATCAGCGACGCGGTCATCGGGTCGAGAATGCCTTTGCGGCTGGCATCGGTGATCGGCACGCGGTCCGGCTCGGTTTCGAGCGGCGGATCGAGCCGGAAATCCGTGACGACGCCATTGGCGACGGTCAGCTGGACCACATCGGTCTTGTGGCTGGAGGCGATGGTCGAGGCATAGGTCGAGGACGCCGGCTGGCCGGCCTGCAGCGTGCCATTTACATGGCTGTTGCCCTCGCCGCCGGTAAACGCGCGCACCAGGCCTGTGGTCTCGCCGCTCGCCGACGCCGTATAATGGCTGTCGGTGATGTCGATCGCCCAGGTTCCCTTGCCGATCGGGATGCCGGCAATCGTCGCCGTGTAGTGCGCCTCAAGCTTGCCCTGCGCGCGGACGGCCGACGGCGCCGCGGCGGCCAGCAGGACGGCCAGCATCGGGACGAGAGGAAGCGAGCGGCGCAGGGCCAACACGGACATTCATCCACTTTCGCCGCCGGACGGTGGTCCCGCCGGGGTGCCGGACGACAGCGGTACTATACCCGGCGGTTGCGGCCGGTACGCAAGAGGCGGGGACGGTTCCCCCTTGCCTCATGGGAAGCGGCGAATTCGCCCGGGCGCCGCCGTTTCTTTAAGTCGGCGTCGAATAAGTCGAATGTTTGATTACCCAGGGTGCCACCCGGCAAGCCTTTGACGGCGGCTGAAAAGCCGCCAAAACCCTTGTCTTGACGGGCCAAGCCCCCCTCTCTATACGTCCGCGGTCTTTCCACGATGAATGACCTGACCGGCGCGGCTGTGCGCCGGGCGTTTTACGAGGGATGAGCCATGGCATGGCGTTGCGATCTGACCGGCAAGGGGCCGCTATCCGGGCACAAGGTGAGCCACTCCAATATCAAGACCAAGCGGCGGTTCATGCCGAACCTGCGCAACGTCACGCTGACGTCGGATTCGCTGCAGCGCAAAGTGCGGGTGCGGGTGTCGGCCAACGCGCTGCGGACCGTCGACCATCGCGGCGGGCTCGACGCCTTCCTGCTGAAGGCCAAGGACGGCGAGCTGGCCCCCAAGATGCTCGAGCTCAAGCGCGC
Source organism: Hyphomicrobiales bacterium (assembly GCA_003152455.1). Classification (GTDB taxonomy): domain Bacteria; phylum Pseudomonadota; class Alphaproteobacteria; order Rhizobiales; family Xanthobacteraceae; genus Pseudolabrys. The sequence goes on from PMAF01000306.1 coordinate 64,946, forward strand.
GATCGTGAAGAAGAAGGCGGCAGCGGCGAGCTGAACTTTTTATCGCGAATAAGCCGGACGCCGCCGCAGGGCGGCGTTTTCTTTTTTTGGCTTGGCCGCTGTTTTCACCTCTCCCGTTGGGAGAGGTCGGATCGCGAAGCGATCCGGGTGAGGGGTTACGCTATATCGAGAGTCCTAGACCCCCCTCACCCCATCCCTCTCCCCGACGGGGAGAGGGAGCGCGCCGAATCTGCCTCGCAAGATTTACTCCCCCACCAGTGCGAATTGCAGCAGCAGATTACGCTGAAGCACGGAAAAATTGTCGTCCGATATCAGCGTGACGATGGTTTCGCCGGTGGCGTTGCGATGCAGCCCGATGCCTTCCATGTTGTCGATCTGATAGGCCAAGTCGGCCTCGATCAGCGGCGCGCCGTCGACCAGCGCGCCCGGCTTGATGAGGCCAAGCGGAATGCGGCGGATGCGCATGGCGACGCCGCGCACCGGCGAATAGCTGCGCTCGAGCAGCAGCAAATCAGCCGGCGGCAGAATTGCGCAGTCGCTGACATCGAAGCCGCCGCTGCGCTTGACCGAAAAGCGCGCGGCCTGACCGCCGTTGAGCAAATAGGAGCGGTGATTACCCTGCGCGTCGAGGCTGTGCTCGGTGACGACGATCAGCGTGCCGGCGAGCGGCGAGCCCTTCGGCGGCGCCGCCAGGCATTCCAGGCTCTTGTTGTAGGTGAAGGTCTTGAAATCGGCCGGCACCTCGATCGGTTGGCCGCGCGCGCCGAGGCCGTCGCGGGCGTAATCGAAGCGCACGATCTTCTCGACCCACTCGATGCCGACATAGAGCGCGCCATCGGCTTCCGCGAGCGACTCGGTGTCGTACCAGCCGCGCGCGGCCAGCAGCCGACCGTCCGGCGCGAGCATCGGCGCCATCTCGGCGTCGGCGATGCCGGCGGGCTTGCCGTTTTCGTAGACGATGCGCGTGCGCAGCCAGGAGCCCTTGTCGCTCAAGGCCAGGAAGTGGCTGCCGTCGGGCTCCATGTGGAGCGCGGAAATGCCGCCGAACGGCTCGTAATCGGACGTCAGCGCGAGGCCGCCGCGGAATTCCATTTCGCCGAAGCGAACCCGCGACGGATCGCGGTTGTCGAACGAAGGGATCGGCGTCGCGCGCACGGTAATGCGGGTGAGCGCCGGGCTGGTGCGGGGCGAGCCCGCGAGAGAATACGACCCGACCGCGGCAAGCAGCGCCGCCACCGCGATGCCGGCGATGAGCCAACGGCGGCGCGGCCACGCGGCGATCACGCCACCCGTCTCCGCCGCACGGGCCGGGGCGCGCGATCGTCGGCAGCGTGTTCCTCGAACAACTCGGCGAGCTTCTCGGTCATGGCGCCGCCGAGTTCCTCGGCGTCGACGATGGTGACGGCGCGGCGGTAGTAACGCGTCACGTCGTGGCCGATGCCGATGGCAATCAGCTCGACCGGCGAGCGGGTTTCGATCTCCTCGATCACCCAGCGCAGATGGCGCTCGAGATAGTTGCCGGCGTTGACCGACAGCGTGGAATCGTCGACCGGCGCGCCGTCGGAGATCATCATCAGGATCTTGCGCTGCTCGGTGCGCGCCAGCAGCCGCTTATGCGCCCAGTCGAGCGCCTCGCCGTCGATATTTTCCTTGAGCAGGCCCTCGCGCATCATCAGGCCGAGATTCTTGCGCGCGCGCCGCCAGGGCGCGTCGGCCGACTTGTAGATGATGTGGCGCAGGTCGTTGAGCCGGCCGGGATTGGCCGGCTTGCCGGCGGTGAGCCATTGCTCGCGCGACTGGCCGCCCTTCCAGGCGCGCGTGGTGAAGCCGAGGATCTCGACCTTGACGCCGCAGCGCTCGAGCGTGCGCGCCAGGATGTCGGCGCAGGCGGCGGCGACCGTGATCGGGCGGCCGCGCATGGAGCCCGAATTGTCGAGCAACAGCGTCACCACGGTGTCGCGGAACTGCATCTCCTTCTCGGCCTTGAACGACAGCGCATGCATGGGATCGATCACGATGCGCGACAGCCGGGCCGGGTCGAGCAGGCCCTCCTCGAGATCGAATTCCCACGAGCGGTTCTGCTGCGCCATCAGCCGGCGTTGCAGACGATTGGCGAGGCGGGCGACGACGCCCTGCAGATTGGAGAGCTGCTTGTCGAGATAGCCGCGCAGCCGGTCCAGTTCCTCCGGCTCGCACAGCTCCTCGGCCGGAATGGTCTCGTCGAACCTCATGGTGAAGGCGCGGTAGTCCGGACCGCGCGGCTGGTTGTCGCCGAACTGGCGCGGCCGCTGCGGCTCGCCCGGCGTTTCGGCGTCGCCCATGTCGGTGTCGTCGGCCATGTCGGCGGTCGGCGCATCGGCCGATTCGGAGGCGCTATCGGGCATGTCCTCGGCGGACACCTGGGTGTCCTCCGTGCTCATGCGGTTCATCTCGTCGCTATCTTCGGCCTCGCCGTCCTCGCCGGCATCCTGCTTGCGGCGGTCCTCCTCGCCGTCCTCGTCTTCCTCTTCGGAATCGCGGCTGCGGTCGTCGCCCATTTCGAGCGCGTCGAGCAGATCGTGCACCGCGTCGCCAAATTGCTTCTGGTCCTCGACCACCGATTCCAACCGGTCGAGATCGCGCCCGGCGCGGTCCTCGATCAGCGGACGCCAGAGATCGACCAGCTTCTTGGCCGCCGCCGGCGGCGCCAGGCCGGTCAGCCGTTCGCGCACCATGAGCGCCAGCGCGTCCTCGATCGGCGCGTCGGCGCGCTCGGTGATCTCCTCGAATTTCCCGCGGTGGAATTTCTCGTCCAGCATGGCGGTGATATTCTTGGCGACGCCGTCCATGCGCCGCGCGCCGATCGCCTCGACGCGCGCCTGCTCGACCGCCTCGAACACCGCGCGGCCCTGCTGGCCGGCCGGCTGAAGACGGCGATGCGTGGCCGGATCGTGGCAAGCAATGCGCAGCGCGATGGAGTCGGCATGGCCGCGCACGATCGCGGCTTCGCCCTTGCTCAGTTTGCGCGGCGGTTCCGGCAGGCGGACCTTGCCGCCCATCAGGCCGGGGCGCTCGGCCGCGAACGACACTTCGAGATCGGGCTTGCGCGCGATCGCGCGCAGGCAGCCGGTGATCGCGCGCTTAAACGGCTCGGTCGGCGAGTCCTTCGAAGAAGGTTTCGATTTGATGTTAGAGGCCATTTTGCTCTTCTCCCTCTCCCCGTTCTTACGGGGAGAGGGTCGGGGTGAGGGGCAATTGCGATCTCGGCGGAACTCGGCGAAGCCCCCTCACCCGGCTCGCTTCGCTTGCCGACCTCTCCCCGCAAGCGGAGAGAGGTGAAGTCACGACAGCGCCACGTTCACCGAACTCTCCGGCAATTCGATGCCGAAGCAGCGCTGGTAGAATTCGGCCACGATCGGCCGCTCCAATTCGTCGCACTTGTTCAAGAAAGTGAGCCGGAAGGCGAAACCGACATCATTGAAGATCTCGGAATTCTCCGCCCAGGTGATCACCGTGCGCGGGCTCATCACGGTCGAGATATCGCCGTTCATGAAAGCGTTGCGCGTCAAGTCGGCGACGCGCACCATTTTGCTGACGATGTCGCGGCCCTGCTCGTTGCGGTAATGCTTGGCCTTGGCCAGCACGATCTCGACTTCATTGTCGTGCGGCAGATAATTGAGCGTGGTGACGATCGACCAGCGGTCCATCTGCGCCTGATTGATCTGCTGGGTGCCGTGATAGAGGCCCGAGGTGTCGCCGAGGCCGACCGTGTTGGCGGTGGCGAACAGGCGAAACGCCGGATGCGGCTTGATGACCCGGCTCTGGTCGAGCAGCGTGAGCCGGCCCGAGGATTCCAGCACGCGCTGGATCACGAACATCACGTCCGGGCGGCCGGCGTCGTATTCGTCGAAGCACAGCGCGACATTGTGCTGATAGGCCCACGGCAGAATGCCGTCGCGGAACTCGGTCACCTGTTGGCCGTCCTTGATGACGATGGCGTCCTTGCCGATCAGGTCGATACGGCTGATGTGGCTGTCGAGATTGACGCGTACCATGGGCCAATTGAGGCGCGCCGCCACCTGCTCGATATGGGTCGACTTGCCGGTGCCGTGATAGCCGGTGACGATGACGCGGCGGTTCCTGGCGAAGCCGGCGAGAATGGCGAGCGTGGTCGGCCGGTCGAAGCGGTAATCGGGATCGATGTCGGGCACGTGCTCTTCGGCCTTGGAATAGGCCGGCACTTCCATGTCGCTGTCGATGCCGAATTGCTGGCGGACCGACACCTTCATGTCAGGCAAGTTCGCGTCAGATTTGCCGGCGAGTTGTTCAGTTGCAACAGTCAATGAAACCTCCGTGGCTTCGCGATACCCCAAAGCCTGTTTACGCCTCGGCTCGTCCGGTCCGGCTGATAGACCGGCAACTTAGCAGACGAAAGGGCGGTAAAAAACCCGCCGTTCTCGAATGGCACCATCAATAATATCAATGAGATAGGTACTATCGAGCCCGGCCGGAAGTCGGGGCTGGGTTGCTCGGCGCAGCTAGCGCCGGTTCAGCCGAAACCGACCGATTTCAAGTAGTTGTACGACTTGATGACCTCGATCAGGCGGTTCTCGGTCGAGCGGTCGCCGCCATTGGCGTCGGGATGGTGGCGTTTCACCAGTTCCTTGAAGCGCATCTTCACCTGCTGCGGGGTGGCGCCGACATCGAGACCGAGCGTATCGAGCGCCTTGCGCTCGGCATTGCGGATCGGACGGGCGGCCTCGGCGCGCGCTTGCTGCTCGGCGCGCATGCCTTCGCCGAACAGCCCGAACGGATCGGTGCCGGTGCCGCGAAGGTTCGGCCGCGACGCGCGCTTGCCGGTTCCCATCTTCCAGGTCGGACGATGGCCGGTGAGCGCATCCTTCTGATAGGCCAACACCGCGGCGTCGTTCATGCCGGCGAAAAAATTATACGACTGATTGTATTCGCGTGTGTGCGCCAGGCAGAAGCGCCAATAGTCCTTGTCGTTCTGCTTGCCCTTGGGCGCGCGGTTGGTGGCGATTTCCTTGCAGCCCGCCCATTCGCAGGCCGGGCCGCCGGTTTTCTTCCGGCGGTCCTTGTCCGGTTTGACGCGGACTTTATCGAAAAGCGGTGAGTCGAATTTCATGACCGAACACTATGCGCCTTTGCCGAAGCTACCTTCAAGTCTTGACAACGATACAACGCCGGCGAATCGGCGCGCCGCCGCCATTGACCTGCACGCCGCCGTCTCTTAATCCGGGCGGCATGCGGACCGCCGATCTCATCACAAAGAAGCTGACCGAGGCTTTCGTGCCGCAAAGCCTCAACGTGGTGGACGAATCGCACCAGCATGAAGGCCATGCCGGGGCCCGGCCGGGCGGCCAAACCCATTTCAGGGTTTATATCGTGTCTGACGCCTTCAAAGGTAAGACCCGGATCGAACGCCACCGCATGATTAATACGATTCTTTCGGATGACCTCGCGGGCGGCGTGCATGCGCTCGCCATCCACGCCGCGGCGCCGGGAGAAGGCGGGATCTAGCCCGCCTTCTCCGCCGCCTTGCGCGGCAGCGGCTGGATGCGCAACGCGGTAATGCGATTGCGCTCGCGCCGCAATACCCGGAAGCGGAAGCCGTGGAAGGTGAAGCTCTGCCCCACTTCGGGAATCGAGCGCGCCTCGTGGATGACCAGGCCGGCGACGGTGGTGGCCTCCTGGTCCGGCAGGTTCCAGCCCATGACGCGGTTGAGGTCGCGGATCGGCACCGCGCCATCGGCATTGACCGAACCGTCCGGCTGACGCCGCACGCCCGGTATCGCGACGTCGTGCTCGTCGGTGATGTCGCCGACGATCTCTTCCAGGATGTCCTCGAGCGTGACCAGGCCTTCAACCTCGCCGTATTCGTCGACCACCAGCGCCAGCTGTGTCTTAAGGCGGCGGAACGCCTTGAGCTGCTCCGACACCGGCCGCTGTTCGGGCACGAACCATGGCGGCGTCAGCAACCCGGCGATGTCGACCTTGGAGGCGTCACCGTCCACGGCGTGCAGCGCGCGTAGCAGATCCTTGACGTGCAGAACGCCGACGATGTTCTCCGGGTTGCCGCGCCAGAGCGGTAGCCGCGTCACCGGCGAGGCGATCACCGCGTTGACCACGTCTTCCGCCGGATCGTCGGCGTTGAGCGTGATCATATTGGTGCGGTGGATCATCACGTCGGAAACCGCCAGCTCGCGCAGGTCGAGCACGCCGCCGAACATGTCGCGGTCGAGCGTCTCGACGTCGCCCTCGTCATGCAGCAGATCGACGGCGCCGCGCAATTCCTCGCGCGCCGACAGCACTTGTTGATCCTCGCCGACCGTCATGCCGATGTGCTTGAGCAGCCAACGCACCAGCGCCTCGATCGCCATCAGCACGGGGCCGAGCACCTTGACGATCACATTCATCGGCCGCGCCACCAGCAGCGCGATGCGATCGGGCGCGTTGAACGCCGCCGTCTTCGGCAAGATTTCGGCGAATACCACCACGATGATCGTCATCACGACCGTGGCATAGACGACGCCGGCGTGCCCGAACCAGGTCAGCAGCACGTCTGTGGCCAGTGCCGAGGCCGCGATGTTGACCGCGTTGTTGCCGAACAGCAGCGCGCCGAGCAGGCGCTCGCGCTGCGCCAGCAGGCGGTTGACGAGGCCGGCGCGGCGGTTGCCGTGCTTTTCCAGCCGCATCATGCTGGCGCGCGAGGAGGCGGTGAGCGCCGTCTCGCTGCCGGCGAAGAACGCCGACAGCAGCAGGCACACCAAAACGATAATCAAAGAGAGCCAGTCGGTCCCGGTCATTTTTGGTTGAGTTTGTCGGCCAGAAACGCGCGCACCTCGGCCGCGCTGACGTCATTTTCGACGAAGGCCTGGCCGATGCCGCGCACCAGAATAAAGGTGAGCTTGCCGCGCTTCACTTTCTTGTCTTGCGCGATCAGGTCCATCAGGGCGTCGATGCCCGGCACGCAGCCGGCCACCTCCTTGAGATGGGTGGGCAGACCGGCCGCCGCAAGATGAGCGAGCGCGCGGCCCGCTTCGGCGTCGCCGATCAGGCCCCTGCGGGCAGAGAATTCGAACGCCAGCACGATGCCGAGCGCCACCGCCTCGCCATGAAGTAGGCGTCCGGAGAAGCCGCAGCCGGCCTCCAGCGCGTGGCCGAAGGTGTGGCCGAGATTGAGCAGCGCGCGATCGCCGGTCTCGCGCTCGTCGCGCGCCACGATGGCGGCCTTTCCGCGGCAGCACACCGCGATGGCGTGTTCGCGCGCCAAAACTCCCGACGATTTACCGCCGGCGAAGACCCCCTGCCAGTTGGCCTCCAGCCAGGCGAAAAATTCGGCGTCGCCGAGCAGCCCGTATTTGGCGACCTCGGCGTAGCCGGCGCGGAATTCGCGTTCCGGCAGCGTGTCGAGCAGCGCGGTGTCGGCGACTACCAAAATCGGCTGATGGAAGGCGCCGACCAGATTTTTGCCGTGGCGGGAATTGATGCCGGTCTTGCCGCCGACCGATGAATCGACTTGCGCCAGCAGCGTGGTCGGCACCTGCACGAAATCGAGGCCGCGCCGCACGCTCGCCGCGGCAAAGCCGGCGAGATCGCCGATCACGCCGCCGCCGAGCGCGACCACCAGATCGCCGCGCTCGATACGCGCTGCGATGATAGCCTCGCACACCGTCTCGAAAGTCGCGTAGCTCTTGGAGCCCTCGCCTTCCGGCACCACGATGGCCGAGCTCTCGATCCCGGCCGCCGCCAGCGCATCCTGGCACGCCGCGAGGTGTTTCTGCGCGACGTTCACATCCGTCACGACCACGCACTTGGCGGCGGCGCGCAGCACCTTGATGCGCGCGCCCAGCGTCGCGAGTTGCCCACGGCCGATGACGATCTCGTAGGCGCGCGCTCCCAACGCGACCGGCACGATAATCGGTTCGCTGGCACGCAGCGGGGCGGTCATGGCTTATCCTCCGCGTCGGCCGCGATGCCGAGCGGCTTGGCCAGCTTGACGATGATTTCGTCGACAATAATATCGTGCGGCTCGTCGCGCGACTGCACCACGATATCCGACAGCGCGTAGACCGGCTCACGCAGCGGGAGCAGGTCCTGGATTTTTTCCGCCAGCGGGCGGTCGTTGCGCCGGCGGGTGCGCTTCATCAGCACGTCGAGGTCGGCCTTCAGCCAGACCGAGATGCCCTTGATGTGGATCAGATCGCGGGTGTTCTGGTCCATGATCGAGCCGCCGCCGGTCGCCAGCACTTGCGGGCCGTTGTCCAAGAGCCGGGCGATGACGCGCTTTTCGCCGGCGCGGAAATCGGGCTCGCCATGCTTGGCGAAGATTTCCGCAATGGTCATGCCGGCGGCGCTTTCGATTTCGGCATCGGCATCGACGAATCGGATGCCGAGCCGGGCGGCGAGCCTGCGGCCGACCGACGACTTGCCGGCGCCCATCATGCCGACCAGCACGATAGAACGGCGGCCCAGCGCGCTCACGATCGCCGAGGCCAGTCCGTTTTCCGCCGCTTTTTGAATGGCACCATTCGCCATGCTAGAGTTCCAAATCAACGCCACGGTTCCATATACCAGCAATTGAGACAACCGCGGGGGCGGCTGTCAGCCCTGGTTAAGGAGCCGCCGCACGCAAATTTCGCCCGTTTGGCGCGGGCGCCGCCGGATTTCGACCATGCCGAGCCTGTTCAGATTTCTGGTCTTCGTCGGGCTCATCGGCGGGCTGGGCTATGTCACGGTGTTCGCGCTCGCCAATTTCGTGAAGTACCATCCGCGCGAGATCGTGGTGACGATTCCGTCCGACAAATTCCTCAAGAACCGCTAGCGGGCGAACCGCGAAAAGGCGATGAGCCGCAGGCCGACGGCATCCGACGAAGCGCTGGTCGAGCTGTTCCTCGACATGCTGGCGGCCGAGCGCGGCGCCGGCAAGAATACGCTGGACGCCTACCGCAACGATCTTGCCGATCTCGCCGCGCATCTGCGCGCCGAAGGCCGAACGATTGCCGGCGCCGACACCAACGACTTGCGCGGATTTCTCGCAAGCCTCGACGAGCGCGGCTTCAAGGCCTCGTCGCTGGCGCGGCGTCTGTCGGCGGTGCGCCAGCTTTACCGTTTCCTCTACGCGGAAGGAAAACGCACCGACGATCCGGCGGCGGTGCTGGAAGGACCCAAGCGCGGGCGTTCGCTGCCGAAGGTTCTCTCCATCAACGAGGTCGACGGTCTGTTGGCGCATGCGCGCAAAGACATGGAGAACCAAAAACACCCGCCCGCGCAACGCCTGCGTTCGGCGCGGCTGTTGTGCCTGCTCGAAGTCGTCTACGCCACCGGCCTGCGCGTCTCCGAACTGGTGGCGCTGCCCGCGGCAAGCGCACGGCGCGACCAGCGCATGCTGGTGGTGCGCGGCAAAGGCGACAAGGAGCGGCTGGTGCCGCTCAATCAGGCGGCGAAGCGCGCGATGGCGGAATACCTGAAGATGCGCGGCGAAGCCGAACCGAAGGCGGCGACGAAATGGCTGTTCCCATCGTTCGGCGAACAGGGTCACCTCACCCGCCAGCATTTCGCCCGTGAACTGAAGACGCTCGGGTCGGCCTGCGGCATCTCAAGCGAGCGTCTGAGCCCGCACGTGCTCCGTCATGCCTTCGCCAGCCACCTGCTGCACAACGGCGCCGATTTGCGCGTGGTGCAGACTTTGCTCGGACACGCCGACATCTCGACCACGCAGATCTACACCCATGTGCTGGAAGAACGCCTGAAGGCGCTGGTGCGCGACCTGCACCCGCTGGGGGATGGCTAGCCAGCAACGCCCGTAAAACCCATATTAACCCGATTGCTTGACTTAAAGCCCTCGCCCACGTCAGTTCCAAACCAAATGCTTGCCGGAACCATGCGCACCTATCTCGATTTCGAAAAGCCGGTGGCCGAGTTGGAGGCCAAGGTCGAGGAATTGCGCGCCATGGGCGAGAGCGACAGCGCGGTCGCCGTCGGCGAGGAGATCAGCCGGCTCGAGGTCAAGGCGGCGGTCGCGCTCAAGGAACTCTATGCCGATCTCACGCCCTGGCAGAAGACGCAGGTAGCGCGCCATCCGCAGCGGCCGCATTGCCTCGACTATATCGCTGGCCTGATCGAGAGTTTCATTCCGCTCGCCGGCGACCGCAAGTTCGGCGACGATGACGCCATCGTCGGCGGCTTCGGACGCTTCCGCGGCGAAAGCGTCTGCGTCATCGGCCACGAAAAGGGCTCCGACACCGAGAGCCGGATCAAGCACAATTTCGGCATGGCCAAGCCGGAAGGCTACCGCAAGGCGGTGCGGCTGATGGAAATGGCCGACCGCTTCAGCATTCCGGTGATCGCGCTGGTCGACACCGCCGGCGCCTATCCCGGCATCGGCGCAGAAGAGCGCGGCCAGGCCGAGGCCATTGCCCGCTCGACCGACGCCTGCCTCGGGCTCGGCGTACCCAATATCGCGGTCATTCTCGGCGAAGGCGGCTCGGGCGGCGCCATCGCCATCGCCACCGCCAACCGCGTGCTGATGCTGGAGCACGCCATCTATTCGGTGATCTCGCCGGAAGGCGCCGCCTCCATCCTGTGGCGGGATACCGCCAAGGCGCAGGAAGCGGCCACCAATTTGAAGATCACCGCCCAGGACATGGTGCGCTTCGGGGTGATCGATACGGTGATTACGGAGCCTACCGGCGGCGCCCATCGCGATCCCGCCGGCACCATCGCGGCCGCCAGCGAGGCCGTCGCGAACGCCCTGGCCGAAATACGCCCGCTCGATCGCGAAACGGTGCGCCGGCAGCGCCGCGAGAAGTTCCTCGCCATGGGCCGCACCCCCGCCTAGCCCCGCCCCGGGTACCTTCGGCGTTGCCCTTGGGGCCGAAATCGCATAGTTTTCTTATGATTTACCCTCGATTCACCATGGGGTTACCCGAAATCATGGCGCCGTTCGTTTGCCTTGCGGACGCCACATCTTATGGATAACGATTACTCAATGAGGGACCGCAGCCGCGGGGAGTATCGCGTTTGAACCGACGCATCGTACCAGCCCTGCTCGTTTCGGCGGCCATAGCCGCGGCGATCGCGCTCGCCGGCTGCGATCCCGACAGCATTACCCCGACCGGCCGCTCGCAAGCCCCCTTGTCCGAAAAGATGCTCGCCGCAATCGAGGCGAAGCACATGGACAAGGATTCGCCGATCCTCGCCCGCCTCTTCAAGGAAGACGCGGAGATGGAGATCTGGAAGAAAACCCGCGCCGGCGACTTCGCGCTCTTGAAGACCTATCCGATCTGCCGCTGGTCCGGCGACCTCGGCCCCAAGATCAAGGAAGGCGACCGCCAGGCGCCCGAGGGCTTCTACACCATCACGCCCGGCCAAATGAATCCGAATTCCAATTACTTCCTCGCCTTCAACACCGGCTACCCGAACGCCTTCGACCGCGCCTGGGGCCGCACCGGCTCCGAGCTGATGGTGCATGGCGACTGCTCATCGCGCGGCTGCTACGCGATGACCGACGAGCAGATTCAGGAAATCTACGCGCTGGCGCGCGAGTCGTTCTTCGGCGGCCAGACAGAATTTCAGTTCGAGGCCTTTCCGTTCCGCATGACGGCGCTGAACATGGCCACGCACCGCAACAATCCGAACTTCGCATTCTGGAAGGAGATCAAGGAAGGCTACGACCATTTCGAAGCCACCCACCAGGAGCCCAAGGTCGCGGTCTGCGAGAAGCGCTACGTATTCGACGCGGCGGCGCCGGAAAATTCCTCGCAACCGCTCAAGTTCGATGCGCGCGGCAAATGCCCGATATACCAGCTCGACCCGACCATCGCCGACGCGGTGCTCGATCACCGGCGGCAAGAGCAGGTTCAGATGGCCAACTATATCGCGCGCGGCGTCGCGCTCGCACCGCCGCATGTCGGCGACGGCGGCATGAACCCGGTGTTCGCATCCAAGCTCGGCACGCAGGAAGGCTACGACAACAACGGCCACCTCATTCAAGTGGCGACCGCGCCCGGCGCGTTGCCGCGCACGCCCAATCCGCCGGCCGCGGCGAGCCAGCCCGTGACGATGGCGAGCGTGCCGATGCCGCAACCGGCGCCGCAGGCCAAGGACGGTGAAGCGCCGCCTGAAAAGCCGAAAACAATCGCGAGCCTTTTGGGCAACATGTTCGGCGGCTCGAATGCGCAAGCAGAGCTGGCCGAGAGCCAGACGGTTGTCTTGCGCGGCACCCATACCGAGATGGCGGCGAAGCCGAAGCAACCCGCCGCGTTCCGTACCGCTTCCGTGCCGGCGGCCTCGCATGCCAAGACGACCACGGCGGAGCCGGCCGCGGTAGCCAAGGCGGTGGCCAAAATGACGCCGCCTGTGCAGCGAGTCCGCAAGGATGCGGCGGCCGCGCCGGAAATGCGCACCGCCTACTCGGCGCCTCCGGCGCCCAGCGGCGGCCTGCTGACGGGCGCACAGCCGGTGGTGCCCGCGGGCTCGTTCGAGAGCCGCTGGACCGCGGTGCGCTGACACGACTGCGGCCGTTTCCATTGCCAAGCGAGCAGGCCGGGACAAGCCCGACCATGACGGGTTAAGAAGCGTCGCATGGACTGCTTCGTCTACGTTCTCGGAACGCGCACCAAAGACCGCCACATGACCTATGTCGGCTGGACCAGCGATATAGCGCGCCGTCTGGCGCAGCATAATTCCGGCAAGGGCGCGCGCACGACCCGCGGGCGCGCCTGGGTCCTGCTGCACTCGGAATGGTTTTCGACGCGGCGCGAAGCCATGAGCCGCGAGTGGCACTTGAAACGCGACCGCGCGTTCCGGAAAAAGCTGGCGCTCAGGCTCAAGGGCGAACGCGCCCGATGAGCGTCTTCCAAGAGCCGAAGATCGACTGCCACGCCCACGTCTTCGATCCGGCCCGTTTTCCTTACGGCAAAGACATCGACTACAAGCCGTCCGGCCAGGAGATCGGCACGCCGCCGCAGTTCGACACCGTCATGAAGACCTACGGCGTCAGCCACGCGCTGCTGGTGCAGCCGAATTCCGGCTACGGCAGCGACAATTCCTGCATGCTCGATACCATCGCGCGCGGCAACGGCCGCTTCAAAGGCGTCGCCATCGTCGCGCTCGATGCCGATCTTGCGGCCTTGCGCGCCCTGAAAGCCCAGGGAATCGTCGGCGCGGCTTTCAACCCGACCTTCCACGGCAGCGACTACTACAAGCGGTCCGCCGCGCTGATCGGCAAACTCGCCGAGCTCGACATGTTCCTGCAAATCCAGAGCGAGCACGACCAGCTGTCGATGTTCGTGCCCTGGATCGAAGCCACGCCGGTGCGCGTGCTGATCGACCATTGCGGGCGGCCGACGCCGGACGCGGGCCTGCGGCAACCCGGCTTCCAGGCGCTGCTGCGGCTCGCCGGCACCGGGCGGGTCAGCGTCAAACTGTCCGGCTATTGGAAATTCTCGAATATGCCCTACCCGTTCGAAGACACCTGGCCGTTTGTGCGCGCCATTGTCGATGCCTTCACGCTTGATCATTGCATGTGGGCGTCCGATTGGCCGTTCTTGCGCGCCCCGCGACGGCAGGACTACGGCCCGCTGGTCGAATTGGCCGGAGTGCTGTTTCCCGATCCGGCCCAACGCCGCAAATTGTTTTGCGATACGGCGCGCCGCCTGTTCGGCTTCGGCGACGGCCACGTCTAGGCAGGCGGTTCATCCCTGCGGCTTGATGCCCGCGAACTTGATCACCTTGGCCCACTTNNCACGCCCAAATCGGCAAACCGCGACTTCACCTTGGGGTCGGCCAAGGCCGCATTGATCTCCGCGTTGAGTTTGTCGACGATCGCCGCGGCCGTGCCCTTGGGCACGCCGATGCCCCCGACCGCGCTCGCCTCGTAGCCCGGCACGAATTCGCCGATGGTCGGGACATCTGGCAGCGCCGCCGAGCGCATCGCCGTCGTCACCCCGAGCGCGCGCAGCTTGCCGGCCCTGATGTGTCCGATGGACGAAGCCATGAGATCGAACATCACCTGCACCTGGCCGCCGAGCAGGTCGTTGATGGCCGGCGCCGAGCCGCGATACGGCACGTGCAGCAAGTTGACGCCGGTCATCATCTTGAACAACTCGCCGGCCATGTGGGTCGAGTTTCCGATGCCGCCCGAGGCCATGTTGAGTTTTCCCGGATGGGCCTTGGCGTAGGCGATGAACTCCGGAACGGTCTTGACCGGAAGCGACGGGGTCACCTCCATGACGAGCGGCGTGCGCGTGTTGCTGGCAACCGGCTCGATATCGCGGATGAAATTGTAAGGAAGTTTTTTGTACAGCGTCGCATTGATGTAATTACTGGTCGCGACCCAGAGCAGCGTGTAGCCGTCGGG
>PMAF01000266.1 GCA_003152455.1 Hyphomicrobiales bacterium
CACCTGCGCGGCGGTTTTGCCGTGCGCCTTGCCGATGCGTTCGAGCGCATCGGCACCCGGCACTTTGCCGCGCGCGATCGGCACATAGGCGACCACCGCCATGCCGTGCTTCTTGCTCGCCGCCAGCACCTTGTCCTGGTTGATGAAGGGATGCACCTCGATCTGGTTGCAGACCAGCGGTTCGGTCGTGACCGCCCAGGCTTCATCCAGCATCTTGCTGGTGAAATTGGCGACACCGACATGCTTGGCCCGGCCGTCCTTCTTGGCCGCGCACAGCGCGGCGATGCTGGTCGAGAACGGGATGTCCTTGTTGTTCCAATGGATCAGCAGCAGATCGACATAAGGCAGCTTCAGATTGGCGAGGCTCTGATCGAGTGACTTGTTGAAATTTTCCGGCAGCAGGTTGTTCTCCCGCACCTTGGTGCAAATAAGCACGTCGTCGCGCTTGACGCCGGAGGCGCGCAAGCCTTCTCCGTTCTCGACTTCGTTGCCGTAGAAAGCGGCGGTGTCGAGATGGCGATAGCCGAGTTGCAGCGCGGTTTTCACCGCCTGCACGCAGATGTCCCCCTTCAGGGTCATTGTGCCAAGGCCGATCTGCGGAATACGGCATCCATGGGCTTCAACAACTTGCATCGCAATCTCCTTGCCGGGTCTGGAATGGGGTAGCGGATGGGAGGCGGAGAATGCCCGCTTGCCGCGGCGCTGCCAACCGGGTCCGCTCGGGACCGGCATCGGGCGGTTTCTTGGGCCCAAAGCCACCGCGGCGAAAGATCATGCAATTTTTACTTCGGCAGAAGGCGCGGCAATACTTGCCGGCGCAGGCTTTTAGCTATCGTTCTCACATTGGAATAATTCAAGAATACAAAATGGCTCTTGCATCAGTAGTTATTAATGCTTTTGTGAGGCCTCGATTGCACTATCGAGACGAAATCAGACGTTCCCGATACGAGACTGACGACCGCGGACCAGCAGCATGCTCGGCGCTCTCATCATAGTCTTTCGCGAAGTCATCGAAGCCGGCTTGATCGTCGGCATCGTGATGGCGGCGACGCGCGGCGTCCCCACCCGCGGGCGCTGGATCGGCTTCGGCATTCTTGGCGGTCTGCTCGGCGCGGCGGTGGTAGCGATATTCGCCGGCGCGATCTCGCAGGCCTTCGAGGGCGCGGGGCAGGAACTGTTCAATGCCAGCGTGCTCGGCATCGCCGTCGTGATGCTGATGTGGCACAACGCCTGGATGGCGCGGCACGGCCGCGAAATCGCCGAGGAGATGCGCACCATTGGCACGGCGGTGAGCGAAGGCGCCAAGCCGCTGACCGCGCTCGCCGTCGTGGTGGGGCTGGCGGTGCTGCGCGAAGGCTCCGAGGTGGTGCTGTTCCTGTACGGCATCTTCGCCTCCGGCACGTCCGGCTCGGCTTTGCTGACCGGCGGTCTGCTCGGCGTCGCCGCTGGCGCGGCGTTCACCGCGCTGACTTATTACGGGCTGCTGGCGATCCCGAACCGCTATATCTTTTCGGTGACGAGCTGGCTGATCGCGCTGCTCGCCGCCGGCATGGCGGCGCAATCGGTGCAGTTCCTCAACAATGCCGGCGTGGTGGTCGTGTTTGACCGCACGGTCTGGGATACGTCGTGGCTGCTGTCGGACGGCAGCCTGTTCGGCAAGTTGCTGCACACGTTGATCGGCTATACCGAGCGGCCGACCGAAATCCAGTTGATGACCTATATCGCGACGCTGTTCGCCATGTTCCTGCTGATGCGGCTGGCGCGCCCGGCGCCGCGCGCGCGAGTCCCGGCCGCCGCCGAATAGACAATCGCTCTCTCCGTGTCCCGGTCGCAGCGCAGCACGTTAGTGGTGCGCTGCAGAACCGGGACCCAGCGTATTTAAGGACATAACCGGGGCCCCGGATCAGCGGCGCACCACTCCGCTATCGCTTCGTGCTGCGCCGCATCCGGGGCACGCTGTTTTCAGCGCCGTCTTCCACCTAGTGCCGCGAAGGCCGCGTCCGGCGCGCTGTCGATCAGCTTGAGCAGCGCGCGGGCCGGACCGCGCGGGTAACGCTTGCCCTGCTCCCAATTGCGCACGGTCTCGATCGGGACTTCGATCTTCTCGGCAAAGGCGGCCTGCGTCAGCCCGCAGCGCGCGCGCACCTGGCGCACGAACGACGCCGGATCGGAATGATCGAGGGTCTTTTCGCTGCCGTCCGGCATGATCTCGACGATCCGCCCATCGGCCTTCAGCCGCACCCGCATCATGGCTTTCCCCATCCAGGTGGAGTGGGCTTGAGGCCTAGCTGATTCGGGGCGCAGAGAAGTTAATGGCGGTCCACTCCGTCAGTGACCGACTCGGCCAATGACCGAGCAAGGCGTCTTACCGCGTCTTCTCGAAAATCTCGCGTCCGATCAGCATGCGTCGGATTTCCGAGGTCCCCGCCCCGATCTCGTAAAGCTTGGCGTCACGTAGCAGCCGCCCTGTCGGAAAATCGTTGATGTAGCCATTGCCGCCCAGGCACTGGATGGCTTCCAGGGCCATCCAGGTGGCGCGCTCGGCGGCATATAAAATCGCGCCGGCCGCGTCCTCGCGCGTGGTGCGGCCTTCGTCGCAGGCCTTCGCCACCGTGTACACGTAAGATCGGGCCGCATTCATGGTCACATACATGTCGGCGAGCTTGGCCTGCACCAGCTGGAAGCGGCCGATCGCCTGGCCGAACTGCTGGCGCTCGTGCACATAAGGGATCACCATGTCCATGCAGGCCTGCATGATGCCCAAGGGCCCGGCCGCCAGCACCACGCGCTCGTAGTCGAGGCCCGACATCAGCACGTTGACGCCGTTTCCGACCGCGCCCAGCATGTTTTCCTCCGGCACCTCGCAGTCGGTGAACACCAGTTCGCTGGTGTCGGAGCCGCGCATGCCGAGCTTGTCGAGCTTCTGCGCCGGGGCATAGCCCTTCATGCTGTTTTCGATAATGAAGGCGGTAATGCCGCGCGCGCCGGCGGTGCGGTCGGTCTTGGCATAGACCACCAGCGTGTCGGCGACCGGGCCGTTGGTGATCCACATCTTCGAGCCGTTGAGGATGTAGTGGTCGCCCTTCTTGTCGGCGCGCGTGCGCATCGACACCACGTCGGAGCCGGCGCCCGCCTCCGACATCGCCAGCGCGCCGACATGCGCGCCGGAAATCAACTTGGGCAGATATTTCTTTTTCTGCGCGGCACTGCCGTTGCGGCTGAGCTGATTGACGCAAAGATTGGAATGCGCGCCGTAGGACAGGCCGACCGCGGCGCTGGCGCGCGAAATCTCCTCCATCGCCACGCAATGTTCGAGATAGCCCTGGCCCGAACCGCCGTACTCTTCCTCGACCGTGATGCCGTGCAGGCCGAGCGCGCCCATTTCCGGCCACAGGTCGCGCGGGAAGGCGTTGTCGCGGTCGATGGCCGCGGCGCGCGGTGCGATGCGGTCCTGCGCGAAATCGTGCACCGACTTGCGCAGCATGTCGACGTCGGGTCCGAGGCCGAAATCGAAGCCCGCCCAGGCATTGGGGATCATGAGGCCGCCTCCCGGAGCGCGCCGCTTGGCGCGGCCGCATTGAAGGCAACTCTATAGGCTTGCGATCAGGCTGTCAGCGTCAGGCGATAACGGCGGCGGCAGCATACGTCCGCTGCCGGCCGATTTCCCCTGCCCCAGCAAGCGGTCGATCGCCTTGGCCGGCGCCGGTTTCGCGAACAAGTAGCCCTGCATCTCGTCGCAGCCGGCGAGCCGCAGCAGCACCCGCTGCTGCTCGGTCTCCACGCCCTCGACCACCACCGTCATGCCGAGCGCGCGCCCGAGCGCGACGATCGCCTGGATGATCACCCCGCCATTGGCGGACTTGCCGAGCGCGGTGACGAAGCCGCGGTCGATCTTGAGCTTGTCGAGCGGAAAACGCTGAAGATACCCCAAGTTGGAATAGCCGGAGCCGAAATCGTCGAGCGCGATGCGCACGCCGAGCGCGTGCAGATCCTCCATGCGCTTGATCATCTCGTCCGGATTGTCGATCAACACGCCCTCGGTGATTTCCAGCATCAGCCGCGACGGCGGTACGGCGCTTTCGGCCAAAGCCGAACGCACCAGATCGACAATGCCGCGGTCGCGCACCTGCAGCGGCGAAAGGTTCACCGCCACATAAAGGTCGGGCCAGCGCTTGGCATCGCTCAGCGCCCGGCGCAGCACGAAGGCGCCGAGCGTGTCCATCAACCCCATCTGCTCGGCCACCGGGATGAACACCGCCGGCCCGATCACGCCGCGCGTCGCGTGGGTCCAGCGCAACAACGCTTCGACGCCGACGATGCGCGCGCCCTGCGACGACACGATCGGCTGGTAATGCACCTCCAACTCGTTGGCCGCGAGCGCGCGCGGCAATTCGCGCTGGATGAACTTCTGGTCGGTGGACACGGTGTCGAGCGCGCGCTCGAAGCCCACGATGGCGCCGGGACCTTTCTTCGCCGCCGCGCGCAGCGCGAGCCCGGCGCGGCGCGTGAGCTCGCCGCGCGTGGTGGCGTGGCGCGGCGCCTGCGCAAAGCCGGCATGCGCGCTCAGCGGCACCACCGTTTCGATCCAAAGCGGGCGCACTATGGCATCGAGCGCGGCACGGATGACCGCCCCGGCATCGACGCCGCCGCCAGCAGTGACGATGGCCGCGAACTCGTCACCGCCGATGCGGCCGCACACCGCATCCGCCGGCAACGCTTCCTTGAGCCGGGCGGCCACCGCGACGATGAGTTCGTCGCTGCCGAGCGCGCCGAGCTGCGCGGTGACGTCGGCCATGCCGTCCAGTTCGATGAGCGCGAAGGTCGTCACGTCGTCGGCGGCGCGCCCGGCCAACGCGAGATCGAGCCACTCGAGCGTCTTGGCGTGGTTCGGCAGGCCGGTGAGCTTGTCTTCGTCGGCGGCGCGCCGCGCCTGTTCCTCGCTCGCCGCCAGCTCACGCCCCGCGCGCCGGAGCTGCGCCAGCGAAATCCCGGCGAAGCCCACCAGACCGATGGCGACGGCGGCGATGAATGGCATCAGCCGCTGCATCGCCTGCATCATCGGGTAAGTTTTCTGCCAGGTCAGGAATCCGGCGATACGGCCTTGCGCGTCGATCACCGGCTGCATTTCACGGTTGCTGGCGGCCGGATCGATTTCGTATTTGAGATCTTTGAGGCCGACGCTCTGTTCGACCATGCGGATGAAGCGCGGGTCGATCGCTTCGGATTTGTCGAACAGGTTGCGGAATTCACCGGTGGCGTTGCGCAGCGAGGTGCGCTGCTCCGACCACAGCCGTTCGTCGCTTTGCCGCGCCAGCCCGTAACCGATGACGCCGGCAAGCAAGGTCGCGCCCATGGCGAGCACCGCGAGCACGACGATCAAGCGCGAGGCCGACAGCATCCGCTTGGCGCGCGCGCGCGGCGCGTCCGCTTTTACCTCGCCGTCCACACGACTCCCCCCGCGTTACACTGCGGTATGCGCGGCCAACGCTAGGATTTTAGCGTTAATGGCGGGTCAGCAAACAAGGTAAATGAAGTGTAACTGGGCGCGGTTCAATTGCGCTGACTTGTGTATTTTCAAAGACCGCGGGTTGCTCCAAAGCATGAACCGAATGGAGCGCCCTAGCGCAATCCAAACCACAGCGTCGCGATGCTCAGAAACGAAAAGAAGCCGACCACGTCGGTGGCCGTGGTCACGAACGGGCTCGAGGCCACCGCCGGGTCGACACGCAACCGGCGCAGCGCCAGCGGTATGAGGATGCCGCCGAGCGCGGCGGCGACCAGATTGCAGATCATGGCGAGCCCGATCACGACGCCGAGCGCCGGCACCCTGAACCAGATATAGGCCGCGATGCCGGTGATGACGGCGAAGGCAATGCCGTTGAGCAGCCCGACCAGCAACTCGCGCACGATTACGCGCCGGGCATTGCGTCGCTGAGGTCTTGCGTGGCGAGCGCGCGCACCGCGACGGTCATGGTCTGGGTCGTGGCGTTGCCGCCCTGGCTCGCCACGATCGGCGCCAGCACCGCCAGCGCCACCATCTTCTGCAATTGGCCCTCGAACGGGCCTAGCACCGAGGACGCCAGGAACGCGGTGGCGAGATTGACCAACAGCCAATTGAAACGGCCGCGCGCGATCGTCCAAACCGAATCGGACAATTCTTCGTCGCTAGTGACGCCGCCGAGCGCCTTGATGTCCTCTTCGGCCTCTTCCTCGATGACATCAACGACGTCGTCGAAAGTGACGACGCCGACCGGCCGGTCGTCGGCGTCGACCACCGGCGCCGCCACCAGGTCGTAGCGCTGGAACAGGCGCGCCACCTCTTCCTGGCCCTCGTCGGCATGCACACGCCGGCGCTCGGCCTCCATCAGATCGGAAATCGGCACCGGCCGTTTGCTGCGCAGCAGCCGGTCGAGCGGGACCGCGCCGAGGAAATGGCGGGCATCGTCGACCACGTAGAGTTCGTAGAAGTGCTCGGGCAGTTCGACGGTCTCGCGCATATAGTCGATCGCCTGCCCGACGTCCCAGGCCGGCGGCACGGCGATGAATTCCGTCTGCATGCGCCGGCCGGCGGAATCCTCGGGGTAATCGAAGCTGCGGGCCAGCGCCACGCGCTCGGGCGGCGGCAGTTGATCGAGGATCTCGGCCCGCTCTTCCTTCGGCATATCCTCGAGGATCGCCACCGCGTCGTCGGACTCGATGTCGCGCACGCCTTCCGCCACCGTCTGCGGCGGCAGCTCTTCGAGAATTTCCTCGCGCACCGAGTCGTCGACCTCGGTCAGCGCGGTGAAGTCGAAGTGGATGCCGAGCAGTTCGACCAATCGCGGGCGATGGTCGGGATCGAGCGCCTCCAGCACTGCGCCGAGATCGGATTCGTGCAGGTCGCCCACCAGACCGCGCAAGGCTGCCGTGTCGGCGGCGTCGATCGCGCGCGCGACCTGCCTGACGAAGGCAACGCGGATCGAACCGTCCTTGGTACGCAGGGGCGGTACGCTGATTTTTTGCTCGGTCATGCCGGCCTCAGTCGCGGAACATTGAAGCGCGCCGCTTGTACGCCCGGCCCTTGGGAATGGCCAAATGATTAGCGCATAAATTCGCCCATGAACCGCAGCATCGCCGTCGCCGCGCTCGCGCTCACCGCGGCCCTGGTTCCCTTGGCCGCCGCGGCGGAGCCGTGCCCGGGCAATCCGGATGCGCTCGGCACCGAGCGCGTGCTCGCGGTTGACGCCGGCAGCACTCCGCGGGTCGGCCGCAAGAGTTTTCCGGCCACCCTGCCGCTCCAGCGCAAGGAACTGGTGCTCATCTTCGACGATGGTCCCTGGCCGACAACTACGCCGAAAGTTCTAGACGCGCTCAGGCATGAATGCGTGCACGCGACCTTCTTCCTGGTCGGCCGCAATGTCGCAGCGCACCCCGAGATCGCGCGGCGGGAGCTGACCGAGGGCCACAGCGTCGGCCACCACACGTTCTCGCATCCCCTGCTTCCTCGCATGGCGCCCGCCAAGGCTGAGGCCGAGATCGACCGCGGTATCGCCGAGGACGAGTTCGCATTCTACGGCCATCGCCGCAGCGATCCGACCACGCCGTTCTTCCGCTTTCCCGGGTTCGCATCGAATGGCCTGCTGCTCGACCGCCTGCAGGCCCGCCACATCGTGGTGTTCGGCGCCAACGTCTGGGCCAGCGACTGGCTACCGATGACCCCGGATCAGGAATTGCGCCTCCTATTGTCCCGCATCGAGCGCCTCGGCAGCGGCATCGTTTTGCTGCACGACACCAAGGCGCAGACCGCCAGGATGCTTCCCGCCTTCCTGCGGGAGCTCAAGCGCCGCGGATACCGCATCGTTCACGTGGTGGCCGCCGGCAATGGGCCGAATCCGCGCTAAAGACGTGCTTTCTTGGCAAAACATTAGGATAACCGGCGGACGATGAAGCTGTGGGCTGCCTTAGTCGGTTAATTTGCCGTTAATGTTGAGATTCGTAGTTTACGGAAGACGCGCTGTTCGGGGGTAAAAAGCGCGAGCGTCTAGGAGTCGGGGGAACGTTAATGCGGCGTGCCGCCGGGGTTTGCTTTTTGCTGGTCGCCAGCGTGGGGCCGGCTATGGGCGGCACCTGCCCGGGCCATCCGGATGCGCTCGGCACCTCCCGTGTGCTCACCATCAGCCCGGACGAATTCACCCGCATCGGCAGCATACAATACAAGCAATCGCTACCGCTCGCCGATCATGAGGTGGTGATTACTTTCGACGATGGCCCGCTGCCGCCCTATAGCAACTTCGTTCTCGATACCCTCGCCTCGCAATGCGTGAAGGTTACCTATTTCCTGGTCGGCCAGATGGCGCGCGCCTACCCTTGGGTGGTGCGGCGCATGTACAATGACGGCCACACCATCGGCACACATAGCCTCGATCATCCGCTCGGCTTCGAACGTCTCCCCTTGCCGCGGGTCGAGCACGAAGTTGAAGGTGGGATTGCCTCGGTCGATGCCGCGATTGGCGATCCGAAAGCGGTGTCGCCGTTTTTCCGCATTCCCGGCCTCGGCCGTTCCCACGTGGATGAGAACTTCCTCGACTCGCAGCACCTGGTGACGTGGAGCGCGGACGTGGTCGCCGACGACTGGTTCAAAGGCATCAGCGCGCAGCAGATCGTCCAACGCGCGATGCGCCGGCTGGACGCCAAGGGCCGCGGCATCCTGCTGCTGCACGACATCCATCCCGCCACCGCGATGGCGCTGCCGACGCTGCTCAAGGAACTAAAAGAGGGCGGCTATCATGTGGTGCAGGTGGTGCCGGCGGGCGAGCGGCCCGCTTCGGTGCCGGTCCTGGTGGCCGCGGGCGACAAGGGCGCCTGGCCGCGCGTGCTCAAGACCAGCGCTACCGTCCACCGTGCCACCGCCCGCCATGTCACCGCCGCCGCCCACCATAAAACGGCGCTGCACCACCACATCAAGAGATTGCTCGCCAAGAAGCGGCATCCGGCAGCGGTGGCGAGCATCCCGGAGCGGCGGCAAGAGCGGTTCTAGCTTCGGGCTTTTCCGGCTGTCGCGGCGGCCAAAGGCCGGCGAGCCGTCACGCTCCGGTAATACCTCTTTTGCACCAAAAATTGCGCGGTCCGGCTCTGGACATTGGCCGCAATGGGCCGACAATGAATGCTCCAAGGGGAGCGCATGGGCAGCGAAATAATCCTCGAAACCGATGATCTGACCAAAGAATTCGCCGGATTTATTGCCGTCAACGGTGTCAGCCTGCGCGTCAAGCGCCGGACCGTTCATGCTTTGATCGGTCCCAACGGTGCCGGCAAGACCACCTGTTTCAATATGCTGACCAAGTTCCTCCGTCCGACGCGCGGGCGCATCGTTTTCAACGGCAACGATATTACCGCCCTGCAACCGGCCGACGTGGCCCGGCTTGGGCTGGTGCGCTCATTCCAAATCTCCGCCGTGTTCCCGCACATGACCGTCCTGGAAAATGTCCGCGTCGCGCTGCAACGCTTGCGCGGCAACTCGTTCGATTACTGGCGCTCGGCCTCCGTGCTGGATCAATACAACGAGCGGGCGCTCGAACTAATCGCCGATGTCGATCTGTCGTCCTTCGCCGACTGGCTGGCGGTCGAATTGCCCTATGGCCGCAAGCGCGCGCTCGAGATCGCCACCACGCTGGCGCTCGACCCCGAAATGCTGCTGCTCGACGAGCCGACCGCGGGCATGGGTCACGAGGACATCGACCGCATCGCGCAATTGATCAAGCGCGTCGCCGCCGAGCGCACCGTGCTGATGGTCGAGCATAACCTGTCGGTGGTGGCCGATCTTTCCGATCACATCACGGTGCTCACGCGCGGGCGCGTGCTCGCCGAGGGCAATTACGCAACCGTATCCAACAATACGGAAGTGCGCGAAGCCTACATGGGGGTTGGGCATGCTTGACGCCCGCACCCCGCTGCTCGCCGTCAAGGACCTGCAAGCCTGGTACGGCGAATCGCACATCCTGCATGGCGCGACTTTCGACGTGCGCGAGAGCGAGGTCGTGACCCTGCTCGGCCGCAACGGCGCCGGCAAAACGACGACGCTGAAGTCAATCATGGGAATGGTCGGTCGGCGCACCGGATCAGTCCGCTTTGAGGGCAATGAACTGATCGACCGTTCGTCGGATCAGATCGCGCGCGCGGGCATCGCGCTCTGCCCGGAGGAGCGCGGCATTTTCGCCAGCCTCAATGTCGAGGAGAACCTGTTGTTACCGCCGGTGATCCGGCCGGGTGGGCTTTCGCTCGAGCGCATCTTCGATCTTTTCCCCAATCTCAAGGAGCGGCTCGGCGCCAGCCAGGGCACCAAGTTGTCCGGCGGCGAACAGCAAATGCTCGCCATCGGCCGTATCCTGCGCACCGGCGCGCGGCTTTTGCTGCTGGACGAGCCGACCGAGGGTCTCGCGCCCGTCATCATCCAGCAGATCGGCAAGACCATCCGGGCGCTGAAGGAACAGGGCTTCACCATTCTGCTGGTCGAGCAGAATTTCCGCTTCGCGGCGACGGTCGCGGACCGTTACTACGTCATGGAAAATGGGCGGATCATCGATCAATTCGCAACCGTTGAACTGGACGCCAATCTCGAGAAGCTGCACGACTATCTGGGAGTTTAACAAAAGGTGCCGCAAGGCACGAAAAAGGAGGACTACGTCATGAAACGAACGATAGGGCTGGCGGCGCTTGCCGTCATGTTGGCTTGCGGCACGGCCAGTGCCCAACAGGTCGACGTCAAGATCGGCGTACTGAGCGACATGTCGAGCCTTTATTCCGACGTTGGCGGACCTGGCTCGGTCGTCGCGGCCAAGATGGCGATCGCCGATTTCGCCAAGGCCAATCCGAACGTCAAGGTCACGCTGGTCAGCGGCGACCATCAGAACAAGCCGGACATCGGTTCGCAGATGGCCAATCAGTGGTTCGACGTCGACAAGGTCGACGTGATCGTCGACGTGCCGAATTCCGGCGTCGCGCTCGCGGTCAGCCAAGTCGCCGCCCAGAAGAACAAAGTATTCCTCGTCTCCGGCGCGGCCGCCTCCGATCTCACCGGTCCGAAGTGCAACGCCAACACCGTGCACTGGACCTACGATACCTGGATGCTCGCGAACGGCACCGGCAGGGCGATCGTGAAGACCGGCGGCGACACCTGGTTCTTCCTGACGGCCGACTATGCCTTCGGTGCCGCGCTTGAGCGCGACACCAAGGCGGCGGTCGAAAAGGCCGGCGGCAAGGTTCTGGGTGCGGTCCGCCACCCGCTCAACACCAATGACTTCTCGTCGTTCCTGCTGCAGGCGCAGGGCTCGGGCGCACAGGTTCTGGGTCTTGCGAACGCGGGCGAGGACTTCAGCAACTCGCTCAAGGCCGCCAACGAATTCGGCATCACCAAGAAGATGAAACCGGCCGCGCTTCTTGCCTTCATTACCAACATTCACAGTCTAGGTCTGCAGACCGCACAGGGGCTGTACCTGACCACAGGATTTTACTGGGACCTGAACGCCGACACCCGCGCATTCAGCAAGCGCTATTTCGAGAAGATGAAGAAGGAGCCCACCATGGATCAGGCGGGTTATTACTCCGCCACGCTGACTTACCTCAAGGCCGTCAAGAGCGCCGGGACTACCGACTCGGATAAAGTCATGGCGGAGCTGAAGAAGACGAAAATCAACGACATGTTCACCAAAGGCGGATACATCCGCGCGGACGGAGTGATGGTCCACGACATGTACGTGATGCAGGTAAAATCTCCGCAGGAATCCAAATATCCCTGGGACTACTACAAGCTATTGAAGCAGATGAAAGGCGAAGAAGCGTTCGGTCCGATCACGGGTGCGTGCGCACTCGCGCCGAAGTAGGCGCGCTGGCGCGGCCTCCGTCCTTCGCCCTGCGGAAGCTCTGTGACTGAAATCTTTGGCATTCCCGTCGCCGTAATACTCGGGCAGCTGATGCTTGGCCTCGTCAACGGCTCGTTCTATGCACTGCTGAGCCTCGGTCTCGCCGTTATATTCGGATTGATGGGGGTTGTGAATTTCGCCCATGGCGCCTTCTATGCGCTGGGCGCGTTTGCCGCTCTTCTGGGGCTGCAGAGATTCGGGGTCAACTATTGGGCTGCGCTCGTGCTTGCGCCGCTCATGGTCGGGATTCTCGGCATCGTGTTGGAACGGCTGTTCCTGCGCCGCCTCTACAAATTAGACCCACTGTACGGCCTCTTGATGACATTCGGGCTCGCGCTCGTGGTCGAAGGTTTCCTGCACCAGCTCTTCGGCGCCTCTGGCCAATCCTACCCGGTGCCCGATGCTCTCGCGGGGGCGCTGAATCTCGGCTTTATGATCCTGCCTATTTATCGCGCTTGGGTGATCGTCGTGTCGGTCGTGGTCTGTTTCGGCACCTGGTTCGTTATCGAGCGCACTCGTCTGGGTGCGACGCTGCGCGCCGCCAAGGAAAATGCGCCCCTTCTGCAGGCCTTTGGCGTCAACGTGCCGCTACTCGTCGCGGCGACGTACGGCGGCGGTGTCGCGCTTGCCGCGCTCGCAGGCGTGCTCTCCGCACCGGTCGTTCTGGTGAGCTCTCAAATGGGTGACTCACTCGTAATCGTAGTATTCGCAGTAGTTGTGATTGGCGGAATGGGCTCAATCCTCGGCTCCATCGTCAGTGGGCTCGTGCTTGGCATCGTCGAGGGATTCACCAAGGTCATCTATCCGGAGGCATCCAACATCGTCGTCTTCGTCATCATGGCGCTCGTGCTGATCCTGCGTCCCGCCGGACTATTCGGCAGGGAATAAGCGGATGCGTCTCGCAAGAATTTTTTATTTGCTGGCAGGACTGTTCGCGCTCTGCGCACCGCTCGTGGGGATCTATCCCGTGTTCATGATGAAGCTCCTGTGCTTCGCCATTTTTGCCTGTGCTTTCAATCTACTGCTAGGATTCGGCGGCATGCTTTCATTCGGACACGCAGCTTTTTTCGGTTTTTCCGCCTATATAACCGCGTGGCTCGCGATGGCGCACGGCTGGGGGACGGCGCCGGCAGTAATGGCCGGAATCGTCGTTTCGGCGCTTCTCGGCGCGGTCGTTGGCGTGCTCGCGATCCGCCGCCGCGGGATCTATTTTGCGATGATCACGCTTGCGCTGGCGCAACTGATCTATTTCATTTGCCTGGAGGCGCCGTTCACCGGCGGGGAGAACGGACTACAGGGCGTGCCGCGCGGTAGCCTGTTCGGCGTGCTGCAGCTCAAATCAGATCTCGTCATGTACTATTTCGTGCTCGCCATTTTCCTCGCAGTGTTCATCTTCATCCGGCGCGTAATCCACTCGCCATTCGGCCAGGTGCTGAAGGCGANNACGACATCAATCGCTACAAGCTCGTTGCGTTTGTGCTCTCCGCCACGCTCGCAGGCCTCGGTGGCTCGCTGAAGGCACTCGTTCTGGGATTCGCAACGCTTTCGGATGTAGTGCAAGCGACCTCGGGCGAGGTGATCCTGATGACCCTTCTCGGCGGCACCGGGACCTTCTTTGGCCCGGTAATCGGCGCCGCGCTCATCGTGACACTACAGGAGTATCTGTCTGATGTTGTCGGCGGGTGGGTGACGGTCATCATCGGGGTAATCTTCATCACCTGCGTGCTGATATTTCGTCGCGGCATTGTTGGCGAGCTGGCCGCACTGCACGCGCGCCGCTGAATTGCCCGTCACGGCGGCGGCGGGGCGTTTATTCCCCGCCGCTCTTGTAGACGACGCCGGATTTCATGACGAACGAAACGTGCTGCAGCAGTTTTACATCGTGTAATGGATCTCCCTTTACGGCGATGACGTCGGCCCACTTGCCGGGGTCAAGCGCACCTGTCTTATCCGACCATCCCATGAGGTCCGCCGCATTTATTGTTCCCGTTTGAATGGCTGCCAGAGGCGCCATACCAAATTGCTCAACGTACACTTCGAGTTCGTGCGCGTTCAAGCCGTGCGGATATACCGCAGCGTCAGTGCCCAGCGCCACTTTGACGTGGGCAGCGATGGCCTTTTTGGCGTTGGTCTTCTCTACGGCGCTTACATCTTTCATCTTCTGCTGATAAAAAGGCGGCAGCTTGCCGTACTGCTGCATCCAATCGACAAGGTAGGCCGTCGGCACAAAATAGGTTCCGTGCGACTTCATGGCGGCGATGTCTTCGTCNNGCTCGATGGAGTCGACGCCGGCCAAAGTCGCCCAAAGGATGCCCTGAGCGCCATGCGCGTGGGCAGCGACCTTACGGCCGAGCCGATGCGCATCGGCGACGATGGCCCTCAATTCCTCCTGAGTGAACTGTGAGGCCTGTGGATCGTCACCCTTTGAGAGGACGCCGCCGGTTGCACAGATCTTGATGAGATCCGCGCCGTATTTGATGGTCTCACGAACCTTGTGTTGGACAGCTTCGACGCCATCGGCGACGCCGCCGCCTTGGAGGTGGTATTGAATGGGCAGCAGGTTCTCATCGCAATGGCCGCCGGTAATTCCCAGGGCCGGGCCGCTCACCTGCATGTGCGGCCCCGCGATTAAGCCCTCATTGATCGCGTCTCGCAGATCCACATCGGCATAGCCGTCGGCGTGCACGTTGCGCACGGAAGTAAAGCCTGCCTCCAGCGTCACTTTGGCATTGCGTGCACCGATGAGGGCGCTCTTCGCGACACTCGTCGATAACTCGTGATATGGGTCGAAATTGTTGTCCATGGTCAAATGCGTATGGACGTCGATTAGACCCGGCAAGACGGTCATGGCGCGCAAGTCGATTTCCCGGTCCTGCGCTTGTTTGGGGGTAGCGCTCGTTGCGCTGATGCCCGTGATCAAGTTGCCGGTGACGATGATGGTTTGATCGGCTGACTCCCTACCGGTGTGGACGTCGAGCACATGTCCGGCGCGAATCAAAATACGCTCTGGCGCCGGTGATTCCTCGGCCGTGACGGCGGAGGTCATAATAATTTGAATGCAGATCAGCGACAGAGCGAGGCGACGATGCAGGGTGCTAGCTTTCACGTGTGGTTTCCTTGAGCTGCCGATGCGTGAGTAGTGCTGGAGTTTAGCAGAGGGTAGACGTCGCGATAGTCGGCACAGGACAGCGAGCGCGACAGAAAAATGCCCGGAGCGCGACGCACGACTTGTTGCCGTGAGTCAATGCGCTCTTACTTGCCGAGGTTACTGGTCCTGCGGATGAAGTCCGCGACGTTATCGCGCAGCATTTTGAGCGATGAGTCCTTGGCATACACCATGTGGCCAGATTCGTAGAATTTGTATTCGATGTTGGACTGCAGGTTGGCGGGAATGGGCAGGTGATGCATCTCATAGATGCCCTGGTAGAAGGGCGTCGCAAGATCGAAATAGCCCGCGTTCAATTGAACCTTTAGATTGGGATTGAGCTTCATCGCATTGGCGAGGTCCGGCATCACGTTGGCGCCTTGGCGGGAGGAGGCGGGTTGCTGAGTCTGTCCGGGCGGCTGGTGCTGGAAATTCCAGGTCCTGAAGGTCGGCACTCTGGGCTTGAATATCTTTCCCTCACCGTAGTGCAGATCCTTGCGCACATAGTCGTTGAATGCGGAAACATAGGCTGAGCCGAGCGCTGCCGATTGCGGATCGTACTCTGCCTCTTTGCTGAGCGGATCAAACGTGGGCCCGGAAAAACGCGTGTCGAGGCGGCCGGTGGTGAGATTGCTTTCGTCCTG
>PMAF01000259.1 GCA_003152455.1 Hyphomicrobiales bacterium
ATCCGTGCCGTCAGCAAAGCAACAAGACGCGGGTTGCAACACGCGTCGCAGGGAGATGCCGGTGTTCAAAGTGGGCGACGCCACCATCACGCGCGTCGAGGAGACGAACGTCCCGAGCTACGAGCTGCGCGACGTTTTCACCGAGATGACGGATGCCCAATTCGACCAGCACAAGCACTGGCTGGCGCCGCATCACTGCGAGGCCGAGAGCGGCCGCATCAGGCTCTCCGTCCATAGCTGGCTGCTGAAGGTCGGCGGCAAGGCGATCCTGATCGACAGCTGCTGTGGCAACAACAAGGACAAGCCGGGCCGTCCGTTCTGGCATAGGCTCAACGAGCCTTATCTGGAGCGGCTGGCCGCCGCCGGCGCGCGGCCGGAGGACATCGACATGGTGATGTGCACGCATTTGCATCACGATCATGTCGGCCGGAATACGATGCAACGCGACGGCAAATGGGTGCCGACCTTTCCCAATGCGCGTTACGTCTTCAACAAGCCGGACATCGACTACTTCTCCAAGATCGATGCCGATCCGAAGGAAGGCCCGGCGGAGCTGGGCACGTTCCGCGAATGCGTGGTGCCGATCCTCGAATACGGCAAGGCCGACGTGATAGAGGGCGCGCATCGCATTAACGACTTTATCGAGATCGATACCGCGCCCGGCCACTCGCCCGGTCACGTGTTCTTCAAGCTCGAAAGCAAGGGCCAGCGCGCGGCCTTCATCGGCGACGTCTGGCATCACTTGCTGCAGGTCTATTATCCCGATTGGAATTTCCCGAAAAACTCCGATGTGGCGCAGGCGCGCGTCAGCCGGCGCAAGGTGCTCGACTATTGCGCGTCGAGCGGCGCGCTGGTCATGCCCGGGCACGTCGGCGCGCCGTTCGCCGGCCGCATCGAGAAGACCGCGGACGGCTATCGCCCGGATTTCAAGGCTTAAGTCCGCATCAGCGCCTTCAGCCGCTGCGGCGAGACCGGCAGCCCCGAGACCGCGCCGGGGCGCTGAAGCGCGTCATCGATGGCCGATGCAATCGTCGCGCCGACCGGATTGGCGCCGCCTTCGCCGGCGCCTTTGAGGCCGAGCGGATTGAGCGGGCTCGGCGCATCCTCGGTGACCAGGATGGCAAGTTCCGGAATTTCGCGGGCCGTCGGCATCAGGTAATCGGCGAAGGTGACCGAGAGCGGCTCGCCGTTGTCGTCGTAGAGAAATTCCTCCAGCAGCGCGCCGCCGATCCCCTGCGCCAGGCCGCCGGCGATCTGGCCTTCCACCAGCTTCGGATTGACCGCCTTGCCGATGTCGTAGGCGATGGCATAGCGCTCGATGGTGACGCCGCCGGTGTCGGCATCGACGCGCACGGCGGCGATATGGACGCCGTAGGGATAGACCATGTGCGGCGACTCGAAAGTCGCCTCGGCGGAGAGCGGCGCGGGCTGCTCGCGCGCGAGTTCCGCGAGCGCCAGAACAGGCCCCGAGGCGAGGTTCCGACGAACAATTTGCCCGTCGACGATGTCGAGCAGGTCTGCCTTGCTCTGCATCAGTTCGGCGGCAAGCTCTAGAACTTCCGCGCGCAATTTGACCGCTGCCAGCCGCGTCGCTTCCCCGCACATCACGGTGACGCGCGAGGCAAAGGCGCCCATGCCTTTGTCGATGCGGTCGGTCTGCCCGTGGATGACTTTGATATCGCTGTAATTTACGCCGAGCGCGTCGGCGCAGATCTGCGCGACCACCGTCTCAACCCCTTGGCCGAGCGAGGCAACGCCGGTGATAACTTCGATGGTGCCGTCGGGGATAATTTCCACGCGCACGGTATCAAACGGCCCCAATCCGCTTTTTTCCACGAACATGGCAATGCCGGCGCCGGCTTTTTCGCCCGCGCGCCGGCGTTCAAGCATTTGTTTTTGCAAATTTTTCCAGTCTGCGAGCGCAAGCGCCTTGTCGAGCAGGCCGGCATAATCGCCGGAGTCGTAAACAATTTTAGTACCCAGCGTTTCGAGGCCGAGCGCGTATGGCATCGCGCTTTTGGCTATTAGATTGCGGCGGCGGATTTCGACTTTATCCACGCCGATATTCGCGGCAATCGCATCCAGTAACCGCTCGCGCACAAAGGAGGATTCGTAACGGCCGGGCGCGCGATAGGTGCCGCAGGGCGTCTTGTTGGTGAGGCGGATGTGGCCTACGGCGCGATAGGCCGGCACGACATAAGGCCCCGGCAGCATGGCGGCGGCGAGGTCGGGCACGGTGGCGGCATGCGTGCGCATATAAGCGCCGTTGTCGTGGAAAAATTCGTCATCGATCGCAAGGATTTGGCCGCGCGCATCGATGGCGGCGCGCACTTTGTGGTGCTGCTCGCGCGAATGATTGGCGGCGATCAGATGCTCGCGGCGGTCCTCAATCCATTTGATGGCTTTGCGGAATTTCAGCGCGGCGGCGCAGACCAACACGTCCTCCGGATAAATCTCGCCGCGGATGCCGAAGCCGCCGCCGACATGGCCCTCGTAGAGCTGGACGGATTCCCGTTTACGGCCAAGCATTTGCGCCAGCGCGTCTCTGTTCCAGTGCGGCACTTTGGCGGCGCCGTGCAGTTCCAGAATGTCGCGCGCCTCGTCGTAGCGCGCGATGGCGCCGCGCGTCTCCAGCGGCACGCCGGAATGGCGGCCGATCGATAATTCAAGCGCAACAACGGCGTGCGCGGCGCGGAAGGCGGCGTCGACGTCGCCATATGTTTTTTGCAGAACGGACGCCTCGGCGCTCAGTTTAGCGCCGTCATGCTCATAGACGCCCGGTTGCTCGGTGGCGAGCAACGTTGTTCGGCGTTGTTCGACAACAACCTCGACCAGGTCGGCGGCGTCTTCCGCCAGATATGCGTTTTCCGCAAAGACCACCGCGACCGGCTCGCCGACATAGCGGACGGTGTCCTTCGCCAGCACCGGCTGGCGGTAGGGCTCCAGCGACTTGAGGCCGGTGAGCCGGAACGGGATTGGCGGAAGCTGCGTCACGTCGGCTGAAGTCCACACCGCGTGTACGCCGGGCAAAGCGAGCGCCGCCGTGGCGTCGATCGATTTGATTTCGCCGTGCGCGACGCTCGATCGCACCACGCGCATCGTCCATTGCCCGGGAAACGAAATGTCGGCGGCGAAACGGCCTTGGCCGGTGAGGAGAGGGCGGTCTTCTAACCGCGGAACGGAGCGGCCGACGAATTTGGCCGGGGCCGTCATTTCCCGCACATCTCTTTGGCCGCGGCGCGCACGGCCTTGATGATGTTCTGGTAGCCGGTGCAGCGGCACAGGTTCGACGACAGAACGTCGAGCAGGTCGTCGTCGGAAATATCCGGCTCGCGTTCGAGCACGCCGACCGCCAACATCAGGAAACCCGGCGTGCAGAAGCCGCATTGCAGGCCGTGGTTGTCCATGAAGGCCTGCTGCATCGGATGCAGCGTGTCGCCATTGGCGAGACCCTCCACCGTGCGGATTTTCTTGCCGTCGGCTTGCACGGCGAACATCAGGCACGAGCGTACCGGCTCGCCGTCCACGATCACGGTGCAGGCGCCGCAGATGCCGTGCTCGCAGCCGATATGGGTGCCGGTCTGGCCGCAATCCTCGCGGATCGCATCGGCCAATGTGCGCCGCGGCTCGACCGTGACGGCATGGTTATGGCCGTTGATGGTGAGCGTAATGGTGCTCCTATCGCTCATGCGGCTTTCCCTGCTGCGCGTAACGCCGCGCGGATGCGCTGCGGCGTCGCCGGTATCTCGTCGATCGCGACGCCGAACGGCGTCAGCGCGTCGTTGATCGCGTTGATCACGGCCGCCGGCGCACCGATGGTGCCGCCTTCGCCCAGGCCCTTGGCCTTGGTGATCGACTGCGTGCTCGGCGTTTCCATGTGGAGTAACTCGATCGGCGGCATCTCGCCCGCCGTCGGCGGCATGTAGTCGGCGAGATTGGCGGTGAGAATGCCGCCGCTCTCGTCGTAGATGATTTCCTCCAACAGCGCGTTGCCGATGCCCTGCGCGATGCCGCCATGCACCTGGCCCTCGGCGATCATCGGATTGATGATGCGGCCGGCATCTTCGGCCACCAGATATTTTTCGATCCTCACGCGGCCTGTTTCGACATCGACGTCGACGACAGCGACATGGCAGGCATTGGAAAAAGTGCCGGGCGGATCGTAAGTGCCGGTCTCGGTCAGCCCGGGTTCGATCTCGCCGTTGAAGCGATGCGTCTGCGTATAGGCCTCGCGCGCCATTTTCGCGATCGATACCGAGCGGTCGGTGCCGGCGACGCGTGCCGCGCCGTCCTCCAGCACGATGTCGCCGGGTGCGGCTTCCAGCGTGGTGCTAGCGATCTTGATAAGCTTGGCGCGCACCTTGCGCGCCGCGATCAGCGTGGCGCCGCCGGAAATCACCAAAGACCTGCTGGCAAATGTGCCCCAGCCATAAGGCGCGAGATCGGTATCGCCGTGGATGACCTTGATCAGATCCGGCGTGACGCCAAGCTCATCGGCGATGATCTGCGCCAGCGTCGTGCGCAGGCCTTGGCCGTGCGGTGAGGAGCCGATGCGCGCCTCGACGAAGCCGGAAGGGTCGACGGTGAGAATCACGGTTTCCCAGCCGGGCGTGATCGCCATGCCGCGCGCGGCGAAGGCGGGACTGCCGTAGCCGGTGCGCTCGGAGAAGGCCGCAAAACCGATGCCGAGATGGCGGCCTCGGGCGCGCGCCTGTTTCTGCCGCTTGCGGAACTCCGGCACGTCGATGGCTTCGACCGCCATTTCCAGCGTCTCTTTATAGCTTGCCTCGTCGTAAACCAGGCCCGTGGCGGAGGTGTAGGGGAATGTGTCGATCAGGTTGCGGCGGCGGATGTCGATCGGGTCGATGGCGAAAGCGGCCGCCGCCTTATCCATCAGCCGTTCCAGCGTGAGCGTGATGATGGGGCGCGACACGCCGCGATAGGCCGCCATGGTGCAGGTGTTGGTGAGCACGCCGCGCGCCAGGCATTGATACTGCTGCACGTCGTAGGGGCCCGGCATTTCCGCCATCGCCATCAGCGGCTCGACGCCGCTGGT
>PMAF01000052.1 GCA_003152455.1 Hyphomicrobiales bacterium
GACACGATCGAGATCAGACCGCGATAACTCCTTCACATGCGATGATGACATCTATCGCTCGATCCCGGCGATAGTAGCGCGACGTTGACTTCTGATCCACGTTTTCCGCGGCATCATGCCGTCTCCTTAAGCGAGGGCCTTAGGAGTGCCTCCGCCGGGATATGCCATTCCTCATGCAACTTCAGCGCCTGCTCCATTGTCAAAGAACGCTTGCGCCGCATAATTTCCGAAGGCCCTTGACCGTGAACCCAGGAGCGTCGCCAGATCGGCTTGACCGAAGCCTGCCTGCTCCATCCGGAAACGGATGGCATCCACGGGATCCGGCGGATCGATGGGCCAGCGCTTTTCTTCATAGGCCTCGATCAACGTCGCGAGCACGTCGAAGCGATCGCCCTCCGCCGTTCCCGGTTTCGGCTGAACATCAAAATAGCGGGCAATCTCCTTGAGTGCCCAGTCATAGTCAGCCTCGGTCTTAATAGGACGCACATTCATCTTCATCACACAGTCTCCGCGTCGATCCGATCGTACTCGCCATGTGTCCCGACGAACTTGATGAGGACTCGTTTGTATGGAAAAGCCACGTGCGCCACCAACCGATATTTGTTGCCGCTTATGTCAAAGACCACGCGGTTGTCGCCTACGAAATCGACGGTCGTTCCAAACATCGCTTTCACATCATTCGGTCTATGCCATTCCGCTCGAGACAAAATCCGTTGCCGCGCTCAGTAGTGCGTCACGGCCACATCCGTCCGTGCAAAATCGTCCCCCTTGAACAGCAACGGGGCTTGCTCGTCGTTGGCCAGAGCATAAGCAAAGCAGTCGCCGAAATTGAGCTTTGCGCCATGTCTTCCGCGGCCATAGCGTCGGAAGGCTCTGCGAGCGATCTCGGCTTGCTTGGCCGTGAAGGGAACAATCTCAATCTTGAGCTTCGCAAGCAGGAGATCGAGATCGCGCGACCCCTCATCGCCCCGGCGAGCCTGCATGACCAGGCCAGCCTCGACCAGATTTGCGGCCGACAACATCCGATCGGATGCGGCCGCGATGGCGCGCGCGATCCGATCAGCCTCTGGCTCCTGGTCCAAGATCGCGACCAGCGCCGACGTATCGATGATCATCGCGGCAGCCCATTCTCGTCGTAGCCGATGATGGCGTCCGCAGAGCGTGCGTCAAGCAGCGGCAGGGCGGCGCAGTGCCGGCCGATTTCCATGACGTCTTCGACAAGACTCTCGATGGCCTGTTCCTTGCGCTGTTCCCGCGCCAAGCGCTCGCGAAGCGCGTTTATGACGGCCTGAGTGAGCGTCTCACCGGTCCGCTGCGCTACCGCCCGAGCTAGCCGGTCGGCTTCGGGGTCCTTGATGCTAAGCGGCATATAGGCTCCTAGGTTCCTAATCGTATACCTAAGAATATCATGAGCTGTTTACTTTGGCAAGATCCCAGTTTGCCGCTCGGTCCTATCGATGAAATCGTCGGCTTCCGCGCCCAATGCGCGATTAAGGCCCATCGCCCGACCCGGCGGCAGTAGCGCGACGTTGACTTCTGATCCACATTTTCCGCGTCATCATGCCATCTCCTTAAGCGGCAGCCTCACCGGAACAGGAACAGACGGCGCGCGCCTTGCTGCGCGAACATTTCGGCAGCGGGCACGCAGAAGGGCTGAAGGCCCGCCTTGCAGCGGCGCCGCTTGAAGGCATCGATCTTTGCCGCTAGCGCGACCTTGGTCGGGACGTCGATCTGTGAACTATCTGATCGACACGAATATCATTTCCAAGGTTCGCAAAGGCAGAAGATGCGATCTCAACGTCGCAAGTTGGTACGAAAAGGTCGATGACGCGAGTCTGTATCTGAGCGTGCTGATCATCGGCGAAATCCGTAAAGGCATCGAGCGGGTCCGACCGAAGGACAATGCTCAAGCCAACGCGCTTGAAAACTGGCTCCTCGCCGTCGATAAGGCCTTTGGCGAACGCATTCTGCCTGTCGATCGCGCGGTTGCCAATGAATGGGGGCGACTCAACGCCAACCGCCCACTGCCTGTTATCGACGGCCTTCTGGCGGCGACCGCCAAAATACATCGCATGACGCTGGTCACACGCAACACCGCCGATATCGCCAATCTGGATGTTCACGTTCTCAATCCCTTCGAGCCCAGATGAACTCCGACGCGATAACACCACTTATCGTCCTGTGCAGATTTCCGGAACCAGCTCTAACTTTGAAGATTTTTTTGTGAGCACCATCGGTGCATTGGTCGGCGGCACTATCGCTTGGCTTATTCTGCGGACTTTTCCGCGATCAGAATAATCCCGCGCAATTGCGACGGTCGTCTTGACCCTGCCGCCACCACTGCGCCGATAGGTGGGCTAATCAACGCCGAAGCGCGATGTTCTCGCTCGCCTCAATCGTCCTCGCCGGCGATCTGCACGACCAGATCGACAATGCTGCGGCGCAACTTTTTGTTCTTGATGTGCGTGAACGCCTTGGTGAGCGAAAGGCCGTCGGAGGTGGCGAGAAAATTCGACACAAAGTCCGGTGAGATTTCTTCGCTCATGTCGCTGCCATGGCTTGCGTGGCGCGGCGCCCCGTCGAAGAAAAACGAAACCGGTACTTTCAGAATGCCTGAAATATGCTGCAAGCGGCTGGCGCCGATGCGATTGCTGCCTTTCTCGTATTTCTGCACCTGCTGAAACGTTAGGCCGAGCCCGTCGGCCAGCTTTTCCTGACTCATGCTCAGCATTAACCGGCGCATGCGCACGCGCAAACCGACGTGCACGTCGACCGGATTGGGTGTTTTTTTAGCCATCTATTGTCCGACGCCGCAATAATGCGGCATAACGTTTGGATATGAGAGGAGTCGCGGTTCGATGACAACTTCCTCACGATTGCCAGCAGCGTTCGACTAATCGTGCGATTGTATATAAATAATTTACATAAAAATGTTGTGCTCGACCCCAGGTTGCGCTCTCTCGGTGTAAACCACAAGAGCCTTCAACATGCCGGTATCCGGCTGCCGACTGAACGCGCCTTAGGCGACTATGTTCCACAACCTTATAAAGTCTGTGCCTGATTCTTAGGCAAATTATTTGACCGACATTTGCCAAATGACCTCTCAGGACGGCGCAGACGGTAGCAACGGCTGTGTTTCCCAGACTGAGCAGCGGCGATTGCTTTGACTGTCTCCGAGGGAAGCAACGGAAAGCGATCATTATGGTATTTATCTACCGATACCCGGCCAAAATTCTATGGGCACACAGCCAATAGGCAATCAAACAGGCATAAGAGTTTTCTGCAACTCGGCTCCGCTCAAGGTGTCCTGCCTCAATAACGCGCCTGCCACTCGTTTGACGTCTTTCCATTGCTGCTCAATGACATCTGTCGTTCGATATTCCAGCCAGGCAATATATGCGATTGTTTCGCGTTCATTATCGATCAGACGACGTGCAATATCAAACGCCTCGAGCCAATCCATGCTGGCGTGATCATTGCGCCGTGAGCGGCTTGAGTACCGTTGCTGTGCGACAGGGCCAGCCAATTTAATCATTATTTTCTTTTCGGCTCTCACGCGCGCCTTGTCGCCAATATCAGGGCTGAGATGCTTTTTGTCGATCAACCTTTTGTGGTCAACGCGACCTAATGCGCCTTTAGACGGTTCTATGGTGACTCGGATTGGGGCGCGACCCGTCAGGTGCCAATACACAACCACATGACCGGCCTCGTGGTAGGCGATCGATTTTCTGCTGCGATCTCTCATTACCGGCTAGGCCCTCGCCTCCACGGTACTTTGCCGCCATAGACAGGTTGGATTTTGATCCGCCTCAAAATTCCCAAAAAAATGACACCCGCACTCCAGTTGAGCTGAAAACAAGGGGCCGCGACCTCCAGTCCGGAGATGTTTGGGTTATGCCGGCGACCCTCAGCCCCCTGGCGCTGATCATTGTGGCTGCTGATGTTGCAATGCAAGATGGGCAGCGCGCTCGTTGCAAGGCGCAATGACCAGGATGCAAGCCGCTTCACAGCAGGCGGACATACGACCGCTATTTTTGGCTGCCTTAGTAAAGATCGCTATTCAACGGGCATGGCCATAAGAACCCTAT
>PMAF01000169.1 GCA_003152455.1 Hyphomicrobiales bacterium
TATTCCTTAGGGCCGTTGGTATCAGACGTGATATTGTCCTCGCATTGGATGGATGATTTGCGATCGGGAGTGAGAGTCATGGCTAGCATAAAAAATTGGATAACTTGCGGCAGATAGTTTGCGCTTGCAGCAGTCGTCCTATTTTTTGGTTCAAATTTCGCCCTCGCCGACACGATCATCAAGAATGCCGACGGCTCATCGGTTGCGACGAAATCGGACGGCACCAAGATCATCACCAACAAGGATGGATCCTCGGTTCAGACCCGCGCCGACGGAACGAAGATCATCACAAATAAGGACGGCTCTTCGGTCGAAACTCATCGCGATGGCACAAAAATCACCATTAACGCCGACAAGTCCTCGGTCACGGATTTGCCCAACGGCACGGAGATCATAAAGAACACCGACGGATCCTCTGAACAGGATAATCCAGACGGGTCGAAAATCATAACAAATGCAGACGGAACGAAGGTCGTGCAGAAAGCAAAAAAATAAGAGAATCTGGTCGGTATCGCCGGATTAGCTGACGTGTCTGGTCAGAATCTGCCTGTCAACGCCGGAGCAAAAAATGCATCGGTTTGCCGGAGAGAAAATACATCAATGATAGTGGCAAAAAGGCCCCCCGAACTGGGGGCCTTTTCGTAAGGCATCAGGCTTTGGTGGGGTTATCCGGGTTGAGCACTATCGCGATCATATCACCCGTGGCAGATCAGGGCACCGAGCCGCGCGTTGGTCGCTCATATTGCCAGCCTGCTTCTTCGGACAGTTGGCGGCGATCTCGCCGAGCCAATCGACCACCTCGGCATCGCGTCCGCGCTGCTCGATCAAGCGCGCCACGGCATAGCGGCCCTTGCGCTCGGTCGCATGCAACCTCCAGCACGTCGAGCTTGCTAGCCAGGTCGCCGAAGGTGATCGCGCCCGTCGCGGGGCATCGTTGCGAGCGTTCGCGGTGGTCAGGGATTGATCAAGAAGCGAACTGATAGACGAGGAACGCGAGAACGACCATCGCGAGGGCTACCGCAAGTGCGGTGGGGTTGTTCGTGGCATCTTTCAGCACCTTAGCGATGTCGTTCACAGCTTTCTCCATACGTGGGGGTGAGAGAGGTTCTCCGCTCGTGAGTTTGCATCCGACGGAATGGGTTTGGGAAGGACATTCGGCGCGACCTTCGCACTACGCAAAAGGGCACTGGCTGGTGACGGTGGCGGGCCAGCGTGGCGGACTGCGCCGCCTACCGCATCGCCTCAAAACGTTCGCGCATCGCGGCCTTGCCGGCTTCGATTATAGCCGCCGGATCGCGCCCCAGTTGCCTATACAGCCCTGGCGACAAAGCCGCACTTTGGGCCCTCAGGATCGCGCCCCGCTGCGGCCCGAGGCGGGCGAACTTGGATGCTATGCTGAACGCCCGCGGCCAGTCGCCCGCCGCCATTGCGGCTTGGACTTGGGCGAGTTTGGGTAGTGTCCTAATTTGAGGATTTAGGCAGCCGCCCGGTCCCTTTACATTTTTGGCAGTCTTTCGGATCTGGCTTTCGTGTGAACCGTCCGGCAGGTGCAGTTAGCTGCACGACTTTACCAGTCCCGCCGCAATCTGGGCATTTGTCATCGGGCATGGGATGCGCTCCGCTTTGCCAATTCCTTCCGTAATAATATCCTACTGGTAGCAGGCTTGTAGAGCCGCAACGAATCAGTTGAAATTCCAAATTGATCCGGAAACGAAAGAGGCCGCCAACTGAGGCGGCCTACTTCATTTCAAGCGTTTTGACGTCGTTTTGGTGGGTAGGATGTAAGTGAGCTCTTACGTCCGGGCTTAAAAGAAGCGCAACGGCAAATCCGACCACCATAAATAATCCGACAGCGATGACATGATATGAGCGCATAGAAACCTCGGGCTAAACGGATGAGTTGCATTAGGACATCAAATAATGACTTT
This sequence comes from Hyphomicrobiales bacterium, assembly GCA_003152455.1. Taxonomy (GTDB): domain Bacteria; phylum Pseudomonadota; class Alphaproteobacteria; order Rhizobiales; family Xanthobacteraceae; genus Pseudolabrys. Next base: position 1,929 of record PMAF01000169.1, read on the forward strand.
TCTGTTGCAATGCAGCAATATTTCAAAATCGGCCACCACTAAAATGAAAACAGGCCACTAGGGGTCAAAACAGGCCAGTACCCGAGTTTGGTTTGAGGCGGGCGTTGCATTAAATCATGATAAGCGCGGGCCGAGTCAGCTCAAGGATTATGTTCCTCATCGGCGCCCTGGTCGGGTAGCTGCGTGGCCTCGATTGGCTGACGCCGCCTGGGTTGCGCGCACTCGGCCCCTGCCATTTTTCGCCCGCATATTCGTCCAGGCAAGGCCCAGGGCGCGTTTGCGGCGCCTAGCTGCGGCCTTGGCGCCGAGCGGCCCGCGCGGGGGGGTATATTAGCCTAAAATTAGTTCTTACCGCCAAAATCCAGTAAAATATGGGCAAATATGCAGTCTTTACCGCCGCTTAACAGCGACAGTCTAGGGCCCGTTTGCGGCGGCCATCATACCGTTTTGTGCGGCAATTCGCGGGCGTTAGGTGGGGTAGTTATGGATATTGCGACCAGTCTGGGTCTGGCGGCCGGTATCGGCGTTATCAGTCTCGTGATCTTGATGGGCGGCAATCTGCACATGTTCGTCAGCGAACATGCGGCGATCCTTATTTTCGGCGGGTGCACTGCCGCGACCCTCATCCGATTTCCGCTGTCCTCGATCATGCATGGCGTGCCGCTCGGCGCGAGATTCGCCTCCACAATGCGCCGCAGCACGCAGCGTGAGTTGGTCGACGAACTTGCCGGAATAGCCGAAGTTGCCCGCAAGTCCGGCCCGATGGGCCTCGAAAAATTAGAGATCGAAGATCCGTACTTGGCGAAAGGCATCCGCTACGTCGCCGACGGTTACGACACGAACTTCATCCGCGACAATCTTGAACGCGACCGCGACAACTTCCTGACCCACCTCGACGAAGGTCAGAAGATTTATCGCGCCATCGGCGACTGCGCCCCGGCTTTCGGCATGATCGGCACCCTGATCGGCATGGTGCAGATGTTCGCCAACATGACCGATCCGTCCAAGCTCGGCCCGTTCATGGCGGGCGCTTTGCTGGCGACCTTTTACGGCGCTACGATCGCCAATCTGTTCTGTCTGCCGCTCGCCGACAAATTGTATCTCAAGCTGGTGGATGAGGAAATCAACCGCACCCTCATCATCGACGGTATCTTGATGATCCGTGAATCCAAAAGCCCGACGCTGGTGCGCGAAATGCTGCTGGCATATTTGCCGGAAAAGCACCACCGCGAGGCCGACGAAGGCGAGGCCGAGCCGGTCGCGGCTTAACGGGTAACTGGAATGGCCAAGAAAAATCGCGAAGGCCATGCAGGCGGTCACGGCTGGTTCGTGACCTTCGCCGATCTCATGGCGTTGCTGGTTGCGTTCTTCGTGATGCTGGTGGCTTTCTCGACGCAAGATCAGCAAAAGCTGAAAATCGTCGCCGGCTCGATGCGCGACGCCTTTGGCGTCCAGCAGCAGCGTTATTCCGGCATCATCGAAGTGATGGGCTTGCCTACGCGGCCGAAACTCAAAAACGCCGCCAATATCGATCCGTCCGAAGCATCCAACACGCCGACGCCCGACGAGATGGATAAAGAGAGACGATATGGCCAGCGCTTCCAGAAGGATCAGAAATTCACGCTTGCTTCCGCCTCACTGCGCCAGGCTTTGCAGGAAATGCCGGAGGTCACGGAAGCCTCCAAACACATCATGCTCGAGGAGACAAAGCAGGGCCTTAATATCGAGATCGTCGACCAAGACGGCCGCTCGATGTTTCCCGACGGCTCGAAGCAGCCCAATGAACGCACCCGCAAATTGATTCAGAAGATCGCGCCGGCGCTCAAGGCGATGCCCTACCGCGTTTCCATCACCGGCCATACCGCCACCAGCAAGGTGCCGGATAAACCGGGTTACGGGGCTTGGGAACTTTCCGCCGATCGCGCCGATGCGGTGCGCGAAATACTGGCCGGCGAAGGATTGCCGTCGGCGCATATCTACATGGTGGCCGGGAAGGCCGATACCGAACCGCTGTTCCCCGACAATCCTTCTTTGTCGCCGAACCGGCGCGTCACCATTACCTTGATGCGGGAAGAGCCGCCGATTCCGGCCGATGTGACGCCGTAAACATGCCGCTCCAGGCTCCGCCCGTCGTTCGATCGGAGTCTATCGGCCGCCGCGCGGCGGCAGGCACGTCAACTAACGATTTGATAATTCTAGTAAAACTACTATTTGGCCTGCACTCTATGCATGGCTCGCCTTTTCGATTTGCACAAATGGCGGTGCTGGTGCTCTTATCGCGGCGTTATAAGCCGCGGCTCAATTTTTTTGCATTGCAATAACACCCAGGCCACCCTCCATGCCCCACAATATCGCGGCCGCCGACGGTGGCTCGGTCGCGGCCAATGGCGGCAGCGATGCGCCGGTGAAGGCCGGGTTCTGGGCGCTTACGCTCGGCTGCATCGGGGTCGTCTACGGCGATATAGGTACCAGCCCGCTCTATGCCTTGCGCGAGTCGGTGCTGGCGGCTGTCGGGCCCGGCCACGCGGTGAGCGAGCCGGTGGTGCTCGGCATCCTGTCGCTGATCATCTGGGCGCTGCTGCTGGTGGTCACGGCCAAATACGTGCTCGTCCTGCTGCGCGCGGACAATAACGGCGAGGGCGGCACGCTGGCGTTGATGGCGCTCGCCTCCCGCGCGCTCGGCGGCAGCCGTGGCGGCGCGATCGTGGTCCTGCTCGGCATCATCAGCGGCGCGCTGTTCTACGGCGACGCGATTATCACGCCGGCGCTGTCGGTGCTGTCAGCGGTCGAAGGCTTGAAGGTCGCGACGCCGGCATTCGCTGAATATGTCGTGCCGATCACGGTGGTGATCCTGATTGCGCTGTTCTCGGTGCAATCGCGCGGCACGGCGAAGGTTGCTGCCTTGTTCGGTCCGATCACATTGATTTGGTTCGCCGCCATCGCCGCCGCCGGTCTCTGGCACATCGGGCAGAATTGGAACGTTCTGCACTCGTTTAATCCGTACTATGGCGTTCGCTTCCTGCTGGCGCACGGCATCATCGCTTTCTATACGCTCAGCGCGGTGTTCCTGGTGGTGACCGGCGCGGAAGCGCTCTACGCCGACTTAGGCCATTTCGGCCGCGGTCCGATCCGTTTCGCCTGGCTGGTGGTGGTGCTGCCGGCGCTGTTGATCAATTATCTCGGGCAGGGCGCGCTGGTGCTGGCCGATCCGAAAGCCATCGAGAACCCGTTCTTTCTGCTCTATCCGCATTGGGCGCTGCTGCCGATGGTAGGGCTGGCGACCGCCGCCACTGTGATCGCCAGCCAGGCGGTGATCACCGGCGCCTACTCGCTCACGCAGCAGGCAATCCAACTCGGCCTGCTGCCGCGCCTGGAGATCCGCCACACGTCGGAATCGCTGTTCGGACAGATCTACATGCCGCGCGTGAACTCGTTGCTGCTGGTCGGCGTCTTGCTGTTGGTAGCGCTGTTCCGGTCCTCGAGCGCGCTCGCTTCCGCCTACGGCATCGCCGTCACCGGCACCATGGTGGTCACCGCCATCATGGCGATCGTGGTGATCCGGCGGGTTTGGCACTGGCCGCTGATTGCCGCATTGGCGCTGATGCTGCCGTTCCTGTTCATTGACTTCACGTTCCTCTCGGCCAATTTGCTCAAAATCGTGGAAGGCGGCTGGATGCCGCTCGCGCTCGGCGCCGCGGTAATGACCGTGATGTACACTTGGAAGCGCGGCAGCCGGCTGCTGTTCGAGAAGACGCGGCGCCAGGAAACGCCGCTCGAATTCCTGGTCGCCAGCCTGGAAAAGAAACCGCCTATTCGCGTGCCCGGTACTGCAGTGTTTCTCACCAGCGATCCGACCAGCGCCCCGACCGCGCTGATGCACAGCCTCAAGCACTACAAGGTGCTGCACGAGAAGAACGTCATCCTAACCATCGAAACCGCGGATACGCCGCGCCTCCATGCCGCGGACCGGGTGCGCATTGAACCGGTGGGCGAGACGTTCTCGCGCATTATTCTCCGCTTCGGTTTCATGGAGACGCCGAACGTGCCGAAGGCGCTGGCCATCGCGCGCAAGCTCGGCTGGCAGTTCGACATCATGTCGACCTCCTTTTTCCTGTCGCGCCGATTGCTCAAGCCGGCCGCTCATTCCGGCATGCCGCGCTGGCAGGACCGGCTGTTTATCGGGCTCACCCGCGTCGCCAACGATGCCACCAGCTACTATCAAATCCCGACCGGGCGGGTGGTAGAGGTCGGAACGCAGGTGACGGTATGATGGATTCCGGCTAAAACCTCGCGCATAATTGTTTGCGCATGATCTTATCCGAAAATCGATTCCCACTTTTCGGGATCATGCGCGGGTAACCGGAGTTGCGTTATGGCCGATGAAATGCCGCGCGCCGACGAGGTGCAGAATCTGACGCCGGAGCAGGTAGCGCGCGGGGTCACCGAAGGCAGCATGTTGCTGGTCGATGTGCGCGAACCGAACGAGACGTCGGTCGAAGCCTACCCCGGGGCGGTAATCGTGCCGCTTTCCGCATTCGATCCGGCCGACATCCCCGATCCGCAAGGCAAACAGGTGGTGTTTGCCTGCCGCTCCGGCCGCCGCTCGGTGACGGCCTCGCTCGCCGCCCAGGACGCGGGCTATCCTTACAAATCCCACCTCGCCGGCGGCATCATCGCCTGGAAGGCGGCCGGGCTTCCGACCAGCGCGGGCTGAGCCATGCGCAAGTCAGGGCTTTTGGCTTTGCTCGCATTGGCGCTGTTGCAGGCGCAAAACGCACACGCCGACGACAAGGCGATGTGGGCTTTGCTCAAGACGCCCGGTCACGTGGTCCTACTGCGGCATTCCAATGCGCCGGGCGCGACGCCAGAGCCCTACGGCATCGATCTCAAGAATTGTGCGATCGAGCGCAGCCTTGACGACGACCGCCGCGCGCAGGGCCGCCGTGTCGGCGATGCATTCCGCAAGCACGGCATCACGCGCGGACGCTTGGTGTCCAGCCAGTTCTGCCGGGCGTTGGAGACCGCCTGACTGACCAAACTCGGCCCCGTCGCTGGATTGCCGGCGCTTAATCAGGTTTTCCTTGCCGATCTCAGTGGCATGCGGAAAACCGCGGACAAGACCGCCAAATACATGAAGTCCATCCCCGCCAAGCAGCTCACGGTGCTGGTTTCGCATGTGACCAATATCCTGGCGATCGCCGGCGTGAACCTGTCATCGGGCGAGATGGCGGTCGTGCATATCGACGCCGCCGGCGCCGTTGCGGTCGACGGCCGCATCATGATCGCCTGAAGCGCGTCTAAGCGTCCGTCCGGAAACTTTTGCCTGAAAGCATTGGAGGAAATTCGGCATGGGCTTCACAACAAGCGTCTTTCCGGCACCTCATTTAACTTCTTGATCTAAAAAAATGAGTCAAATCAAACGCATGTTTCCGGACAGACTCTAAGGACCGTTCTGGCGATCTTCCGGACGCCAGCGGCGGTGCTGCCAGAGCCACTGCTCGGGATTTTCGCGGATCCAGCCTTCCACCACCCCCATGATGATCTGCATGGTGCCGGCGATGTCGATCTTGCCCTCGGCATCGCGTGCCGGCGCGATCTCCTCGGTGATGTCGCCGCGGAACCGGCGGTCCGGCAGTCGCACGATGCGGACGCCGTGGATCGGACAATCGAAATGGCGGGCGAGGCGGGCCAGCAGCGGATTGGCCATGGTGCGGCGGCCGAAGAAAGTCACCTCGACCCCGCGCAGGTAATACTGATCCACCAGCATGCCGACATGAGCGCCGCGCGCCAGCGCCTCGGCGAGCTTGAGCGGTGCGTTCAGGCCGGTGGCGATCAATTCGCCCATGCTGGCCGCGCGCGTTTCCTTCAGCCAGCGATCGATGGCCGCGATATTGGGCTTGCGGTAGAGCACCGCGGTGTCGGTTCCGTAGGCCGCCGCCGAGATCGCCGGCAATTCCCAGTTGCCGAGATGGGCGGCGAAGATCAGCGCCGGCTTTCCGTCATGCGCGAGTCGTAGGAAGCGTTCGACATTCGCGCGGTCGCTCGTCACCCGCCCGCGCTCGGGATGCTCAAGGTCGAAATCCCACAAGCGGTCGAGATTGGCGAACTCTGCGCCCATGCGGCCGAGATTGTCCCAGGCGCCGCGCAAGATCGTCTCGATCTGAGCCGCGGATTTTTCCGGAAAGGCAACGCTGAGTTGCTCACGCGCCACACGATTTTCGCGCAGCAGCGGCCCGATCTGGCGCATCGTCCAGCCGGCGGCGTCGGCCATCCAGTCGGGATCGGCGAGCCGCAGCATTTTGATGACGCCGACGACGACCGCACCGACAGCGGCGTCGGCCGCGCGCTTGGCGCCGCGGCGCAGCCGCCGAGTCATCCGCCTTGTGGCCGTCGTCATCAGAAGTTGACAATCACTTTGCCGAACACCTGCCGGCTTTCCAGCCGCGCCAGGCCGCGTTCGAAATCGGCCAGCGGAAACTCGCTATCGACGATCGGCGCCATGCCGGCGGCGATCTTGGACAGACTGTCGCGGATATTGCGCATCGAGGCGCCGAACGAGCCGAAAATTGTGTATTGTTGCTGAAACAGCTGCATCAGGTTGATGGTGACGCTGGGTCCCGCGGTCGAGCCGCAGGTAACCAGGCGTCCGCCGCGCTTGAGGCAGAATAGCGAAGCATTGAAGCCTTCGCCGCCGACGTGCTCGAACACCACGTCGACGCCCTTCTTGGCGGTGAGCTTGCGGGTGACGCCTTCGAAGCGCTCGGTCTTGTAGTTGATGACGTGATCGGCGCCCAAGGCCTTCGCCTTTTCCGCCTTGGCGTCGTCGCCGACGGTTGTGATGACGGTACAGCCGATCGCCTTCGCCATCTTGATGGCGACCGAGCCGATGCCCGATCCGCCGGCATGCACCAGAATGGTTTCGCCGGGCTTGAGCTTGGCATTGTCGAACAGCATGTGCTCGGTGGTGCCGAAGGCGATCGGCGCGCAGGCCGCGTCTCGCAGCGAGACGCCCGCCGGCACCGGGATCACCAGCCGCGCCGGCATATTGATCAAATCGCGCGCGAAACCGTCGATATGAAAGCCCATAATGCCGCCGACGTTCTCGCACAGATTATCGCGGCCCTCGCGGCAGGCGGCGCAATGGCCGCAGGTCATCGCGCCGTACATCACCACTCTGTCGCCCGGCGCAAAGCCAGTGACGCCGGCGCCCACCTCCGCAATCTCGCCGGAGGCCTCCGCGCCCACCACCAAAGGCAATTTCCGCTTGGCAAAGGCCATGCCACGGAAGCCCCAAACATCGAGGTGGTTGAGCGCGACCGCCTTGATGCGGATTTTCATTTCGCCGCCGCCGGGCGGCGACGGGGCGGGGACCTCGGCAAGTTCGAGCTTGCGATCGGCGATGAGTCGTAAGGAGCGCATGGGGATGGAGCGGGCCCTCTCAGGCCGGCTCAAGTCCCATCACGAGCGAGACGTTCTGCCCGCCGAAACCGAATGAATTCGAAATGACGTGCCTCATTTGCGCGTCGCGCGCCGTATTCGGCACCACATCGAGCGGGATAGCCGGGTCCGGCATGTTGTAATTGATGGTGGGCGGAATGCGCTGGTGCTGGAGCGTGAGCATGGAGAATACCGCTTCGACTGCGCCGGCCGCCGACAGCGTGTGGCCGATCATAGATTTGTTGGAGGAGATCGGCACGCCCTTCATGCGCTCGCCGAACACGGCCGAGACGCCGAGATACTCCATCTTGTCGTTTTCCGGCGTCGAGGTACCGTGCGCGTTGATGTAGTCGATGTCGTCTGGGGTCAGGCCGGCATCTTTGATAGCATTGGCGATGCAGCCAATGATCGGCTTGCCGTCGGGGCTCGAGCGCGTGCGGTGGAAGGCGTCCGCCATCTCGCCGCAACCTTCGAGCACGCCGAGAATCTTGGCGCCGCGCGCCTTGGCGGCTTGGTAGCTTTCCAGCACCAGCGCGCCGGCGCCTTCCGCCATGACAAAACCGTCGCGGTTCTTGGCGAAGGGCCTGGCCGCGCCCTTCGGATTGTCGTTGCTGGTCGACAACGCCGAAAGCAGCGAGAAGCGCACCACCGCCTCCGGATTGATTGAGCCGTCGGTGCCGATGCAGAGCGCCGCGTCGGTCTCGCCGCGGCGGATCGCCTCGACGCCGAGCTGGACGGCGCTCGCGCCCGAAGCGCAGGCGGTCGACAAGGAAATCGGCGAGCCCTTGGTGCCGAATTTCTCCGCCAGATGGTCGGCCACCGAGCCGAACAAGAAGCGCCGGTGATAGGCGGGAAACTGATCGCTCACCCGCAGCAGGTCGTTATAGGTGATTTTGTCGTTCGCGCCCGACCGCGCAGCCACTTCCAGACGCTGCGGCCAATCCATCTCGATCGGCGGCACCGCCAGAAACAACGGCCCCGGAAAATCGCCGCGCCCGCCGAGGCCGGATTGCGCGATGGCTTCCTCGGCAACGAGATCGGCAAAACTCTCCGACAACGCGGCCGAATTGGGTTGCGCCGGCAAATAGTCGATGGTGCCGGCGATGCGGGTCTTGAGGCCGTCGGTCGAAAAGCGCGTGATGGCGCGGATGCCGGATTCGCCGGCCGTAAGCTTGGCCCAGTTGTCGGCGTTGCCGGCGCCGAGCGAGGTAACGACCCCGAGTCCGGTCACCACCACGACTGGCCGCCCCACCTTGTCTGTGCCGGTCGCCATTTATCGTCTCCCTAGCCGACCCGCTCGACCAGCGCCAAGCCTTCGCCCCGCCAGTGCCCGACACTGGTCACGACGATTTGGCTTAAGTCGCCGCTCATCGGACGTTCCACCCCGGTCGAATCGCATGGTGGAAACAAGCTGCCGTGGTCGAGCGCGACCGCGGCGAGCGCGACATTCATGGGAAATTGCGGCTCGAGCCCATGGCCAAGATAGGAACCGGTGGCGCGCACGGCAAGGTCGCCGTGGCCCTGGAGAAAAGCGCGCTCCTCGCCGGTGGCCGGCTGGGCGCCGGTGGCGCCCGAGATCACCGCGGCATGCCCGCTCGCCAGCTTGCCTTTGATTTTGTCCCACAGGCGGGAAAGCGTAGCGGTGATGGCGCCGGGCTTGCGGTCGGAGCGGTCGGAGACGACCGCGGTCAGCCGCGCCAGCGGCTTGGCGCCGCGCTTCTCGGCGTGCTCGCGCGCCTCGATCACCAGAAAGGCGCCGAGCGAACCGATCGCAAAGCCGCCTTGCTCGCCGCGCTCCCACACCGGCGCATAGCGGCCCTTGAGCGGGAATTTGCCGAATTCGTGCACCATGATCGGATCGAGCCGCTCGCCGTTATAGGCTGCGCCGACCAGCGCAATATCGCTTTGTCCGGCATTGATGCGGGAGAGCGCGATGCGCACGGCGTCCACGCCGGCCGCTTCCTCGCCCATGAAGGTGCGCGAAGAGCCGGTCACGCCATGCACGATTGAGATGTTGCCGGCCAGCAGGTTGGAGAGTTGCGCCAGGAACAGCGTCGGCCGCAGATCGCTCATCAGCCGCTCGTTAAGGAACGCCGCCGGATTGGCCGCGCCCGGCATGCCGCTGAGGATCGTGGTGTCGACGTTGAGGTCGCGTTCGCCGCCGGCGGCCGCGACGATCATGTCCATGTGCGAGAGGATTTCCGGCTTGCCCTTGACGCCGGCGGAGTCGAGCGCAAGGCCGGCGGCGTAGGTGCCGATGCGCTGCCAGTTTTCCATCTGACGCTGATCGCCTTTCTTCGGGATCTGCGTGTCGAAATTGATAGGGGCGAGCGGGTGCACGACGAACGGCGCAAAGGTCGTCACGTCGGCGCTGGGGTGCGCTTCCATCAGCTTCTGCCAATGTGCTTGCGGGCCTTCGCCGAGGCAGGACACAATGCCGATACCGGTGATCCAGGCTTCGCGGAAGGCCTCAGCCATTGACCAGTGCCTCGTTGCTCGGCAGGCCGATCGCCGCGGCTCGCCTGCGCATTTCCGTGGCGAAATCGGGATTGGGAAATTCGGTCACGCGGAAAGTTATTGCAGCATTGCAAATAAGATTGCCGTCGCAGGAAATGCTGGCATCGGTCATCGCGTAACCGGAGCCGTCATGCGTAATTTTCGCCTCCGCCGTCAGCCGCGCGCCCGGTTGGACGAAAGTGCGGAGTTTGGCTTCCTTGACCGCCGCCAGGAACGGCATGCGCTGAAATTTATTGGCCGCCACCAGCAGCCAGCCCCCGGTCTGCGCCATGGTTTCGATCAGCAGCACGCCCGGCATCAGCGGATAGCCCGGGAAGTGCCCCTCGAAGATCGGACTTTCGGCCGGTACCGTGGCCTCGCAGCAAATCGTACCGGCGGCGAGATCGAGACTGACGACCCGGTCGATCAGTAGAAAATACTCAAGGCGCATCGCGGCGCCGGCTCAAGCGCCTTTGGCAGCGACGAGCTCGTCGATGCGGGCGCTCAGATTTTTGAGCACGAAATATTGGTCGGTGGTGGCCTTGCCGTCGTTGACTTCCTGCGTCCACTGCTCGAGCGGCAGCTTGATTCCGAACGCTTTGTCGATGGCAAATGCGATATCGAGGAAATCCAGGCTGTCGATGCCGAGGTCGTTGATGGCGTGGCTGTCGGGGGTGATGGAGTCCCGCGGAATGTCGCAGGTCTCGGCGATAATATTGGCAATCGTATCGAATGTCGAAGACATCGGTAACTCTCTGAGTTATTTGGGGTTCTTGCGATCGGACGGCCAAGTTGCCGGTCCCGCGCGCTAGCCCCCGCAACCGCCATTTACCGGCATAAGATTGGCAGCCCGTATAGCGAAGCGCCGTCTTAAGTTCAATGGCGAGGGCATTTGCCGGAAAAAGGGCAATGGCCGGGAGCCGTGTTTGCCTGCGCGTCGACGCGCAGGGCTCACCAGCGGCTTTTGGTCACCTCCACCGGCGTGCAGCCGCGCCGCCCCGACAGCACGCAATCCTGGTTCTTGCGCATCTCTGCCATGGTGTCGGCCAGCCAGAGGCCGACGCCGATCAAGGCCAGCACAAACACGAAGGCGATGACGTTGACGGTCATGCGATGGCGATAGTCGTCGCTGCCTACGCTGCGCGCGAATTTGGCGAGATCGTCCACCGGCGATGGAGCCGCCGCCGGCATGCGCGCCCGGCGGCCGGGAAACTTCACAACCCGGGGCTCGCTATCGGACGATGATGATCGGTCGGCATTCATGATGGCCAAGTCTATCACGCCGGCCGTGATTGTTCGACCGGGTTAGGCTCGTGGAGGGGCGGTTCCTCAAGTGGACGATTATGCGCGACCCGCATAGACTTGTGCCGATGAGCAAATCCCTCCGACGCCGGCACTTTATCGCGCTCGCCGCGGCCTATGTTGTCGCGCTGCAGGCGTTGCTGCTGCTGCCGCTCTTGGTGGCGGCCGGCACCCCGTTCCATTCAAGCCTGTGCGCTGCGGCCGCCGCGACCGACGGCTCGCCGCAGCCGACTGGTCACGACGGCGGTTGCCCCTGCGCCGCCGGCTGCGGGACGCAATGCTGCGTGCAGTCACTCGCCGGTCCGCCGCAAGTTGCAATCATACTCGCCCCGACGCGCGCCATCGCCATGACGCTGCCGCGCGCGACCGAGCCGATTATTCGGCCAGCCGATCGCAGCCCGCAGATTCCGCGCGCGCCGCCTGCGGCCTGACTTTTCCAGTTTCGAATTTCGTCGCAATGTTCATTCGCGTGCTGCGCTTTACGAAAGCCACGCGTACCGCATCGTCAGGAGACTACAATGACCCGCACTGCATTTCTTATCGCCGCCGTTCTTGCCGCATGGGCGGTTATGCCGGCGCAAGCGGCAGACGTCAGCGCCGGCAGCCTGAAAATCTCCGCGCCCTGGGCGCGTGCCACGCCGAAAGGCGCTAGCGTCGGCGGCGGCTATATGACCATCATCAATAGCGGAACCGCGCCCGACCGCCTGATCGGCGGCTCGACCGATGTCGCCAAAAGTTTCGAGGTGCATGAAATGAAAATGGACGGCGGCGTGATGAAGATGCGGCGGGTGGCTAATGGCATCGAGATCA
>PMAF01000144.1:0-29714 GCA_003152455.1 Hyphomicrobiales bacterium
TTCATCGACGAAATCGACGCGGTCGGCCGCCATCGCGGCGCCGGTCTCGGCGGCGGCAATGACGAGCGCGAACAGACGCTCAATCAGTTGCTGGTCGAAATGGACGGCTTCGAAGCCAATGAAGGCATCATCCTGATCGCCGCCACCAATAGGCCCGACGTGCTCGATCCGGCGCTGTTGCGCCCCGGCCGCTTCGATCGCCAGGTGGTGGTGCCGAACCCGGACGTGGTCGGCCGCGAGAACATCCTGAAGGTGCACGTTCGGAAAGTTCCGCTGGCGCCGGACGTCAACCTGAAGATCACCGCGCGCGGAACGCCCGGCTTCTCCGGCGCCGACCTCGCCAACCTGGTCAACGAGGCCGCCTTGATGGCCGCGCGCCGCAACAAGCGCATGGTCACGCAGGCCGAGTTCGAGGACGCCAAGGACAAGGTGATGATGGGCGCCGAACGCAAGTCGCTGGTGATGACCGACGAAGAGAAGATGCTCACCGCCTATCACGAAGGCGGCCACGCCATCGTCGCGCTCAACGTCAAGGCCACCGATCCGGTGCACAAGGCCACCATCATTCCGCGCGGCCGCGCGCTCGGCATGGTCATGCAGTTACCCGAGCGCGACAAGTTGTCGATGAGCCGCGAGCAGATGACCTCGCGCCTCGCCATCATGATGGGCGGACGCGTCGCCGAGGAAATGGTGTTTGGCCGCGAGAAGGTGACGTCGGGCGCCGCTTCCGACATCGAGCAGGCGACCAAGCTCGCCCGCCTGATGGTCACGCGCTGGGGCCTGTCCGACAAGCTCGGTACGGTCGCCTACGGCGAGAACCAGGACGAGGTGTTCCTCGGCTATCAGGTGTCGCGCCAGCAGAATATCTCGGAGGCGACCGCGCAGACGATCGACGCCGAAGTCCGCGGTCTGGTCGAGGCCGGTTATGACGAGGCGACGCAGATTCTCACCGACAAGCGCGCCGATCTCGAAATTCTGGCCAAAGGCTTGCTCGAGTTCGAAATGCTGACCGGCGACGAGATCAAGGATTTGATCAACGGCAAGCGGCCGGTGCGCGAATCGGTGATCGAGCCGACCACGCCGCGCTCCTCCGCCGTGCCGCCCGCCGGCAAGCAGCGCCCGCGCCCCGACGCGCCGACCGGCGAAGTGGCCCCCCAACCGCAGGGCTGAGGCTTTTCATTATTTGCCGGCAACGCCCGCCCCCGTCGGCGGGCGTTTTCGCGTGTAGCGTCCACGGCTTATGCGCCGGCCGGGACTTCTTGATTTCGATCAATGCCCCGGCGCCCGCCTTCGGTTTTATTCAACCATTCGTCCGGGTAACCGGGTCTTNNCGGGTTGTACTTGTCCCGGCCACCTTTTTTGACGCCCGACGATGCCCCTGCAAAACCGTGTCGATCCGTTTGGCGACTTGTTCGCCGATGCCGTGCGCGGGTTGCTCATGGGCAATCGAGGCGGCCGATTGCACGATTGCCAGCACAAGCTCGGCGCGCGGCGCTGGACGTCGAAGCAATGGATCTGCTGTAGGCTCGATTTCAACGATCGCCACCGCAAGGTGTGGGGCGACAGCTATAGCGAATTGTTCTTCCTCGACGAGGTGGCGGCGCTCGCCGCCGGTCACCGGCCTTGTTTCGAATGCCGGCGCAAGGTCGCGCAAGTCTTTGCCGCGTTATTTCCCGGGGGGCCTCGCGCCGCCGACATGGACCGAATCCTTCACGGCGAACGCCTCGACGGCAAGTTCAAACGTCTGCACTGGCGAAAGATCGAAGGCCTTCCTGATGGAACGACTATCGTTGTTGACGGCAGCCCGGTCGCTCTGTGTGGCAAACGGCTGTTGCGGTGGACGCCGCGCGGTTACAACGGAACAATACGGCGACCGCGTGGTGTCGATGTCGCTGTACTGACGCCGCCCTCGATCATCGCCGTACTGAAGCGCGGCTACCGGCCTTTCTGGCACCCGAGCGCGGACTGAATTTTCAGGGCGGCTCGATTGGCGTCGTGGCCGGCGCGACCAGCACGCCGTGGGCCCAGCCAAACAGCACGGTGGCCATCATGATCGCCAGCATGGCGGCCACCAAGGCGACGCAGGCCGGCCAGCCGCCGATTGTCCAGGCAAGGCCGCCGAGCGCCGCGCCGAAGCTGCCGCCGACATAGAAGCTCGTCACATAGAGCCCGACCGCCGAGGAGCGGCCGGCCTTGGCGGTGGTCGTCACATAGCCGGTGGAGATCGCCTGGCAAACCAGGCCGCAGCCGGCGCTGATGGCGAGACCCAGGATGATGAGCGGCAGCGACGGGACAAGCGTCAGCGCGATGCCGGCAATCCACAGAGCGAGCACGCGCGCCGTAAAGCGCCGCCGCCCGAACCGTCCGATCGCCCAGCCGGCCCACGGCGTGAGCGCGGAGCCGGTGAGATAGACGACGAAAATGGCGCCGAGCCAGGTGGCGGAGAGATTGTAAGGCGCGGCGGCAAGATGAAAGCTGACGTAAGTGAACGTGCAGATGAAATTGAACAGCACGCCGAAGCCGACCGCGTAGGTCGCGAGCAGCTGGCCGTTGCGGAAATGCGCGAGCATCTGCCGTCCCGACGCCAGCAAGCCTTCCGAGCGCACGAATTTCCGCTCATGCGGCAGCAAAAATATTGTCGCAATTGCGCCGGCAAAGGCGATGCCGGCGAGCGCGATGAAACCGGCGCGCCAGCCGATCAGGTCGGCGAGCAAGCCGGTTATCAAGCGTCCGGTGAACCCGCCGATGCTCGACCCCGAACTGTAGATGCCGGCGGCCGTGGTCGCTTCGCGCGGCGGCCATTCGTCGCCGATATAGGCGACGGTGACGGCGAAAATCGGCGGCAGCACCAGCCCCTGCACGGCGCGCCAGAAAATGACGGCCGACAGGCTCGTCGCCAGTCCGACCATCAAGGTCGGCACCACCAGCACGAACATCGCCGCGACGATCACCCGCTTGCGGCCGAGCACGTCGGCGATCGCGCCGGTGAATGGCGCGGTCACGGCCACCGCCAGCGTGCTGACTGTGATGATGGTGGAGACTTGGGCGGCGGTGGCGCCAAATTCCTGCGAGAGCAAAGGCAAGATCGACTGCGGCGCGTAGAGATTGACGAAGGCGCAATAGCCGATGAGCCCGACCGCCAGTTGGCGCGCGGAAATCGTCGAGCGTTGCGCAGCGTTCATTGGGGTCCCGGTCAGGAGCGCGTCAAGCGCACGAAGCTATCGGTTTTGCGGCGAACGCCAAAGGAGGAGGGCGGCGGGGCAGCGGGTCGTCGCATGCATAGCTTGGTTCAAGCAAGTCCGAGCGCCGCCTTGGCGGCGCGCAGGGTCCGGTCCGGCGAACCGGAAGCGTCAACCGGCTTCCATTGCATCGCTCCCAGATCATATCGCTCTTGTTCGCGGGCGACTGCCGTATCGGCATCGGAGGCGTCGCCGCGGCGGCCGCCGACGCGGGCGAGCCGGACGCTGAGATCGGCGGTCAGAAACAGCCCGTGGAACGCAGCGCCAGCCGCCGCTTGCGCGATCGCCGCCCGTTCGCCGGCGTCCGCGAACACCGCGTCCACAATCGCCGAATGGCCGGCGGCAAGCACGCGCCGCGCCTTGCCGGCCAGCGCTGCGTAGACTTGCGCCGTGACGTCGCGGCTGTAGGCCGTTTCCGGCAGCCGTCCGGTCTCGGCAATTCCGAACAGAGCCTTGCGCTCGACGTCGCTGCGCAGCACCACGGCCCCCGGCGCGGGCGAAATGTCGGCTGCGAGCGCGCGGGCGAGCAGCGACTTGCCGCTGCCGGATAATCCGCCGACGGCCAGCAGGACCGGCGGCGGCGGCGCCAGCAATTTTCCGGCAAGCGCGAAATAGTCGCGCGCGCTTTGCTCGGTCGCCGCCCGTTCGCCGGTCTGCGTCCGCCGCTCCGCGGCGACCTTGGCGCGGATCGCCGCCCGCAACGACAGGAACAGCGGCAGCGCGGCCAGCGCGTCGAGGTCTTCCGCCCGCCGCGTCTCGTTGAGATAGCGATTGAGCACGATATTGGCGGCCGGCGTCAGGCCGCGCTCGATCAGGTCCATCAGCAGGAAGGCGAGGTCGTAGAGCACATCGCCGGTGGCGATCCTGGGATCGAATTCGATGGCGTCGAACAGCAATGGCTCGCCGTCGAGCAAGACGATATTGCCGAGATGCAAATCGCCGTGGCAGCGCGCGACCCGCCCGGCGCGCTCGCGCAGCGACAGCAGCGCCCGCACGCGCTCCAAGGCGGCGCGCGTCGCGTGCGTCAATTCGTTCACCGCCTGGGGCTGGAAAAGTTCGGGCGCAGCGCGCAGTTCGCCATCATTTTGGCCGATGACCTCGCTGAGCTCATCGGCGAAGCCGGCGGCCTTGTTGACGGGCGCCCCCGCGTGGGCGCGCGCCACTGCCCGCCCGAGCGCGTCGGCGAGCGCGCCGTCGATGCGGCGCGCGCCCGCCAGATGGTTGAGCGTCTGCGTCTCGTCGAAGCGCCGCATCTCCACCGCCCATTCCACCGGCTCACCCGCGCCGTCGATCGCGAGCACGCCGTCTTGGTCGCGCGTGATCGCCACCGCGCGGCGGTAGATCGCCGGCGCAAACGGACGATTGACCTCGATCTCGGCGGCGCACGCGGCCTTGCGCCGGTCGAGCGTCGAATAATCGAGGAACGGAAAGCGCACCGCGCGCTTTATCTTGAAGGCGCGCGGGCCGGCCAGGAATACCATCGCGGCATGGGTGTCGATCCGCTTAACCGGCGCGCCGCCATGCGTTGCGGGCGCCGCCAGAAAGTCGATTACCGCCTGTTGCGAGGTTCCGGCCGGTTTCATCGCGTCCTCGGGTTAATGCTACTATCGAACCGACCGATATCGCCGGACTGATCCAAATCAATACCCGCCGTGGCCAGATAAGGTCATGATGCGACAAATAAACGGACTCGCTTGAGGATGGAGATTGCCGTGACCACGCTGCCGCACACGTTCAAGCGCATCAGGCTTAACCTCGCCCGCTCCAAGGAATTCCCGCAGGGCTCGGAGCGCCATGGTTACGAATTCGTCGCCCCGCTCGACGACAAGAATCATATCGACGCCAAGCTCTGGCAAAGCAACCGCGAGCATTGCCGCGTGCGCCGGTTCTGGGAAGGCGAAGATGACGAAATCGGATTTCTGGTCCACAAGCCGGGCGGACCCGAGCACGCGCGCTGGGTATTCGACTACGACCAGACCGCGCAGGATGACGACGAGAGCGGCTACCGCTTCGGCGCGCATGCGTTCCGCCCGGGCGAATATGTCTCGATTCGTAATGAGGACGGCGAGACGCACACTTACCAAGTGACCTCGGTCGAGCCGGCGGCCTGAGCGGCGAATTCCATTCTCGCATTCGAGCATTGCGCGGCCCCTTAGTCTATTGACCGGCAGACGCGGGATCGAGAGAGTGCGCGCCTCGCCGTGCCAAAACGGCCAATTCGAGGGAGGAGCCACGTGCTCTTGGATGTTCGGACTTATAAGACGTTGCCTGGCCGCGTCCCGGCGCAACTGGAGCTTTACAAGAAGTTCGGCTACCCGGTGCAGCTTCGCTATATGGGCGAGCCGCTTTGCTATGCGGTGGCTGAAACCGGCGAATTGAACACTTACACCCATGTCTGGGTCTATGAGAGCGCCGCCGACCGCGAACAGAAGCGTGCCAAGATGGCGCAGGACCCGGACTGGAAAGTTTTCCTCGCCGAAAACGCCAAGGCTGGGAACATCATCGAGCAGAAGAACTGCCTGATGGTGCCGACCGCGTTCTCGCCGCCGATCCCGATGCCGAAAATCGTGAAGTAACTTGGGGCTAAGTCGGAGCGGAACGATGCGAGCGAATGACGGCACCCGGACCGGCGGCGAAATCCTGATCGACCAATTGGCGATCCACGGGGTGCACAACGTTTTCTGCGTGCCGGGCGAGAGCTATCTGGCCGCGCTCGACGCCTTTCACGATTCCGAAATCGCGCTCACCGTCTGCCGGCACGAGAGCAGCGCCGCCATGATGGCCGAGGCGGTCGGCAAGGTGACCGGCCGCCCCGGTATCTGCTTCGTGACGCGCGGGCCAGGCGCGACCAATGCCTCGGCCGGCATCCACATCGCGCGCCAGGATTCCTCGCCGATGATCGTGTTCGTCGGCCAGATCGGACGCCACATGCGCGAGCGCGAGGCGTTCCAGGAACTCGACTTTCGCGCGGTGTTCGGTTCGATCGCCAAATGGGCGACCGAAATCGACGATCCGGCGCGCATCCCGGAACTGGTCTCGCGCGCCTTCCATACCGCATGCAACGGCCGGCCCGGGCCGGTGGTGATCGCGGTCCCCGAGGACATGCTGACCGAGCGCGCCATGGTGCCGGATGCGCGCGCCTTCGAGCCGGTGGAATCCTGGCCCGGCTTGACCGACATGAGCCGCCTGCAAAAACTATTATGGGCATCAAAACGTCCGATCGCGCTGGCCGGCGGCAGCCGCTGGTCGGAAGCCGCCTGCGCCGCGCTGATGCGCTTCGCCGAACGCTTCGCGCTGCCGGTAGCGACCACTTTTCGCCGGCAGTATTTGTTCGACGCGCTGCATCCTTGCTACGCCGGCGACTTAGGAATAGGGCCCAATCCGAAATTGCTGGCGCGCGTGAAGGGCGCCGATCTGGTCCTGCTGGTCGGCGGCCGTCTGAGCGAGATGGCGACGCAGGGTTACACGCTGCTCGATATCCCGGAGCCGCAGATGAAGCTGGTGCATGTGCATCCCGGACCCGAGGAACTCGGCCGCGTCTATCACCCGACGCTCGCCATCCAAGCGGCGCCGACCGCGTTCTGCTCGGCGCTGGAAGGACTGCAACCGCCGAACGAGATCGCATGGCAAGGTGAGGCGGCCACGGCCCATGCCGACTATCTGGCCTGGTCGGAAAAGGCCACGCCGCAGCCGGGCGGCGTCAACCTCGGGGAAATTCTCGTGTGGCTGCGCGAAAATCTTGCGCCCGACGACATCATCACCAACGGCGCCGGCAATTTCGCCGGCTGGATCCATCGCTTCTACCGCTTCCGCAAATACGCCACCCATGTGGCGCCGACTTCCGGCTCCATGGGCTACGGTTTTCCGGCCGCCGTGGCGATGAAGCTGCTGCATCCGGAGCGCAAGGTGGTGTGCATCGCCGGCGACGGCGATTTCCTCATGACCGGCCAGGATTTCGCGACCGCCGTGCAGTACAAATTGCCGGTTATCGTCGTGCTCGCCGACAACGGCCTCTACGGCACCATCCGCATGCACCAGGAGCGCGAATATCCCGGCCGCGTGGTCGCGACGCAACTGCACAATCCGGATTTTGTCGCCTATGCTTTGGCGTTCGGCGGCTATGGCGCCTTGGTGGAGAAGACTTCCGATTTTCCGGCGGCCTTCGCCCAGGCGGTCGCCACCGGCAAGCCGTCGATCATCCACCTCAAGATCGATCCGGAAGCGATCTCAACATTCGCGTCGATTTCCGCCATCCGTGATAAGGCGCTCGCCAACCGCGGCCACTCGGGCACGTATCGCTGACCGCAGAAGGATGAGCGGTGTTGCTTTTGCGGCGTGAATCATCGTTCACTCGTTGCCATGCCCTATCGCCGCACCGAGAACGTGGTTCGCCGCCTGGCCGAGCGCGAGGAGGCGATCCTGGCCGCGGCGACGTCCATTGCGGCCGAGGGCGGCATGGCGGCGGTGCAGATTGCCGCGGTGGCCGCGCGCGCCGGCATCGCTGCCGGCACCGTCTACCGCTACTTCCCGTCCAAGACCGATCTCGTCGCCGAACTGGTTGCCGCGGTCGCCGGCCGTGAGCTGTCGGCCATGGCGGCCGCCGGCGACGCCGCGCCCGACCCGCTGTCGGCGCTGGCGGCCTGCATCGCCACCTTCGCCGCCCGCGCGCTCGCCGAGCGGCGGCTGGCCTGGGCGGTGCTGGGCGAGGCGGTCGATGCGCAAGTGGACGCGATGCGGCTCGATTTCCGCCAATCGATCGCGGCCGAACTGGAGGCGCGCATCAAGACCGCGATCGAAGGGCGCCATCTTCCCGAGCAGGACGCCGCCGTCGCCGCACCGGCCATCGTCGGTGCGCTGATGGAAGGGCTGCTCGGACCGCTGGCGCCGTCGCCGGCCGATGCCTCCGCCGCGCGCGCGGCGGTGCAGACCGCGACGCTGCTGGCGCTGCGCGCGATCGGCGTGGTCGACGCGCGTGCCCGCGGCCTGGTGGCGCAATTCGTGCTGCCGGAATAGCGCGGTGACTCACTGAAGGGCTTCGGCCGGCACTTTGGCGAGCGGCAGCGTCACCAGCTTGACGCCGCGTTCATCGGGATCGTCGATCGCGTGGAAGCCGAGCTCGCCGCACATCTGCAGCATGCTGCTGTTTTCCGCCAGCACCTGTCCGCGCACGGTTTTGAGCCCCTTGGCCTTGGCGTAGGCGATCATGTGCTTCATCATTAGCCAGCCGAGGCCGTGGCCCTTGAGACGCGAGCGCACGATGATCGCGAATTCCGCGTTCTCGTCGCCGGGGTCGTTGTGCAAGCGCACCACGCCGAGCATGCGGCCGGTTGCCTCTTCGATGGCGATCGAGGCCATCGCATGCTTGCGGTCGTAATGAATCAGTTTGTCGATGAGTTCGGGGCTCACCTCGCGCATGGCGGCGAAGTAGCGCAGCCGCAAATCATCGGGAGTTATTTCGCTCAGACAATCCGGATAGAGCGTGCCGTCCGCCACTTCGAGCGGCCGAAGCAAAACCGGCGTTCCATCGCGCAATTTAATATGGCGTACGACGTCCAAGGTGCGGCTTTATCCTCTGCCTATTTGCTGTCGGCGAAGGCGGGGAGCCATACACCGAAGTGCCGCGATAGGCCAGCAGCCATAGGTCGCAAGCCGTGCGCCCGGGACGCGAGACCGATCAATGCGACATCAGCGCCGGCACCGTCATCGTTTCAAGAATGCTGCGGGTGACGCCGCCGAGGATGAATTCGCGCAAGCGCGAATGGCCGTAGCCGCCCATCACGATCATGTCGGCGGACGAGTCCGCCGCGTAGGACAGGATCGTGGAGGGGATGTCGATATCCGGCGAAGTGATCCGCTTGACATCCACTTTCAAGTCGTGGCGGGCGAGATGTTGGCCGAGATCGACGCCGGAAATTTCATCGTCCTTGCCGGCCTTGTTGGCGACCATGACGATTTCGACCTGCTTGGCCTTTTGCAGGAACGGCAGGCTGTCGGCGATGGCGCGGGTGGCGGCGCGGCTGCCGTCCCAGCACACCATGACGCGATCGAGCTTGAGGCCCTCCTTCTGGATGTAGGGCACGAAGATCACCGGCCGACCGGATTCGAACAGCACGCCTTCGTCGACCACTTCCACCGGCGCCGATTTGTCGCGGTCGGGCTGGCCGACAATGACGAGGTCGAAACGCCGCGCTAGGCGGCCGAGCCGCTCGGCGGCGCCGGCAATGCTGGCATTGCTGCTGCGCGTTTCATACGAGATGCCGGCGCGCTTGGCCGCCTGCTCGAAACGGGCGACGGCGGTGCGCACAGCCTTCTCGGATTCGGCGCGCTGCGACTCGATGAATTCCGGCGGGATGCCGCCCATGACCGAACCGGGGATGATCGGATCGTAGATAAAGGCCATGCCCAGCAGGTGCGCCCCGAACGTCTCGGCCACCGAGATGGCGAAATCGCCGGCGGGATCGCGCTCGCCCAGCCCGAGATTCACGATAATATCCTTGATCATGATGGCTTCTCCTGAGCGGGCCGGCAGATGCGCCCGAAGTGAAGAGGGAACGGGATTCCCCGTTACGTCATGCGTTAGCAAAATACATCATTGATGGACAATGGCGGTTGCGCGGCGCGCGGGCTTTGACCAAGGTCAAATCCCAGGTGCGCCGCGATGCCCGGCAAACCCGCTAAATTGCAGGCCTATCGTCACTTCTTCTTTCCGTCCGGGCCGAATTGATTGAGATAGGCCCACAGGTTGCCGATTTCCGTTTCGTTCTTGACGCCGGGGAAGATCATCTTGGTGCCCGGAACCTTGGCGCGCGGATCCTTGATGTATTCCTTGAAGGTAGCCTCGCCCCAGACGATGCCGGAGTTTTTGTTGGCGTCGGAATAGTTGTAACCAGCCGCGCTGCCGGAATGGCGGCCGTCGAGGCCGTTGAGCTCGGGGCCGACCTTGTTCTTCGCGCCTTCGCCGATGGAATGGCAGGGGAAGCATTTCTTGAACGATTGTTCGCCGGCGGCCACGTCCTGCGCGTGCGCCGCCTGCGCCATCGCGGCCACGGCCAAGGCCGCCATTGCAAGGGGTGTTTTCATCGCTTTTTCCTCTCGTGACTAATGTCGTCGCCCGCTAGGCCAATGCCACCCGGCATGCCCCGGTTGCGGAGGGTTTTGCCAGCCCTATGTGTCAACCGTCAAATCGCTGATATCGTTAGACGGACATACACGGCCGGGAGCTGTCACAATGTCGGTAAAGATGCCCGAACTGGACGGCGCTGTGCTGGCGCGCCGCGACAAAATCGTCGCCGCGCTGCGCACCATCGTACCGGGCGAGGGCGTGATCGCGACCGAGCGCGAAATGAAGCCCTTCGAGACCGACGGGCTCACCGCCTATCATCAGCCGCCCATGGTCGTGGTGTTGCCGGAGACCACCGAGCAGGTGTCGCAGGTGCTGCGCTATTGCCATGACGAAGGCATCAAGGTGGTGCCGCGCGGAGCCGGCACGTCGCTCTCCGGCGGCGCGCTGCCGCTCGCCGACGGCGTGCTGCTTGGCATGGCCAAGTTCAACCGCATCCGCGACATCGACTTCCCCAACCGGGTTGCGGTGGTGGAGTCCGGCGTCACCAATCTGGCGGTGACCAACGCGGTTGCCGATGCCGGCTTCTATTACGCGCCCGATCCGTCCTCGCAGATCGCCTGCACCATCGGCGGCAACGTGGCGGAGAATTCCGGCGGCGTGCATTGCCTGAAATACGGCATGACCACCAACAACGTGCTCGGCTGTGAGATCGTGCTGATCACCGGCGAGGTGCTGCGCCTCGGCGGCAAGCATCTCGACGCCGAGGGCTATGATCTGCTGGGCGTGATCACCGGCTCGGAAGGCCTGCTCGGCGTCGTCACCGAGGTGACCGTGCGCATCCTGAAGCGGCCGGAGACCGCGCGCGCCGTGCTGATCGGCTTCCCGAGTTCGGAGGACGCCGGCGCCTGCGTGTCGGCGATCATCGGCGCCGGCATCATTCCGGGCGGCATGGAGATGATGGACAAGCCGGCGATCCGCGCGGTCGAGCAATTCGTCCATGCCGGCTATCCGCTCGATGTCGAAGCGCTGCTGATCGTCGAGGTCGACGGACCGCCGGCCGAAGTCGACGACCTGATCGGGCGCATCGAGACCATCGCCGGCAAATGCCGCGCGGTGTCGTGCCAGGCCTCAACCTCCGAGCAGCAGCGGCTGCTGTTCTGGGCCGGGCGCAAGGCGGCGTTCCCGGCGATCGGCCGCATCTCGCCGGACTACTACTGCATGGACGGCACCATTCCGCGCGCCAAGCTGCCGCTGGTGCTCGCGCGCACGAAGGAGATGTCGGAAAAATACGGGCTGCGTTGCGCCAACGTGTTCCATGCCGGCGACGGCAACCTGCACCCGATGATCCTCTACGATTCCAACATCCCCGACGAGCTCGATCGCGCCGAGCGGTTCGGCGCCGAAATCCTCAAGCTTTGCGTCGAGGTCGGCGGCGTCTTGACCGGCGAGCANNGGCGTCGGCGTCGAGAAGCGCGACCTGATGCCGGTGATGTTTTCCGAGATCGATCTCGACGCCCAGCAGCGGGTCAAATGCGCTTTCGACGCCAAGGGTCTGCTCAATCCCGGCAAGGTGTTTCCGGTGCTGCACAATTGCGCCGAGCTAGGCCGCATCCATATTTCCGGCGGCAAGCTGCCGTTCCCGGATATTCCGAGGTTCTGAATCGATGCGTTTCGGTCTATTCTGTTCGCCCAAAGCCGATAGCAATGGCCTCGGTCCGGAAACGGGCCAAGGCTTTCGCGACTATCTCGATTTCAATATCGAAGCCGAAGCGCTCGGCTTTCACTCCAGCTTCTCGGTCGAGCATCATTTCACCGGCTGGAACCAGGTCTCGGCTACGTTGATGCTGCTGATGGCGTTGGCGATGCGCACCAAGACGTTGCGGCTCGGCACCGCCGTGATGGTGCTGCCTTGGCACAATCCGGTGCTGCTGGCGGAGCAGACGGCGACGCTCGATCTGGTGTCCGACGGACGATTTGATTTCGGCATCGGCAAGGGCTACCGGCACAGCGAATTCAAGGGCTTCCAGATCGCGCCGGAGGAGGCCGAGGCGCGCTTTGAGGAGGCGATCGAGCTGATCACACGCGCATGGACATCGCGCACGCGCTTCTCGCATCAAGGCCGCTTCTGGCACTTCGAGGATATCGTGGTCGAGCCGCCGCCGGCGCAGAGCCCGCATCCGCCGTTCTGGGTCGCCGCCGGCAATCCGCATTCGATCCAACGCGCCGCCGCGCGCGGCTTCAATCTGATCCTCGACCAATACGCATCGCCGGAAACGCTCAGCCAGCGCATCGCGATCTACAAGGCCGAGCGTCTGGCGAAGGGACTTGGTTTCCATCCGATGCAGGTGACGGTGGCGCGCCAGCTCTATATCGCGAAAGACAAAGCCGACAAGGAAGCCGCGCTGATGCGGCAGGCCGCTTATACGAAACGCACCATCGATGTTTCGCGTGCGCCCGGCGCCAAGCCGGGCTCGCATGTTCTCGCCTACGCCGACAAGGCCGGCGCCACGGAAGAGAACGCCTTGTACGGAACGCCGGACGAGATTGCCGGCATGCTGGAAGCATTGCAGAGATCGAACGTGGAGTACGTCCTACTCACGATTGCCGGCGGCAAGGAGCAATTGCGCCGTTTCGCGCGCGAGATCATGCCGGCGTTTGCGTCAGCGCCCGACGCCCGCGCGGCGGAGTGACATGACCGACGTTCTCAAACCCCGCGATGCCAAAGAGGTTGAGGCCGCCGTGCGCTGGGCGCTCGGCGACGACAAGGCGTTGGAAGTGACGGGCGCGGGCTCCAAGCGCGCCATCGGCCGCCCGAGCCAGACCGATTTCACGCTCGATCTCTCGGGGCTTTCCGGCGTCACGTTGTACGAGCCGGAAGAGCTGGTGCTCTCGGCCCGGGCGGGCACGCCGCTCGCCGAGATCGAGACGCTGCTGGAGAAAAACAACCAACAACTCGCCTTCGAGCCGATGGATTATGGCCCGCTGCTCGGCGGGCTGGCCGGCCAGGGCACGCTCGGCGGCGCGCTCGCGACCAACCTCTCCGGCCCGCGCCGCATCAAGGCCGGCGCCGCGCGCGACCACTTTCTCGGCGTGACCGCGGTCACCGGCCGCGCCGAGACCATCAAGTCGGGCGGCCGCGTCGTGAAGAACGTCACCGGCTACGACATGTGCAAGTTGCTGGCCGGTTCCTGGGGCACGCTGGCCGCGATGACTGACGTGACGATCAAGGTGCTACCAAAGGCGGAGAGCGAGGCAACGGTGATCGTCGAAGGCCTCGACGACGCGCGCGCCTGCGCTGCCATGGCCGCCGCCATGGGTTCATCGTGCGACGTTTCCGGTGCGGCGCATCTGCCTGACCATGTGGCGTCCTATTTCGACGGCCTGCCCAGGCCCGAGGCCGCCACCGCGCTGCGGCTGGAAGGCTTCACGCCCTCGGTCAAGCACCGCAAGGAAGCGCTCACGGCGCTGATGAAGCCGTTCGGGCCGGTCGCGCTGCTCGACGAAAAAGAATCGCGCGCGCTCTGGCGCAGCGTGCGGCAGGTGAAGCCCTTCGCAGCGGAGGCGGCGCGCGCGCGGCCGCTGTGGCGCATCTCGACCGCGCCCAGTAGGGGTCATGAAATCGCCGCCGCGATCACGCCCGCGGCGCAGATGTTCTACGATTGGGCGGGCGGGCTGCTCTGGGTGGCTATGCCGTTCGCTGATGAGCCCGACGCCGGCTCGATCCGTGCCGCCGTCAATAGTGTCGGCGGCCACGCCACGCTGGTGCGCGCGCCGGTGGCGGTGCGGGCTTCGGTCGAGGTGTTCGAGCCGCAGGAGGCGGCATTGCGCGCGTTGGCCAAGCGCGTGAAAGAAAGCTTCGACCCCAAAGGCGTGCTCAATCCCGGCCGCATGTACGCCGGCGTTTGACCGCACGCACGCCCGGAATCGACGCCGATGCAGCTTTTGCCGTCGCCCCCAGCATTGACCTTTCCGGGCAAACCGCGTTTCGATCCCGGACTATCACGCCGATCGGGTTCCGCGTCGCATGCAAACCTCCTTTAGCCTCACGCAATTGCTCGATCCGCAAGTCGCGGAATCGGAAAAGATCCTGCGCACCTGCGTGCATTGCGGGTTTTGTACCGCCACCTGTCCGACCTATGTGCTGCTCGGCGACGAGCTCGATTCCCCCCGCGGGCGCATTTATCTGATCAAGGAGATGCTCGAGCAAAGCGGGCCGGCGACGCCCGAGGTGGTCAAGCATATCGACCGCTGTCTGTCGTGCCTTGCCTGCATGACCACTTGTCCGTCCGGCGTGCATTACATGCATCTGGTTGACCACGCGCGCGAGCACATCGAGAAAACCTACCAGCGTCCGCTCGCCGATCGGGCCATGCGCGGGCTGCTGGCGCGCGTCCTCCCCAATCCGGCGCTGTTCCGTTTGGCCGTGGTGGCAGGGCTGATCGCCAAGCCTTTCGCTCCGCTGCTCAACCTGCTCGGATTGAAGCGGATGGCGGCCATGCTGCGGCTCGCGCCGCGCCATATACCGTCGCCGCCGGTGGATCGTGCCGGCAAGGTCTACCCGGCGTCAGGCAAGCGCCGCGGCCGGGTGGCGCTTCTGTCCGGCTGCATCAACCCAGTGCTGGCGCCCTCGACCAACGTGGCTGCCATCCGGATGCTCAACCGCCATGGCGTCGAGGTGGTGGTCGCGGCCGGCGAAACTTGTTGCGGCTCGCTTGCCCACCACATGGGCCGCGAAGACGAGGCGCTGGCGCTGGCGCGCAACAATATCGATGCCTGGACGCGGGAGGTCGACGGGCAGGGGCTCGACGCCATTTTGATCACGGTGTCCGGATGTGGAACCACGGTGAAGGACTACGGCTTCATGCTGCGCGGCGACGCCGCCTATGCCGTGAGGGCGGCCTGGATTTCCGGGCTCGCCAAGGACGTGACCGAATATCTGGCGAAGCTCGACATCCCGGCATGCCCGGCGCCGCGGCCGCTGACGATTGCCTATCATGCGGCCTGCTCCCTGCAGCATGGGCAGAAAGTGACGCAGGCGCCGAAAGAATTGCTTTGCAAGTTCGGCTTTGTGGTCAAAGATGTGCCGGAAGGACATCTGTGCTGCGGCTCGGCCGGGACTTACAATATCTTGCAGCCGGTATTGGCGGAGAGGTTGCGCGAGCGCAAAGTTGCCAATATCGAACGGCTGAAGCCGGATGTGATCGCGGCCGGCAATATCGGCTGCATCACGCAGATCGCCGCCGGCACCGCCATCCCGGTCGTGCACACGGTCGAGCTGCTCGACTGGGCGACCGGCGGTCCGGCGCCGCGAGGTTTTGAGGATATGGGAGCCGATGCGGCTCCGGAGCATGTGGCTTAAAGCTGCGGCTTGAAACAGCACGCGACGCAAATCGATTGGGAGGATTGTCATGGCAAAAGCGCAAAAGCGGAAAACCAAAACCAAAGTAAGAAAGGCCAAGCGCGCCGCCGCGGTGCGCAAGCCGAAAACCAAAAAGGCAAAGCGTCCGGTCAAAAAGCCGGCCCGAAAAGCCAACGCCACCAAGCCCAAGGCCGTCAAATCCAAGGCGAAAAAATCCGTCGCAAAGAAGACACCGCCGCCGAAGGCGAAGACCCTCAAAATCCTGATGATGGGCGCGTCCTACGGGTCACTGCTGGCCTCGAAAATACTGTTCGGCGGCCACTCAATACATCTGGTGTGCCTGCCGGCCGAAGCGGACCTGATCAACGCCGAAGGTTTCCGCGTGCGCATGCCGATCCGCGGCCGCGCCGAGCGGATCGAGATCGATTCGCGCAAGCTGCCAGGCAAGGTGACCGCCGGCGGCGCGGCCGGCGTCAATCCCGCCGACTACGATTTGGTGGGCCTGGCCATGCAGGAGCCGCAATACCGCTCGCCCGGCGTTCGCGAGTTGTTGGATGCGGTGGCGAAATCGCGCGTGCCCTGCATGTCGATCATGAACATGCCGCCGCTGCCTTACGTGAAGCGCATCCCCGGCCTGGATTACGAAGCGCTGAAGCCCGCCTACACTGATCCGACGGTGTGGGACAATTTCGATCCCGGCACGCTGACGCTGTGCAGTCCGGATCCGCAGGCGATCCGGCCGCCGGAGGAAAAGGTCAACGTGCTGATGGTCACGCTGCCGACCAATTTCAAGGTGGCGCGCTTCGACAGCGCCAAGAGCACGGCCATTCTGCGCCGGCTCGAGAGCGATATCGACGCGGTGCGCTTCGACGCGCCGGAAGGCAAGATCGAGTTGCCGGTGAAGCTGCGCGTGCACGACTCGATCTTCGTGCCGCTCGCCAAGTGGGCGATGCTGCTCGCCGGCAATTATCGCTGCATCACCCAAGATGGCATGCGCACCGCGCAAGAGGCGGTGCACTCCAATCTCGAAGAGGCGAAATCGGTCTACAATTTCGTCAACGACCTTTGCGTCAAGCTCGGCGCTTCGCCGGACGATTTGGTGCCGTTCGAGAAATACGCCGCCGCCGCGCAAAGCCTGACGCGTCCGGCCTCGGCCGCGCGTGCCTTGCAAAATGGCGCGCCGAATATCGAGCGCGCCGACAAACTGGTGCAACTGATCGCCCGGCAAAAGGGGCTCAGTCATCCGGCCATCGACGCTCAGGTGGCGCTGGTCGATTCGCGGCTTGAGGCCAACCGCAAAAAGGCGGCGGTCTGACCGATTGACCCTCGAAGACCATCTCTGGCGCCAGCCATCACGGCGGGCGCCAGATTCTTATTATATTTCATATGCTTAATGCGCCAACCCTAGGTTATTCACAGGGCCATCTGTCGCCATCGGCCGATCAAGGGTTGACGGCCGAAATGCCCGCAGGACCATCAGTTTAGGCCTGAAATTGTGACTTTGCCGCAACAGTTCATTTCAATCTGTCATTAAAAGGCCGAATCGCCTAAAAAGGCAGCAATTGCCACCGCTTTTGGCTTGCCGTTGGTAACCAGTGGAGATGTACATTCGTGCGTCTAATGCGCTTTCTTTTGCATTCCTGGGGATCGCAACCGGGTCTGGTTCGCAAGGGGATGCGTGAATTGTATCGGCTGAAAGTCGATCGAACCGAAAAGGGGCAGTGTCCTATGAAAAAGGTTTTCTTATCCGCAGTCGCAGCGCTTGCACTTACTGCATCTGTGCCTGCGCTCGCGGCTGACATGCCGATGAAGGCACCGGCCGCACCGGCTGCCGCGCCGTCACCGTGGGACGTCTTGTTCGGCACGGCGTTCACCACCGATTACGTCTTGCGCGGTATCTCGCAGACCAACCGCAAGCCCGCGGCGCAGGGCTACTTTGAGGTCGACTACACGGCGACCGACTGGCTGAAGCTGTATGCCGGCGTCTGGGGCTCGAGCCTCGCCAGCTACAACGCCGATGCCGAGATCGATCCCTCTGCCGGCGTGCGGTTGAGTTGGGGCAACTTCGGCCTCGATCTCGGGTACGTCTATTACTACTACCCGGATGGTACGAACGGCACGAATACCTATGGCAGCTTCGGCGAGTTCTATGCCAAGCCGTCGTATAAGGTTGCCGACTGGCTGACCATCGGCGCCGTCATCGACGGTGGCGATAATTTCAACGACGGCTACCTGATCAAAGGCAGCAAGACCGCCGGCTACTACTCCGGCAACGCAGTCATCACTTTGCCGTGGCATCCGGTCGCTGACGTTACACTCTCGCTCAATCCGGAGGTTGGCCGCCAAGTGTACGATTGCACTGGCTGCGTCAGCTACGACTACTGGGATGTCGGTTTCGACATCAATTACAAGGCCATCACGCTCGATCTGCGTTACTGGGACACCGACAAACACGGCGTCTACTTGGCACCGGTTGCGTATGGCGGGAAGGACCTGGCCGGCTCAACCTTCGTCGCCACTCTGAAGTTCGACACCTCGCTGTCGGCTCTTAAATAAACCGATCGACTGCCTCTTCTACTTCGACGGGCGGCGGCTCAGGATGAGCCGCCGCCCTTTTTATTTTGACGCGGCGCTCGCTAAGCCACCGGCGCCGCCAGACTGCCCTCGCGCACCCAGAAGCGATCGCCTTCGCGGCTGAACGCCAGCCGGCGGCGGTGGAATGCGGCGAGCGTCGAGCGGTGACCGATCGATACGATGGTCGCGGTGGATAGCCGCTGTTCCAAAAGGTGGTAGAGCGCGGCCTCTGACGGCTCATCGAGCGAGGCGGTGGCCTCGTCCAGGAACAGATAGTCCGGCGCGTGCAAGAGCGCGCGGGCAATGCCGAGGCGTTGCTGTTCGCCCAGCGACAGCATGCGGTTCCAGTGCGTTTCCTCCTCGATGCGCGGGGCCAAGTTCGGCAAGCCGACGGCCGCGATGAGCTCGGCGACGCGGGCGGCGTCATAGGTTCCGGGTTCGGCCGGATAGGCGACCGCGGCGGCCAAGGGCGCGATCGGGAAGTAAGGCCGCTGCGGGAGGATCATCAGCCGGGCATTTTTCGGGATCGTGATCGTGCCGGCGCCGAACGGCCAGATGCCGGCCAGCGCACGGAACAGCGTTGACTTACCGGCGCCCGACGGCCCGCTCACCAGCACCCGCTCACCGAGGCCGATCGAAACGTCGCTGGCATTGAGCAGCGGAACGCCGTTAGGCAGGCGCACCGCGAGGTCCTTGAACGAAACGGCCGCCGCTTCGCCGGCCGCAACCCCGATCACCGGCGGTGTCGTCGCCACCGCGCGCGCGGCCGCCACCGACTGATCGAAGCCGGACAGCCGCTCGATCACGGCGCTCCACTCCGCGAGATTGCGGTACAGGTTCACGAACACCGAGAGCGCGCCCTGCACCTGCCCGAAGGCGTTGGCGGTCTGCATCAAACCGCCGAGCTGGATGACGTTGGCGAAATAGGCCGGGCTCACCATGACGAACGGGAAAACCACGGAGGCCTGCGCATAGCTGGCGGTGAAGAAGGTGAGTTTCTTCTGCCGCGACATGATCGCAAGCCAATTGGCGACCACATTGCCGAACCGCATCAGCAGGCGGTCGCGCTCGGCGCGCTCGCCGTCGAGCAGGGCGATCTGCTCGGAGTTCTCGCGCACCCGCACCAGATTGAATCGGAAATCGGCTTCGTAGCGCTGCTGCTGGAAGTTAAGCGCGATCAAGGGGCGGCCGATCAGGTGCGTGAGCGCGGTGCCGATGCAGGCGTAGATCAGCGCCGCCCAAAACAGGTAACCCGGAATATCGAAACTGAGCCCGAACGCATGCAGCGGCGCCGCCGCCGACAGCGACCACAGGATGACCATGAACGAGACCAGTGTGACGCACGAATTGAGCAGTTGCAGGCCGATGCCCAAGGTCAGTTGGATGAACTGCGCGATGTCCTCGGCGATGCGCTGGTCCGGATTGTCGGCGGCGTCGCCCAGGAGCTGCATACGGTAATGATTGGCGCCCTCCATCCAGTGATCGAGGTAGCGCGCGGTCAGCCAGCGCCGCCAGCGGATCTGCAGCCATTGATTGAGATAGAGCTGGTAGACGGCGAGCAGAATGAAGACGGTCGCCAGCACGCAGAAATAGCCGAGCTGGTAGACGAAGGCGTTCCAGTTTCGATCCTGCAGCGCATTGTAGAAGCGGGCATTCCACTCATTAAGCAGCACCGTGATCCCGACGATCGACAGTTCGATGGCCACGACCGCGGCCAGCAGCGCGCGGCTCGGCCAGCGGTCCTCCGAGCTGAAATAGGGGCTGGCTATTTGCCAGACGGTGGCGAGCCTGGAGACAATGCCTCTCACGGGGGAACTCCTTTTGGGTCGGCGATGCGTTGCACGGTAAAAACCGCTGGCAGGGACTCATGGCGGCGATGCGGTGATTGTGCCTGAATTTGCTCAGCCGTACGACCGCTTGGCATCAGGTTGGAGAAAAGTGTCAATATAAATAGATAGTTAGTCGAAATTATTAGACGAAAGTCGACATGCAATCGATGCCCTCCGCCGGGTGGTGCCCCACACGCCCAACGTCCAAAATAAACTTTACGGAGCGTTCGGACACGAAAAATGCCGCGAAAAATTGGTGAAGTCTTGCGTCCAAACATTGTCACGCACTACTGTGCGCGCGGGGGAGGCGAGCGCACAGCCGGTGTCGGTTTGACACCGCAGTAAGGCGATTGCCTCTCAAAAAATTCGCATCGAAAAAATACCTGGGAGGATACCAATGACATCGGACATGTTTTCAAAGCGAATTGATCGCCGCACGGTGATCAAGACGGCGGCGCTGGCCGGCGTCGCGCAAATCACCTCGCCGTTCGTGATCACGGCGCGCGCGGCCGATAACGTCAAGATCGGCCTTGATAATCCGCTGACCGGCACCTACGCCGCCGTCGGCAAGAACGAATTGATCGGCTGCCAACTTGCGATCGAGCAGATCAACGCCAAGGGCGGCATTCTCGGCCGCAAGGCCGAACTTCTGGTCGAGGACTCAACCAGCGGTGACGCTGGCACCGCGGTGCAGAAAGCCCGCAAGCTGATCGATCGAGACAAGATCGACTTTTTGCTCGGCAACGTGAACTCAGCGCTGGCGTTAGCCATGGCGGGCGTCTCCAGTGAGAAGGGCGTGCTGCATGTCGTTCCGGGTGGGCATACCGATGCCATCACCGGTGCGACGTGCCATTGGAATGTCTTCCGCGTCTGCAACACGACGCAGATGGAAGCCAATGCGGTGGCAGGGACGCTGATCAAGGATTATGGCAAGAAGTGGTACTACATCACGCCCGACTACGCATTTGGCCATACGCTTCAGGCCGGCATGGAAAAGGCGTCAGCAACGCTGGGCGGAAGCAAGGTCGGCGGCGATCTCACGCCGCTCGGAACGACCGATTTCTCGTCCTATCTGATCAAGGCGCAGGCTGCAAAGCCGGACGTCATCATCTTCCTCGTCCAAGGCGACGACATGGTGAATGCTCTCAAGCAGGCGGTCCAGTTCGGCCTCGAAAAGAAAATTCATTTGGCCGGCGCCCAACAAGAACTTGAGCCGCTCGAGGGTCTGCCGCCGGAGGCGCGCATCGGCACCTGGGTTTTCGAGTGGTACTGGAATCAGCCGGGCGTGCCGCACGTCGCAGAATTCGTCGCGGCCATCAAAAAGAAAACCGGCCGCGTTCCGACCGCGCGCACTTGGTTTGGCTTCGTCTCGACCTGGACCTGTGCGTTGGCCGCCAACACCGCGAAGTCGCTGGAAGCGGTCAAGATGGCCAAGGCGCTGCAGGGCTTCAAGCTGCCGCCTGAAATCGCGCTGATGCCTGACGGGGCCTTCTACCGCGCGGGCCAGAATCAGCTCATCCCCAACCTCTACGTAGGGAATGCGCAGGCCAAAGGCAGCGCCCCCGACGATCTGTTCCACGTCACCAATGTCGTCAAGGGCGCTGACATTGCCGGCACGGTGGCGGAGAGCGGCTGCAAGATGACGTGGCCGGCCTGACGATCGGATAGACCGGGCGCCGCATGATCGCAGCGCCCGGAGTTCCGATCGGCGGCGAGGGGTTTACAATCTGCAGATGTCCATGAACTGTGACCGCATATGCGCCGACGACGGTGTCGCAGCGCGATGATAAGTCGCACCTAACGTAAACTCGAGCATGACACAGTTACTTCTTTTCAATGTCTTCAACGGGCTAATTGTCGGCGCGTTCTACGCGCTGATGGCGCTCGGCCTGTCACTCATCCTCAATCTGTCTGGTGTGATCAATTTCGCGCACGGCGGTTTCCTGGCGATCGGCGGCTACCTTGCATATACGCTGATCCCTTACGTCGGGTTCTGGGGCGCCCTCGTCCTTGCGCCATTGCTGACGGCGGTCATCGGCTTCATTGTCGAGCGGGTGCTGATCGTTCGGGTTTACGGACGTGATCCGCTCTACAGCCTGCTGCTGACCTTCGGTCTGGCCTTTATATTCGAGGACGGCACGCGCTTCATCTGGGGTGCGCAAAGCCTGCCGTTCCAGGTGCCGGGCTGGCTGATGACGCCGCTGAGCAGCGATTATTTCTTCCTGACCGGCTACCGGCTGTTTATGGTGCTCGTCGTCGCGATCGCCGTGATTGGGCTGTTCCTCATTCTCACTCGCACCCGTCTCGGCATCCGTATCCGCGCCGGGACGCTTGACCTCGAAACCGTCTCGGTCCTCGGCGTCAATGTCCGTATCCTACGCAATATGAATTTCGGGCTCGGCGTTTATCTCGCGGGCCTCGCCGGTGTGCTAGCGGTGGGCCAGCTCGGGCTGCAGCCGACCATCGGCGCCTCGCTGATCATGCCGAGCTTCGTGGCCATCATCGTCGGCGGCCTTGGCAGCCTGCCAGGCACCTTGCTCGGTGGTCTGCTGATTGGCGTCGCCTCGGGCATCACCACGGTCTTCTTCCCCTCGGCCACCGAGGCGGTGATCTACGTCATGATGGCCGTGGTGCTGCTTATTCGCCCGCGCGGCCTTCTCGGCGAGGAGGGGCGCTTCTAGTGAATTCCCCCGACCTCAACAAACAAATCCCGAACGTCGTCGTCTGGCTGCTGCTGCTGGCGATGCCGTATTGGCTGCCGGCGGTCGGCGGCTATCCTGAGCTCGGCACCCGGGTCGTCATCCTCGGCCTGGCCGCGATGTCGCTAAATTTTCTGCTCGGTTACACCGGCGTATTGTCGTTCGGCCACGCCGCCTATTTCGGACTCGGCGCCTATGGCGCGGCGATGACGATCCGTTATCTTGTGCCGAGTACCGGCATCGGAATCCTCGTTGGCATCCTGATTGGCACCATTGCGGCCGCGATCATTGGCCCGCTGATCATCCGCTTGCGCGGCGTTTATTTCGCCATGGTCACGATTGCGTTCGGCCAAGTGTTCTTTTTCATCGCCATCCGCTGGAACTCGGTCACCGGCGGCGATGATGGGTTGACGGGCTGGACGCGCGTACCGCTGCATTTCGGTTTTACCACGATCGATATACAGAACAATCCGCTTGCCTTCTATTATCTGGTGCTGGTGTTGTTCGCCGTAGCGGCAGGGATTATGGCATGGATGCTGCGCTCGCCGTTCGGCCGCACGTTGATTGCGATTCGTGAGAACGAGCGGCGCGCCCGCTTCCTCGGTATCCCGGTCGACCAGCACATCTGGATGTCGTGGGTGATTTCCTGCTGTTTCGTCAGCCTCGCCGGCGCGCTCTATGCGCTGCTCAACAATTTCGTCGATCCGCGGGCGCTGTATTGGACCCAGTCGGGCGACTTCGTGATCATGGCGGTGCTGGGCGGCATGCGCTCGTTTTGGGGGCCGCTGATCGGCGCCGCGATCTACGTCGTTTTACAGGATTATCTGTCTAGCCAGACCGAGAACTGGCAGTCGTTCATCGGCCTGTTCTTCGTCTTGGTCGTGCTGTTCTTCCCGCGCGGCGTGCTCGGCATGATCCGCCGCAAGGTGATGTCATGAGCCTGCTGCGGGTTGACAACGTCTTCAAGCACTTTGGGAGCCTGATCGCCGTCAGCGACGTGTCGATGACGGTTGAGCCTGGCGAATTGCGCGCGGTGATCGGCCCCAATGGTGCAGGTAAGACCACGTTTTTCAACACGATCAGCGGCTTTATGGTGCCGACTTCGGGCCGAATCATTTTCGATGGCGAAGATATAACCACGGTGCTGCCGGCGCGCCGCGTATGGCGTGGCATCGCCCGCACCTTTCAGATCACCGAGGTATTTCCGGAGCTGTCGGTGCGCGAAAATCTGCGTATCGCGGTCGAGGTTGCCGCCGGCTATCGCATGAGCCCGTGGCTATCGCAGGAAGCCGATGGCGAAATCCGCGCGCGCGTCACCGAATTGATGGACACGAGCGGGCTTGCCGATAAAGCCGACCGGCTGGTCGGCGAACTCGCGCACGGCGACCAGCGCGCCACCGAGATCATGATGGCGCTCGCGCTCAAGCCGCGGCTGCTGCTGCTCGACGAGCCGACCGCCGGCATGGGCGACCAGGAAACCTACGACATCACCCAGTTGATCCGGAAATTGCACCGCGAGCAGAAACTCACTATCGTCCTCATCGAGCACGACATGCGCGTCGTTTTCCATCTCGCCGACCGCATCATGGTGCTGGCGGAGGGCAAGATGCTGGCCGAAGGCACGCCGAAAGACATCGCCGCCAACGAGGCGGTTCAGGCGGCCTATTTGGGGAAGACAGCGGCATGAACGGCAATGCCACACCAGGATTGGCACTTCAGGCAGAAGGCCTCCACACATTTTACGGCAAGAGCCACATCCTGCATGGCGTCGGTCTGGAGGTGCGCGAGGGTGAAATCGTCGCGCTGCTGGGACGCAATGGCGCCGGCAAAACCACCACGCTGCGCAGCCTCATGGGCCTGACCCATGCGCGCGAAGGCGCCGTGCGCATTTTCGGCCATGCCACAACCGACTGGCAGCCTTACCGCATTGCCGCGCTCGGCGTTGGCTACGTGCCCGAAGGCCGGCGAATATTTCCCAATCTGACTGTGGAAGAAAACCTCAAGGTGCCGCTTGAGCGGCCGGGGCCGTGGACCATCGCGCGCATCTACGAACTGTTTCCGCGCCTGGCCCAGCGCAAGTCGAACAAGGGAAGACAACTTTCCGGCGGCGAACAGGAGATGCTGGCGATCGCGCGCGCTTTGCTGTTGAATCCGAAACTGATTTTGCTCGACGAGCCGAGCCAGGGCCTGGCGCCCTTGATCGTGCAGGAAGTTTTCAAGGTCGTGACATCGGCGCGCGAGCAGGGCATCTCGGTGCTGCTGGTCGAGCAGAATGTCCGCGCCGCCGTCGAGATCGCCGACCGCGCCTATGTGCTCGACGACGGCAAGGTGGTTTATTCCGGCCCCGCCGCCGAATTCGCCAAGGATGAAGAGCGGGTGCGGGCGCTTGCCGGCGCCAGCGCCGAGGACTGGGAGCCGCAGGGCTCGCCCGCGTAATCCCAAGGACGATCTCAATTGGCTGACGGACAGCTCGCAGCATTGTCGGCAACGGATGCGGCAGCCGAAATCGCGCGCGGCGTCCTATCGGCCGAGGATTATATCTCTGCCTGCCTCGCGCGCATTTCCGAAGCCGAAAAGGACGTCCACGCCTTCATCCATATCGACGCCGAGCAGGCGTTGCGCCAAGCACGCGCGCTCGACGCGCGCCGCCGCAGCGGTCAGCCGATCGGTCCGCTGCACGGCCTGCCGGTCGGTATCAAGGACATTTTCAACACCGCCGACTATCCGACCGAATGTGGCTCAGCCCTGCTCAAGGGCCGCCGGCCGGCTCGGGATTGCACGGCGGTAGCACGCTTGCGCGCGGCCGGCGCGGTGATCATCGGCAAGACGGTGACCACCGAATGCGCCTATTTCCACCCCGGAGCGACCCGCAATCCGCACGATCTTGAACGTACGCCGGGCGGCTCGTCCTCCGGCTCGGCGGCGGCGGTGGCCGCCGGCATGATTCCGCTCGCGATCGGTTCGCAGACCAACGGTTCGGTGATCCGGCCGGCGTCGTTTTGCGGCGTCTTTGGCATCAAGCCGACGCATGGCACGATCTCCCGTCACGGCGCGCTGATCCTGTCGTTGGCACTCGACCATGTCGGCGTGTTTGCTCGCTCGCTTGCCGATGCCGCGCTGATCCTCGAAGCGCTCGCCGGCTATGACGCCGAGGACCCGGACAGCCGGCCGTTCGCGTCGCCCGCCTTTCGCGCGGTGGCCGCGGAGAAGCCGCCGTCGCCGCCGCGGCTCGCCTTCGTGCGCACGCCGGTTTGGGACAAGGCGGATGCCGAAGCCCGCGCGGCGTTCGAAGCACTGGCGCAACGTCTCGGCGATATCGTGAGGCCCGTCGACTTGCCGGAAACTTTCGCCGGCGCCTGGCCCGACCAGCGCGTCATCATGTTCACCGACATGGCGCATAATCTGGGTGCAATGGTCGCGCGCGGCGGCGATGCTTCGAGCCAGCAGCTGCGCGATCTCATCGCCGAGGGCAGCCAGACCAACGCGCTGCGCTATCTGGCCGCGCGCGACAGCGCTGCGCGTTACCGCGCCGGACTGGCCGATATTTTGAAGGACTACGACGCGATTCTGACGCCGTCGGCGCCGGGCGTGGCGCCGAAAGGCATCGCCACCGGCAATCCGGCGTTCAACACGCTGTGGACCTTGGCGGGGCTGCCGGCGGTGACGCTGCCGCTCTTGCAAGGCGAGGGCGGCCTGCCGATCGGGGTGCAGCTTGTGGGCGCCTTCGGTGACGACGCACGGCTGCTGCGCACCGCGAATTGGCTGGAAGCCAAGCTGGCATAGCGCGAAGGTCTAGGCCGGCGGCGCGCCCAAATTCTCCTTGAAGAAAGCGATGGTGCGGCTCCAGGCCAGATCCGCCGCCGGCTTGTCGTAGCGGTTGCTGGTGTCGTTGTTGAAGGCGTGGTTGACATTCGGATAGACGTAAATCGTGTAGCGCTTGTTGGCGGCCTTGAGTGCGGCCTCATAGGCCGGGATGCCGGCGTCGATGCGCTGGTCGAGCCCGGCATAGTGCAGCAGCAGCGGCGCGCGGATCGATTTCACCTGCTCCGCCGGCGCTTGCGCGCCGTAATAAGCGACGCCTGCCTTCAGATCGGGCGCCAGCACGGCGATCCGGTTGACCATGCCGCCGCCCCAGCAGAAGCCGACCGCGCCGACCTTGCCGGTGGATTCCACGTGCTGCTCCAGGAACGGCACGGCGGCTGCGATGCGGCGCGCGGTGTTGTCGGCATTGAGCGTGCCGATCATGTCGCGGGCCTTGTCCTCATCGGCCGGCGTGCCGCCGAGCGGCGAAAGCATATCGACGGCAACGCTGAGAAAGCCCTCGAGCGCGATGCGGCGCGCGATGTCCTGGATGTGCGGATTGAGCCCGCGGTTTTCGTGGATGACGATGACGGCCGGGCGTTTGCCCTTCGCTTTGAGCCGCGCCAGAGTGCCGCCGATGTGCGTGCCGGCCGCGTCATACGACACCGTGTCGATGGCGAGCCGCGCATCGTCGGGCGCAACCATCGCGGCGCAAGCGTAATCGTTCCGCAATAGCGGCAGTAGCGCCAGCGCCGCCGCGCTGGAGCCGGCGATCTTAGCCAGCCGATCGAGGAAGTCGCGGCGATCGATCCCGCCATGCGTAAAGCTGTCGTAAAGGTCGATAATGCGCTGATCCATGGACGCCTCCGGCGGGTTGCGGCATCACATTAGCATGTGAACGGACCTCCTATTCTCAAAACCGCTTGACGGAACCGCCCTTAGCTTTCATTTGAAAAGCTTCTAAAAGGCGCCGCAGCCGCGGCAGCCGATCCGGAGAACACCATGAGTTTTGCGCGCCTGATTGCAGGCCGGTGCCTGATTGTCTGCGGGGTTGCCGCCGCTTTGCTACTGGCGCTCGGTGCCGGCCCTGGCCGCGCCGCCGATCCGTTTCCGTTCGATCAGGAATTGCTGCTCGACGTTACGCCGATGCCTCCGGTCAAGCGCGTGCCGATCCTCAGCGTTTCGCAGAGCGGCAACGCCACCATCGACCTTTGGTGCAAGACCGTGGCCGGTCGCGTCACGTTCACGGCCAGCGACATTCAAATCGAGCCCGGCCCGCTGCCGGACGCATTGCCGCAATACATGAGCGACGGCCAATGCACGCCCGAACGCATGCAAGCCGACTGGGACCTGCTTGCCGCGCTTGCGCAGGTGACCGCTTGGCGCCAACAGGGCCGCCTTATCGTGCTGGTCGGTCCGACGCCGCTGAAATTCCGGCCAAGCGATCACTGAGCGGTGGTCGCAAAAAAATGGGCGGCCCCTTCAGGCCGCCCTTTTGTTTTTGCGAGTAAGTCGGCAGGCTTACATCATGCCGCCCATTCCGCCCATGCCGCCGCCGCCCGGCATCGCCGGGGCCGCGTCCTTCGGCAGTTCGGCGACCATGGCTTCGGTGGTCACCAGCAGGCCGGCGACCGAGCCGGCATCCTGCAGCGCGGTGCGCACGACCTTGGCCGGATCGACGATGCCGGCCTCGACCATGTCGACGTATTTCTCTTCCTGCGCGTCGAAGCCGTAGGTCTCGGACCTGTGGTCCATGATCTTGCCGACCACGATCGACCCTTCCACGCCGGCGTTCTCCGCG
Source organism: Hyphomicrobiales bacterium (assembly GCA_003152455.1). GTDB lineage: Bacteria > Pseudomonadota > Alphaproteobacteria > Rhizobiales > Xanthobacteraceae > Pseudolabrys. Next base: position 28,366 of record PMAF01000144.1, read on the forward strand.
ATCTGGCGGATCGGAGCTTCCAGCGCCTTGAGCACGATGTTGATACCGGCCTGGACGTCCGGATTTTCGTTGTGGATGCGGCCGACCGCCTTCTTGGCGCGCAACAGCGCGACCCCGCCGCCCGGCACGATGCCTTCCTCGACCGCGGCGCGGGTGGCGTTGAGCGCGTCCTCGACGCGGTCCTTTTTCTCCTTGACCTCGATCTCGCTGGCGCCGCCGACCTTGATCACCGCGACGCCGCCGGCGAGCTTGGCCAGCCGCTCCTGCAGCTTNNCTCGATCTGCGCCTTGATCTGGTTCACCCGCGCCTCGATATCGGCCTTCTTGCCGGCGCCGTGCACAATGGTGGTCTTTTCCTTCTCGATCACGATCTTCTTGGCGCGGCCGAGCATGGCCGTGGTCACGTTCTCGAGCTTGATGCCGAGATCTTCCGAAATCAGCTGGCCGCCGGTGAGAATGGCGATGTCTTCCAGCATGGNNTCGCCGAAGCCCGGCGCCTTCACGGCCGCCACTTTCAGGCCGCCGCGCAGCTTGTTGACGACGAGGGTGGCGATGGCTTCGCCTTCCACGTCCTCGGAAAGAATCAGCAGCGGCTTGCCGGTCTGCACCACCGCTTCCAGCAGCGGCAGCATGGCCTGCAGGCCGGAGAGCTTCTTTTCGTGCAGGAGGATATAGGCGTCCTCCAGCTCGGCGATCATCTTCTCGGCGTTGGTGATGAAGTAGGGCGAGATGTAACCGCGGTCGAACTGCATGCCTTCGACGATCTCGACTTCGGTATCCATCGCCTTGGCTTCTTCGACCGTGATCACGCCCTCATTGCCGACCTTCTGCATCGCCTTGGCGATCATGCTGCCGATGGTGGCGTCGCCGTTCGAAGAGATGGTGCCGACCTGGGCGACTTCCGCCGAGGAGCCGACCGGCTTTGCGCGCTTCTGGATGTCCTTCACCACGGCGTCGACCGCGATGTCGATGCCGCGCCGCAGGTCCATCGGGTTCATGCCGGCGGCAACCGACTTGGCGCCTTCCTTCACGATGGCGGCCGCCAGCACGGTGGCGGTGGTGGTGCCGTCGCCNNCCATGTTCTCGAACTTGTCCTCGAGCTCGATCTCCTTGGCGACGGTGACGCCGTCCTTGGTGATGCGCGGGGCGCCGAACGACTTGTCGAGCACGACGTTGCGGCCCTTCGGGCCGAGCGTGACCTTCACCGCGTCGGCGAGGATCTCGACGCCACGCAGCATGCGATCGCGTGCATCGACGGCGAATCTGACTTCCTTGGCAGCCATTTCAGTCCACTCCAATGGTTACGAATGCGGGGTTCAGGCGATCACGCCCATGATGTCGGACTCCTTC
>PMAF01000144.1:29746-64653 GCA_003152455.1 Hyphomicrobiales bacterium
GTCTTCTCTTCGGCGGTGATTCGGCGCACGACGATGCGGTCGTGCAGGGGACGAAACTTGGTCTTGGCCATGGTTTCCTCGCGGCGCTAGCGCGCATGTTTTTACTGGAAAGTGTCGGTTTTTTAAGCCATTAGCACTCCCTTATCGAGAGTGCCAGAATGCTGCCCGGACATATTGCCTNNGGCGCAAAAGTGTCAAGCTGCCAGCCGGTAAGCGTCGTGGGGCTATCGGCGAACAGCCTTAACCCGCAACGCAGCCCGTTCGTTGTGGAGGCATAAGGCGACCGGCGCCGTCGCCGCTGCGCGAAATGAACGCCTTGAAGCCAATGAACCGGCCGCAAAAACGCTGGAAAGCCAATGAAATAAAACAGGGGGGCATGCCGGCCTGGAACCGGCGGGCTGTGCGCACTTTTATAACAGGCCGGCCGCAACCTGCTTGCACTGCCCGGCAATGCCCCGCAANNTATCGTCGGACGCTGGGGCCTCGCCGCCTACCATAAGGACGAGGATCGCCCGCGCATCGAGGTGGCGGCAGCCAATCAATGCAAGCAGCCCTACATCATCACGCTCGGCCCCACCGGCGGGGTGATGATGCATCTCGCCGATCAGGCGACCCCCACCGAGCTGCGCCTGAAGGGCGCGCCCGGCGGCAAGACCTATGTCGGTCCCGAGGGCGATCCGCCGGGCGGCGCGCAGGATCGCGAGGTCGTGTCGTTCGATGGCCGCGTGCTGATCCTGCGCTGGATGGATTCGGAAGTGCAGGGCCGCTACGGCACCATGGTCTATGTCCGCTGCCCGGCGGAAGGCGCCAAGCGGCCACACGCCAAACCGAAAGCCAAGCCGAAAGCCGCGCCGAAGCCGATACAGCCGCCGGTCCAGGGCGCCCCGCCCCCGGCGCGGTAACCCCACAGTCGCGCGGGGCATGAAGGTCCAGCGGACGGCGTGCTAGACATTGCGGACTGAAATTGTCCGCCGCCGGTCATTTATGCCCGCTGTCCGCGACTTCATCGATGGCCCCTGGCGCGCCGTGCCGGTTCTCGGCGTCACGCAGATTTTATCCTGGGGCACGATTTTTTACACGCCGGTGCTCATCGTTCCGCTGATCGCGGCCGAGCGCGGCTGGTCGATGTCGTTCGCCATGGGCGGCTTCTCGGTCGGGCTGCTGGCGGCCGGTTTGAGTGCGCCTTACGTCGGGCGGGCCATCGACCGCTTCGGCGGGCATGTGGTGATGACCATCGGCTCGCTGATCGGCGCGCTAGGCCTGGTCCTCATCGGGCACGCCGCGGGCCGGATCAGTTACCTAGCGGTCTGGCTGGTGCTCGGTGTCGCCATGGCGGCGAACCTGTACGATTCGGCTTTCGCAACGCTCGGCCGCATCTTCGGCGCCGCCGCGCGCTCGCCGATCACCGCGTTGACGCTCGCCGGCGGCTTCGCCTCGACCGTGAGCTGGCCGGCGACGCATATCCTGCTCGAACATGTCGGCTGGCGCGGCACCTATTTGGTCTATGCCGCGCTGCTGGCCTGCGTCTCGGCGCCGCTGCATGCGTTCGCGCTGCCGCGCATGCGCTACGAGACGGAGGCAAAGCCGGCGAGCGACGCGCCGCCGCCGCCGGCGGTGCTGCCGCCCTACGGATTGCCTTTTGTTCTGGTGGCGGCGGCTTTCGCGACCTACGCCTTCGTCCCCTCCGGCCTGTCCGCGCACCTGCTGGCGATCTTCGCGCGTTCCGGCATCGATGCCGGAACGGTGGTCTGGATCGGCGCGCTGTTCGGACCGGCGCAGGTCGGCGCGCGGCTGATCGAGTTCGCCTTCGGCCGCAATTTGCATCCGCTGTGGGTGGCGCGTTTCGCGCTGTCGGTTCTGCTCTGCGCGTTTACGATGCTGGCGCTGCTCGGCATGTCGATTCCGGTGGCGGCGGCGTTCGCCTTGATGTTCGGCGGCGCCAACGGTCTCGTCACCATCACGCGCGGCGCGGTGCCACTGGCGCTGTTCGGCGCCTCCGGTTATGGCCGCCTGATGGGCCGGCTCGCCGGTCCGTTCCTGCTGGTGCAGGCGGCGGCACCCCTGGTGATGGCGTTGGTGGTGGATCGCGCCTCCGATCCGGCGGCGCTCGCGCTTGCCGCCGCCTTCGCCGCGGCCGCGCTGGGCTGCTTTGTCCTGATAAAAAAGCCGGGCTAGCCGAACAGCGCGTCGATATCGCTTTGGCTGGTGTGGCCGGAATCGCCGTCGAGCCGCGGGCCGTTGAGCAAAGCGGGGCTGGTGAACGGCTTGCCGGCGGGCGCATCGGCGGGGCGGCCATTGTGGCGTTCGAGCATGCCCTCCACCTGGTCCTCGATGCTGTTCAAGGTCTCGATCACGTGGCCGATGCGCTGACCGCTGAGATCCTGGAAGTTGCAGGCTTCGTAGATTTTCACCACGTGGTCCTGAATTTCCTGCGCCAGGCCGCGNNCCGATTTCAGGATCTTCTCGGTGGCTTTCTCCATGCCTTCGATCGCGGCGCCGAGTGTGCCGGCGGCGTGCGCCATATGGCGCTCCTGGCTGTCGCCGATGAGGGCGGCCAGTTCTCGGATATTGTGGGCGACGGCGTCGTGCAGCATGGCAAGCTCGCGCTTAAGCGATTGCACGGTGCCGTGATTGGCCTCGGGAGATGCGACGCCCGCCTTTTCCGGCTTGGGGTCTGCGGCCTTGTGCTGGACTGCGGTGCCTGCGGACCGGGCCGCCGCGCGGCCGCCGAACATGCGCTCGACGCGAAATACTTTATGCTGCACGTCACGCCCCCTCGCGACCCCCAAGATGCATTTGTATCAGAGCGGCGATTAACGCCCGGTTGCGGCACCGCGTGCCGGTTGCGCGGTAAATAGAAAGCGAAAGGCGACGTTTACCATGACGCATCGCTTTTTACGCCAAATAAACTCTAATGCGATGAAGCGCGCGCGGCCGCGGAGCAATGCTGCGCGCAGCAGCTTCCGTTTACCATTCGGTGTCGCTTTGCGTTTGTAGTGCAATTCGTCCCACGAACTGAGTGCGAGAGTTCTGTCGATGCAGCGTGCCATTTTCCCAGCCGTTATCGTTGCCGTCTCCATGAGCACCGCCGCCTGGGCGCAGCCGTTGTCGCTCGCGCCGTCCGTCGAAGACGCGACGGACGCGCGGCCGGTCCTGGTGGCGGCGCAAGGGCCGCAACGGTCCGAACTCGGCGGCGGTTTCATCGAATTCCTGTTCGGCAATGGCGCGGCAGAGCCGCGCTCGCGCAATGCCGAGCCGGACCCCAGCCGCGCCTATGCCAATACCGAACCGGCCGGCGATCCGCGGCTCGAGCAGGGGCCGGCCGGCTACGAGATCGATCCGCGCTATTTGCGCCAGGAAGTCGAGTATCAGGGCCACGAAGCGCCCGGCACCATCGTCATCGATACCCCGAACAAATTCCTTTATCTGGTCGAAGACGGCGGCAAGGCGATGCGCTACGGCGTTGGCGTCGGCCGCCCGGGCTTCAGCTGGGCGGGCGTGCACACGGTCTCGGCCAAGAAGGAATGGCCGGATTGGACCCCGCCGGAGGAAATGCTCGAGCGCCAGCCCGGACTGCCGCATTTCATGGCGGGCGGGCCGAGCAATCCGCTCGGCGCGCGCGCGATGTATCTCGGCTCGACCCTCTACCGCATCCACGGCTCGAACGAGCCTTGGACCATCGGCCATAACGTCTCGTCCGGCTGCATCCGCTTGCGCAATGCGGATGTGATCGATCTCTACAGCCGCGTGAAGGTCGGCACCAAGGTCGTGGTGCTTTAGCGCATGATCCCGAAAAGTGGGAACCGGTTTTCGGATAAGATCATGCGCAATACAAACGGCTAGTCCGGCGTCGCCAGCGCGACGCTGGATTCCGCCAGCAGCTTCGGAAACTCCGCGGAATTGAAATAAGCGAATTCCCGTTCGCGTTGATCGGTGAGCGGATCGAGCCGCTTCAACTCGGCATCGACGAAGCCGGGATGACACATGACCAGGCCGCCGTCCGGCAGTCCGGCCAGGAAGCGCGGAAACAGCGACGCGTAACCGGCCTTGCCGCCGAAATCATAGGCGCCGGCGAAGGCCGAATTGGTGGCGACGCCAAGCTGGCGCGCCTTGCGGCGAAAGCCCACGCTCAAGACGTCGAGCAGCAATTCCTTGCGATCCTTCAGCCGCCGCGCCGAGCCCGGACGGCCGCATTGCCGGACCCAGGCATCGGGCGCGGCCTGCGCCGCCACCTTGAGCGCGGCATCGCGCACCTGCGGAAACAGGTGGACGTGCTGGTGGCCGTCGATGAAGTCGGGCGGCCTCCCGAACGCCATGACGAAGGCCTGTACTTGCGTGGCGATCTCGATCACCAGCCGCTCCGAATTGAGCCGCCGCGCGACCGCCGCGCGCATCATTTTTTTGAGCGGCGGGAAATGGCCGTGGGCAAGCGGTGCGAAGCCTTCGCTCACCGGCTTGAACGGCCCGGTCAGCGTGACATGCAGGCCGAGCGCGGCGCGCTTGATCCCCGAATTGAGCTCATCAAGCGCCTCCGCTTCGCCGGCGTCGAAATGCGGCGCCGCCGTCATCACCGACGTCGCATTGAGGCGGCCGCGCAAAATCAATTCGCGGATAGCGGCGTTGACCGAACGGGAAATGCCGTAATCGTCGGCGCACAGCCAGATCCGGCGCTGGGCTAAAGCCACGTCGCGCCTACTCCGCCGCGCGCGAGGCCGCCGGCCGCGCTTTGGCGGAATCTTCCGCGCTCTTCACGCTGTGTTCGGCGACGAAATAGACCGGGCGCGCCTTTATCTCGGATAGCAGCTTGCCGATATATTCGCCGAGCACGCCGATCATGATCAGCTGCACGCCGCCGATCACCATCAGGCCGACGACCAGCGAGGGATAGCCGGGCACGTCTTGGCCATAGAGCAGGGTCTGCAACAGGATCCAGGCGCCGAAGAACAGCGCGGTCACCGCCAGCAGCAAGCCGAGCACGCTGGCGACGCGCAGCGGCGCCACCGAGAACGAGGTCAATCCTTCGATCGACAGGCCGATCAGCGTCCACATGCTCCAGCTGGTGGCGCCGTGCGCGCGCAGCGCCGGTTCGTAATCGACCCGCGCTTGGCGGAATCCAATCCAGCTCGACAATCCCTTGAAGAAGCGGCTGCGCTCCGGCATCTGGCGCAGCGCCGCCGCCGCGCGCGGCGACAACAGGCGGAAATCGCCGGCGTCCTCGGGGATCTTTTGCCGCGAGCCTAAATTGATCAGGGCGTAGAACCAGTGCACGCTGGTGCGGCGCAGCCACGGTTCGTTCTCGCGGTGCGCCTTGGCGGTGTAGACCACGTCGTAGCCATCATCGAGCCAGCGCGCGACCAGCGTATCGACCAGGTCGGGCGGATGCTGGCCGTCGCCGTCCATGAACAGCACGGCGCCGAGCCGGGCGTGGTCGAGACCGGCCATCAGCGCGGCCTCTTTGCCGAAGTTGCGCGACAGCGAGACCACCTGGACATCGAGCGGATCGGCGACGAGCGAATTGGCGATCAGCGCGGTTTCATCGCTGCTGCCGTCGTCGACGTAAATCACTTCGCTGCGCAGGCCGCGCTTGACCTTGAGCCAACGCGCCACTTCGGCGATGCGCTCGTGCAGGGCGGCGAGGCCCTTGGCTTCGTTGAACAACGGCACGACAATCGACAGACCGGACGCCGACGGCGATCGCGTCGCGCGGGCGGCTGATTTGGTCGATTTCGCCGGCATTTGTCGTTGACCTGTGGCTCGGTTTCGGCGCGATCTATAGCGCATGACGCGCGCCCTGTCGCCCGCCTCGATAGGGGCGGGTGGGCGCGGGGCCCCGCAAGATGTTATGAACCGACGATGATTCCGGCGTCCCTGCAAAACCTCATCGACCGTCTTACCGTGGCCTGGCACGAGCGCGCGGTCGCCCTCAAGGCGATCAGCTTCGCGCTGGTGGGCGTGGTTAATACCGCCATCGACTTCAGCGTGTTTTGGACCGCGGCGCACTTTCTCGGCTGGCCGCTGGTGCCGGCCAATGTGCTGGCCTGGCTGGTGGCGGTGAGTTTTTCCTACGCGATGAATTCCTTGATCACCTTCGGACCGGAATCGGGACGCATCCTACGCTTGCGCGATTACGCGACCTTCGCCGCCTCGGGCGTTGCCGGCATGGTGTCGAGCACGGCGACGCTGTTTGCGCTGTCCTATGTCATGCCGGTGCTGGCCGCCAAGCTGATCTCGATCGCGGTCAGCTTCGCGGTCAATTTCTCGCTCTCCCATTTCGTGGTATTCCGGACGCGGCGCCCGCGCGACAGCGCATGATCCCGAAAACTTGCAACCGGTTACCGGAAAGATCATGAACAAAAAAATTGGAACGTTGAGGTAGTCATGCAGCATGACAGCAATCTGACCGCGCGGTGGCCGAGTTTCGTCACCCATCTCGAATGCGCGATGACCGGCGAGCGGCACGAGGCCGATCAGGTCCACAATCTTTCGCGCGCGGGCAAGCCGCTGCTGGTGCGCTACGATCTTGCCGGCGTGCGTAAAGCGCTGAGTAAGGAAACCCTGGCTGCGCGCGCGCCCGATCTGTGGCGCTACCGCGAATTGCTGCCGGTGCGCGATCCGGCCAACATCGTCAGCCTGGGCGAAGCGATCACGCCGCTGATCCGCATGCCCAAGCTGCAAGCCAAGCTCGGCGGCGGCGAAATCCTGGTCAAGGACGAGGGGCGGCTGCCGACCGGCTCGTTCAAGGCGCGCGGCCTAGTGATGGCGGTGTCGATGGCGAAAGCGCTTGGCATCAAGCACATGGCGATGCCGACCAACGGCAATGCCGGCGCCGCGCTCGCGGCCTACGCCTCGCACGCCGGCATCAAGACCACGATTTTCTGTCCGGAGGATACGCCGGAGGTCAACGTCAGCGAAATCGCGCTGCAAGGCGCTAGTGTGTACCGCGTCAACGGCCTGATCGACGACTGCGGCAAGATCGTCGGCGAGGGCAAAGCCAAAGTCGGCTGGTTCGATACGTCCACCTTGAAGGAGCCGTACCGGATCGAAGGCAAGAAGACGATGGGGCTTGAACTGGCCGAGCAGCTCGATTGGAAAGTGCCGGACGTGATTTTCTATCCGACCGGCGGCGGTACCGGGCTGATCGGCATGTGGAAGGCCTTCGCCGAATTGGAAGCGATCGGCTTTATCGGCAGCAAACGCCCGCGCATGGTGGCAGTGCAGGCAGCCGGCTGCGCGCCGATGGTGAAGGCCTTCGAGGAGGGCAAAGAGCACGCGCCGCGCTGGGAGAACGCGCACACCATCGCCTCGGGCATCCGCGTGCCGCAGGCGATCGGCGACTTTCTCATCCTGCGCGCCGTGCGCGAGAGCGGCGGCTTCGCCATCGCGGTCGAGGACCCGGCGATCACCCTTGCGCTCGACGAAATGGCGCGCGAGGAGGGGTTCCTGCAGTGTCCGGAGGGCGCGGCCACCTATGCCGCCTACAAGCAGAGCCTCGCCTCCGGCAGCGTCAAGAAAACCGATCAGGTGGTGCTGTTCAACTGCGCCAGCGGCCTAAAATATCCGCTGCCCAAGATCGAACGCAAACTCGACCGTCGTAAGCCGATTGATTTCGCCGCGCTGTAAGCGGATGATTCTTGGGAAGGGGGCGCAGAAACGGCCCCCACGGGGCGGACGCATGAAAAAGCTGCTCGTGGCCGCCGCCGCGGTGCTGACAATCTTCACGTCGGCTGCCGCGGAAGACTACCCGTCACGCCCGATCGCCATGATCGTGCCGTTTGCGGCCGGCGGCCCGACCGACGTCGCCGCAACTGATCGTCGCCAATCCGAAGGTGCCGGCGACCGATTTGAAGTCGCTGGTCGAATGGATCAAATCGAACCCGGACAAGGTGTCCGCGGGCACGGCCGGCGCGGGCAGCGCTTCGCATATCGGCGGCATCTACTTCCAGAATTTCAGCCATACCAGTTTCCTGTTCGTGCCTTACCGAGGCACCGGGCCGGCGATGCAGGATCTGATCTCGGGCCAAATCCAGATCATGATTGATCAGTCGTCGAACTCGCTACCGCAGGTCCGCAACAAGCTGATCAAAGCTTTCGCGGTGACGTCCAAGACCAGGCTCGCCGTCGCGCCGGACATTCCGACCGTCGATGAAGCCGGCATGCCGGGCTTTTACATTTCGGTCTGGCATGGCCTGTGGGTGCCGAAGGACACGCCGAAGCCGATCATCGCCAAGCTCGCCGCTGCGGTGCGCGCGGCGTTCGCCGATCCGGCGACGCGGAAGCGGTTTCTCGATCTAGGCCAGGAAATCCCGCCGGTCGAACAGCAAACGCCGGAAGCGCTCGGCGCCTATCAGAAAGCGGAGATCGAAAAGTGGTGGCCGTTGATCAAAACGGCCCATATCAAGGTCGAATAAACGGCCGCAGAGCCGAAAAAGACCGCAGACAAGGGAGGTGGAGATGAAACGCGCTCAATGGGCGCTCGCGCTCGCAGTGTGGGCCGGGCTCGCCTGTCTCGCTGTGGCGGCGCAGGCCGACAGTTATCCGTCCCGCACCATCGCCTTGGTCGTGCCGTTTCCGCCCGGCGGGCCGAGCGACGTGGTGGCGCGCATCATTGCCGACGGCATGAGCCGCCAGCTCAACCAGACCGTCATCATCGAGAACGTCGGCGGCGCCGGCGGCACGCTCGGCACCGCGCGGGTCGCTGCGGCGACGCCCGACGGCTATACGCTGCTGGCCGCCGGCATGGGTTCGCACGTCGCGGCGCCCGCGCTCACGCCCAATATCCGCTATGACTCGATCAAGGATTTCGAGCCGATCGGGTTGATCTCCAATGCGCCGGTCGCCGTGGTGGCGAGCAAGGATTTTCCGGCCAAGGATCTCAAGGAGTTCATCGCCTACGTGAAAGCCCATGGCGGCGTCGGTTCGTCGTCGCACATGGCCTGCCTACTGCTGACGTCGGAACTCGGGCTCAAGCCGAAACTGATCCCGTACCGCGGCACCGGACCGGCGCTCGCCGACCTCATCGGCGGTCACGTCGACTTCTATTGCGGTCAGGTGGTCAGCGTCGCGCCGGCGGTGAAAGGAAAAATGATCAAGGCTTTCGTGGTGTCGGGCGATGCAGCCTCGCCGGCCTTGCCGGGTGTGCCTTCGGCCAAGCAGGCCGGCATCCCCGATTTCCAGCTCAGCATCTGGAGCGCCATGTACGCGCCGAAGGGAACGCCGCAAGACATCGTCGCCAAGCTCAGTGGCGCGCTCGACAAGGCGCTCGACGATCCGGCGCTCGACAAGCGAATGGTCGATCTCGGCGGCGCCGTGCCGACCAAGGCGGAACGCGGCCCGGCGCGTCTGACCGCGGTGCTCAAGGCCGATATCGCGAAGTGGCACCCGATCCTGAAAGCGGCGATGGCCGCATCCAACAAATAGACACCGGACGCGGGGCCGGGTTGCGCCCGATCCCCCGCGTCCGATTTTCATTCGCGCTCAGTCCTTGGCCAGAGTTTCCGCGACCTCGACGCGGCGGCCCTCGCGCGCCGACAGNNCCCGTAGTCGCCACCCACTTCCGGCGGCGGGCCGCCGCGCGCCGCCGCCGCGAACTCCTCCAGCTCCTCGACGAAGGTGTCGTTCTTCGCGCAAGGGACGGCGACCGGCTGTTTCTCGCCGCGCTTGAGCAGGCTCAAGCCGTGATGCAGGTCGTAATAGGCCGTGGCTTCCTTGCCGTAGATATTCATCAGATAATATTCGGACGCCGAGGCGTAGCTGGCATTGAGTGTGGAGAGCGCGCCGTTGTCGTGCTCCAGCACGAGACTGGCAACGTCCGGATTGTCGCCCGGCAGCACCAGCCGCACCGATTGGCCGTGCACGGCTTTGACCGGGCCGATCAGGAAGGTGAGCACGTCGACGTAGTGGATGCCGATCTGCAGCATGACGCCGCCCGGCATGCCGGCGGCGGTGTAGCGCCATGAGCTGAGATCGAATTGGCCGAGCCGGTCGCGGCTGATATTGGCCTCGGCATTGACCAGTTTGCCGAACGCGCCGGCGTCGATCTGCTGCTTGATCCAGCGGAAATGGCTTTCTCGCCGGCGCTGATAGCCGAGCGCCAGCACGACGCCGGCCTGCCGGCAGGCCTCGGTGATCTTGCGGCCGTCGGAAACGAAATTGGCGATCGGCTTGTCGAGGAACACATGCTTGCCGGCCGCGGCAGCCTGGCGCGTGGTCTCCAGATGCACGTCGTTCGGCGTCGTGTTGATGACGGCCTCGATCTCCTTATCGCCGAGCACGGCTTCGTAGCTCGGCAAGGCGCGGCAGCCATATTTGGCGGCGAACGCCGCGCGCTTTTGTTCCGAGCGCGTAAAGCACGCCACGATCTTGAGCTTGCTGGAACGCTTGATGGCGTCCGCCAGCACATCCGACCACCAGCCCATGCCGATGCAGGCCACGCGCAACGGTTCGACCATGGTCATCAGCCCGCGTCCGTGCGCCAACTGGCGCCGATCGATTCGACCGCGGCTTGCGCAATGCGCTCGTCGGTCTCCCAGTCGCCGCCGGCGACGCCGATGCCGCCGATGCATTCGCCGTCGGCGATGACCGGGCAGCCGCCTTGCATCGCGGTCCAGCGTTCCGGGCCGGCGGCGAGCGCCAGGCCGAGCGCATGCGCGGCATCGAGCTCCTGCGCCTGCGCGCCGCGCGCGGAGGTTAGGCGCCGGTTGGACGCCGCGCAGACCGCCTTGGTGGTCGACGAATGCACGGTGTGAAAGCGTCCGCCTTCCATGCGTTCGAGCAGGATCAGATGGCCGCCCGCGTCGGCGATGGCGACCGAAACCGCGATGCCGGCTTGCTTGGCCTTTTCGACGGCGGTCGCCATCATTTTTTTGGCGCCATCCATCGTCAGGCGCTTGCTGCTCGTCACATACATGGCGGCGAAATCCCTAAGACCCACGTGTCGGCGCGGATGATAGGGGTTTGTCGCGTTGCAAGTAAACCAAAAGCCGCCGCGCGGAACCTGTCCGGGTGCGGCGCCGCGTTGCCGATTCTCGAGGGGTCAAATTGGCCGCCGAGTGCGCGCTAAAGCCCGGCTTCGAGCTTGGCGTAAAGCGGATTGTCGCGCGAGAACATGTAGTCGAGATCGGCCACCGCCACCGCTTCGGCGCCGTTTTCGCGCAGGAAACTGGTGAGCGCGTAGACCTTATCGGGCGGGCAGTGCAGCGTCAGCATGCCCGAAGACGTCGGCCCGCCGAATGGCGTGACCACGCCGAATTTTTGTTTGGCGCTTTCAACCAGTTTGGCGTCGCAGGCGGGAAAGCGCGCACGTACCTCGCGGAAGGCGCGGGCGCGCTGCTGCGCCGCGACGCGATCGAGGATCACGCGGGCAATCTCGCGCTCGCCGGCGCCCCAAGAGGCGCCGCGCGCGGCCACCAGATTGGCCTGCGAACGCAGGATGATGCCATCCTTGATCACTTTCAGCCCATTGGCGGCGAGTGTCGCGCCGGAGGTGGTGATATCGACGATCAGTTCGGCGGTGCCGGCGGCCGGCGCGCCTTCGGTCGCGCCCGAGCTCTCGACGATGCGGTAGTCGATGATGCCGTGCGCCGAGAAGTAGTCGCGCGTCAGGTTGACGTATTTGGTCGCCACCCGCATCCGGCGGCCGTGGGTGTGGCGGAACGAAGTGCCGACGTCGTCGATGTCGGCCATGGTGCGCACGTCGATCCAGGCCTGCGGCACCGCCACTACCACGGTGGCAAAGCCGAAGCCGAGTCCTTCGATCAGCACGACTTTGCTGTTGGCGTCCGGGATCATCTCACGCACCAGGTCCTCGCCGGTGACGCCGAAATGAACGGCGCCGGCGGCGAGCTGCGTGGTGATTTCGGACGCCGACAGATAGGCGACTTCGACGCCGTCGAGCCCGGCGATGGCGCCGCGATAGTCGCGCGCGCCGCGCGGCTTGATCAACGCAAGACCCGAGCGCGCGAAGAAGGCTTCGGCGTTTTCCTGCAATCGGCCCTTGGCCGGGACCGCCAGCACCAGAGGCGTGTTCATCACGACGCGTCTCCATAGACGGCGAGCCGCTCGATCCAGACCGCGAAGCCGACCGCCGCGATCGGCGCCGCGCTGCCGAGCCGCGTGAACAGCCCGTCATAGCGGCCGCCGGCGACCAGCGGATCGCCGGTACGCGCCGGATCGGTCAGTTCGAACACGAAGCCGGTGTAATAATCGAAGCCGCGCCCGAACGCGGTGGAGAAGCGCATGCGCTTCAAGTCGATGCCGCGCGCGGCCAGGAAGCCGTTGCGGTTTTCGAACAGGTCGATGGCCGGTGCGAGCGCCTGCTCCATGTTGCCTTCGCTGGCGAGCGCGCGCAGCTTCGCCGCCGCACCGTCGGGACCGCCGGCAATGGCGAGGAAGCGTTCGATCAGCCCGCGCACGTCGCGCGGCAATTTCGTGCTGGCGCCGAGCGCCGATTGCTCGAGGAAACGCTCCGCGATTTCGGCGACCGAGCGGCCGCCCACCGCGTTGATGCCGGCGATCGACAACAGGTCGGTGACCAGCGCACGCGCGCCCTTCGGATCGGAGCCGGCCAGCGCCGCCAGCACGCCCTGATATTCGGGGCGCGAATTGGTGCCGCCCAAGACCAGACGATCGAGGTCCTGCGCCAGATTGCGCTTGCGGTTGAAGTCCTTGATCAGCCGGCGCTTCCAGGCCGGCGGCAGATCGAGCCCGGCGATCAGGCCGGAAAACAGCGCGACGTCGCCGATCTGGATGTCGGCCTTGGCCAGACCGTAATGCGCGGTGGCTTCCAGCCCGAGCGCGAGCATCTCGGCGTCGGCTGCCGCCTTGTCGGGCCGCCCGAAGCTCTCGATGCCGGCTTGCAGGAATTCGGCAGGCGCGTCGCTGCGGTGACGGAACACCGGGCCGAGATAGCAGTAGCCCGCCGGCTTGCCGGCTACGGCTGAGGCGAGATAATCGCGCGACACCGGAATGGTGAGGTCGGGGCGCAGGCAGAATTCGCCGCCGCCCGGCGCCGTCGTAAGGTACATGCGCTTGCGGATGTCCTCGCCCGAGAGGTCGAGGAACGGCTCGGCCGGCTGCAGGATGGCGGGCGCAGTACGGGCGTAACCGGCGCGCTCGTAGGAGGCGACCAGCGCCTCCGCCCGCGCGTCGGGCCCTTTCGTCTCGGTGGTCAGCTTTGCGTCCATCGTCTTTCCGGTTAACCGGCTGCGGCGGCCATCTAGCACGGCGGACTTAAGGATTCGACGCCGATCGCCCTAAGGCCTTAACGAAGCCGAGCCAAATATCTGGCGTCGTTAACGAATTTTGGCAAGCGCCAGCCCCGGATTTCCCGGCGCCGAGGCCGTGTTAATATCGCGGCGACGATCCGCGAATGGAGAATCCGACATGCCCCGCCTGCCTGTTCTTATTGCCGGTCTTTTGCTGTTTGCCGCTCCCGCTTTGGCGCTCGACCTGCCGACGCGTAAGGCCGGCCTGTGGGAAATCAAGATGGAATTCCAGGGCCGCAGCAAACTGGCGGGCCAGACCATGAAGCAATGCACCGACGCGACCTCCGACAAATTGATGACCGCCAATTTCGGCGGCGCGGCCGAGCACTGTCAGAAGCAGGACATCAGCCGCAACGGCAATGTGATCGTCATCGACTCGGTCTGCGCGTTCGGCGGCGCCACCAGCACCTCGCACGCGGTGGTCGACGGCGACTTCAACAGCGCCTACACCGTCGAGGTGACCTCGACACGGAAAGGCGGACGGCCGATCCCGGGCGTCGCGCCCGGCGGCGAGACGCACATGAAGATTGCCGCCAGTTGGATCGGGGCCTGCGCGGCGGGCCAGCGGCCGGGCGACGTCATCATGAGCAACGGCATGACGATGAACGTTCTCGATNNCATCAGCCCTGCGCGGTGACCGTCACGGCGACGTTCATCGCAACAAAATCCGAACTGGCGCCGGTGAAGCTGCCCGAGATCGGGATCGCCTGCGACGGATCACGCGTCACCGCGACTCGGATCAGCGATTCGCCGCCGATCAGCACGTCGGTCGGGTCGTATTCGATCCAGCCGGCGCCGGGCAGGTAAACTTCCGCCCAGGCGTGGGTGGCGGCGGTGGCTTCGGTGGCGTCGCCTTTGTCGAGCGCGGGATCGTAAAGATAGCCCGACACGAAGCGGGCGCCGAGGCCGAGATAACGCACCGCCTCGATGAACACCATGGCGAAGTCGCGGCAGGCGCCGGTCTTCCTTTCCAAGGTCTCCCACGGCGCCTGGGTGCCCGGCTCGTGCCGCTCGGCGTAGACGACCACCGGCTTTAGCGCGGCGTTCAGATTGGCGAGCAGGTCGAGGGTGCGCATCGGCCGCGAGGTGACGAAGCTGTCGGCCCAGCGCGCCAGCACGCCGTTGGGATCGGGAAAGTGCTGCTCGAGCAGGCGGCCGAGATCGACGCGGTCGCTGCTCGAATAGATGAACGGATAGAATTCCGCCTCCGGCGCGATCGGAAACGCCGGACCTTCGATGCCGTAGCGTTCGATGATGAGCGTGCTGGAGATGGTCAGCCGCGTCGCCGGCGTCTGGAATTCGACCAGCGCGACGGAATTGCCGAACACGTCGTGCATCCAGCGGGTGATGCCCGGCGGCGACAGCGTCAGCTCGGCCGACACCAGCCGCAGGTCGTGGCTGTCGCGCGGGCGCAGCATCAGCCGGTGCTGGCCGAAGCGGACCGGGCGCGCGTACTGGTATTGGGTGGCGTGACGGACGGTCAGAAGTTTCATCGGGGATTGCTCGTTGCCG
This sequence comes from Hyphomicrobiales bacterium, assembly GCA_003152455.1. Classification (GTDB taxonomy): domain Bacteria; phylum Pseudomonadota; class Alphaproteobacteria; order Rhizobiales; family Xanthobacteraceae; genus Pseudolabrys. The sequence goes on from PMAF01000144.1 coordinate 44,521, forward strand.
CCCCTATCGCGTGCAATTTGCATGCAAACCAGCGATGAATATTCTCGATCCGGGCAAAGCTGTCCAGCCGCGACAATCGACCGGCAAAAATGCGGTTAGGTCCGCATGCTCACGGTCACGTCGACCGAAATTCCCAAATAATCCGAGCCGGTCCCGCGGAACGATCCCGAAATCGGAATGGCCTGCGATGGGTCGCCCGTCACCGCCACCCGGATGAGATTTTCGCCGGCGATCAACCCATTGGTCGGGTCATATTCGACCCAGCCTGCGCCCGGCAGATAGACATCCGCCCAGGCGTGGGTTGAGCCGGCGCCTTGCATGGCTTGTCCGCCGTCGAGCGCCGGATCGTACAGATAGCCGGTGATGAAACGGGCGCCGAAACCAAGACTGCGCACGGCCTCGATGAACAGCAATGCGAAGTCGCGGCAGCTGCCGCTTTTCTTTTCCAGCGTTTCGATCGGCGTTTGGGTGCCTTCCTCGTAGCGTTCGGCATAGGCGAACTCGCTGCGGATGGCGCCGTTCATGTTCGACAGCAGATTGTAAGTCGGCAATGGCTGCTGGCTCACGAAGCGCTTCGCCCAGGTCTCGAGCACGCCGTGCGGATCGGGGTAGTGGCGCTCGACCAGCCGGCCCAGGTCGCTGCGGTCATTGGACGAATAGACGAAGGGATACATCTGGGCTTCGGGGGCGATCGGGAACACCGGCCGCCGCAGGCCATAGCGTTCGATCTCAAGGGTACTGACGATCAGCAGTTCGGACGCGGCTTGCGAGAATTCCACCTGCGCGACCGAATTGCCGAACACGTCGTGCATCCAGTTCAGCGCGCCGGGCGGCGACAGCGTCAACTCGGCGTCCACCAGGCGCATGTCGTGGCTGTCGCGCGGCCGTAGCATCAAGCGATGCGGGCCGAACGTGACCGGCCTGGCATAGCGATAGGTGGTGGCGTGGCGGATCGTCAAAAGCTTCATGGCGGTTCTGCTTCATCTCTCCCCGCCGGAAGAGATCGGCGCGCGCAGCGGACTCAATCCATACCAGCCTGGGCTATACGTCCTTGTGACGGGCAAGCAGCTTGCGGACTTCCTCGACCAGAGCATCTTCCTTGACCGCGAACTGGGCTTCCGCCTGTTTCTTGAGGTACTCGGCGCGGTCCTCGATGCCTGCGAGCGCCGCGCCGAGCATCAAGTCCTTGATCGTCACTTCGTTCCGGGCTTTTTCGTCGCCGCCCTGGATGATGGCGCAGGGTGCGCCGCGCTTGTCGGCGTATTTGAGCTGGCCACCGAGATTGTTCTTCGGGTTGCCCAGATAGAGTTCGGCGCGGATATCGGCGGCGCGCAGGGCCGAGACCATGCGCTGATAATCGGCGATGCGGTCGCGGTCGAATACGGTGACGACAACCGGGCCGGGCTCGCGTTTTTCGCCGAGCTTGCCGAGCATCGTGAGCGCCGCCTGCAGCCGCGAGACGCCGATCGAGAAGCCGGTCGCCGGCACCGGCTGACCCATGAAGCGCGACACTAGCCCGTCGTAGCGCCCACCGCCGCCGACCGAGCCGAAGCGCACCGGGCGGCCTTTTTCGTCTTTGGTTTCGAGCAGCAGTTCAACTTCGAACACCGGCCCGGTGTAATATTCGAGGCCGCGAATGACAGTTGGGTCGATACGAACGCGGTCGCTGTACCCCGCAGCGAGAATGGAAGCTTCGATCTCTCGCATTTCGGCAAAGCCAGATTTCGCCGATTCATTCTCTTCAAGATTCTTGTTCCAAGTGTCCACTTCAGTGGATTTTCCAACAACAAGATTTGGCTGATGCTGAATAACTGTTGACAAATATTCAATCTGAAGCGGATCGAGCCCAGCGCCTTGGGTAAAATCTCCGCTATCGTCTTTGCGTCCCGGCCCCAATAGTTGGCGTACGGCATCTATCCCAAGTCGATCCAATTTATCGACCGCACGCAGCACAGTGAGTTGCTTTTCCACGAGTACGCCGATGACGTTCATAACGCCATCCAACACCTTGCGGTTATTCACCTTCACCACATAACTGCCGCGCGGAATGCCCAACGCCTCCATCGTGTCCGCCGCCAACATGCACATCTCGGCATCGGCCGCCATGGTCGGCGCGCCGACGGTGTCGGCATCGAACTGCATGAACTGGCGGAAGCGGCCCGGGCCCGGTTTCTCGTTGCGGTAAACATAGCCGTAGCGATACGAGCGATAGGGCAGGGCGAGATTTTGGAAATTCTCCGCCACATAGCGCGCCAGCGGCGCGGTCAGGTCGTAGCGCAGCGAGAGCCATTGCTCGTCGTCGTCCTGGAACGAGAACACGCCCTCGTTCGGCCGGTCCTGGTCGGGCAAGAACTTGCCGAGCGCGTCGGTATATTCGATCGCCGGCGTCTCCACCGGCTCGAAGCCGTAGCGCTCGAACACGACGCGGATCGCCTCCACCATGTGGCGGGTGGCGGCGATCTCGGCCGGCCCGCGGTCGGTGAGGCCGCGCGGCAGGCGGGCTTTGAGCTTGCTCGGTTTGGCCATTCGGCTTTGAGTCGCTGAAATTGCTAATCGCCGCGTGGTAGCAGCCGTTTCGCCATGCGGCAAGGACGCCCCTAGGCCAAGGGCGTCACGGCAGATGTGGCGATGGCGCAGGCCCTGCTCACTTTTTGGGAGGTGTCTCCGGGGGCTCGTCCGAAATCCCTTCGCGCAGCACCATGTTGAGCAGCGAGGTATGAACGCGCAGGTTGCCGTGCATGTCGCCATTGTAATCGACGAAGCCCAGGCGGCGAAATTTGTTCATGAAAAAATTCACGCGCGACCGTGTCGTGCCGATCATCTCGGCGAGCGTTTCCTGGCTGATTTTTGCGATTACCGGCTCTTGCTTGGCATCCTTGCCGAAATTCGCCAGCAACAGCAGCATACGCGCCAGGCGTTTTTCGGATGAATTGAACAATTGATCGACCAGATCTGCTTCGACCCGGCTATTGCGGTGAAGCAGGTGGCCTATGAACAGATCGGAAAATTTTGGCTCGGCATGCAGCACGCGCATCATGGCGGCCTTTTCCAGCCGCATGATTGAGCATTCCGTGATCGCCGTGACGGTGGCCATGCGCCGCGCCTGGCCGTTCATGCACCCCTCGCCGAAGAAATCGCCGGGTCCGATGATCGCCAGCACCGCCTCCCTGCCGTTCTCGGAGGTGACGGTGATCTTGGCTTTGCCGTTTTGCAGATAATACACCGCGTCGGCGGCATCTCCCTGCGCGAAGACGACATCGTCGGCAGCAAATTTTATGTTGGTTCTGCCGTCGCCGATCCGGGAAAGAAATTCCTTGGGGTCGAACGTGGCGCCTTCGTTCTTCGGTGTCATCGCTCTGAGCCAACTCCTGGGCTTAAAAGGCGGCGCGACGAACAAGCGCGCACGTTTTTTGTTTTGAACTTCAGGTCGGCAGGCTCCATTTCATGCAGGCTGCACCGACATAAAAGGTTGCCGTTACGGCCGCACAGGGAGTGCCTATTCATTGTTTTCAATAGGCGAAAATACTACACGAAATGCGTGTGGTTCAATCAAAATTCATGATATAGGCGTGCGTTCGGCTTTCTGACGATGCCGCCGCGGGCCCAAGGGGCGCGTTTCGCTTGAACGGCTTCCCTGTTAGCTTGGCCGCCAGTCTTTGGCGCACAGCGTGGTGACTTCCGGAGATTGCCAATGGAACGCGCATCGACAAGCCCGCTTTCGGTCGTCCCCAACGATCTCGAGCCCTATTGGATGCCGTTCACGGCCAACCGGGCGTTCAAGGCGCGCCCGCGCCTGGTCGCGCGCGCCAAGGACATGCACTATTTCACGCCGGACGGGCGCAAGCTGCTCGATGGCGCCGCCGGGCTGTGGTGCACAAATGCCGGCCATAACCGCCACACGATCGTCAAGGCGATCCAGGCTCAGGCGGCCGAGCTCGACTACGCGCCGGCCTTCCAGTTTTCGCACCCCAAGGCGTTCGAGCTGGCGAGCCGGGTCGCGGCGCTCGCGCCCGGCGATCTCGATCACGTATTCTTCTGCAATTCCGGTTCGGAGGCGGTCGACACCGCGCTCAAGATCGCGCTCGCCTTCCACAACGTGCGCGGCAACGCCTCGCGCGTGCGGCTGATCGGCCGCGAGCGCGGCTATCACGGCGTCGGCTTCGGCGGCGTCGCGGTCGGTGGCATTGTTTCCAACCGCAAGCAGTTCGGCGCGCTGCTCGCCGGCGTCGATCATCTGTCGTCCACCTATAACCGGGCCGAGCAGGCCTTCACCATCGGCGAGCCGGAGTGGGGCGGCCACCTGGCCGACGAACTCGACCGGCTGGTGGCGTTGCACGATGCCTCAACCATCGCGGCCGTCATCGTCGAGCCGGTGGCGGCCTCGACCGGCGTATTACCGCCGCCGAAAGGCTATCTGCAGAAGCTGCGCGCGATCTGCGACAGGCATGGCATCCTGCTGATCTTCGACGAAGTCATTACCGGCTTTGGCCGCATGGGCTATGCCTTCGCCGCCGAGCGCTACGGCGTCGTTCCCGACATGATCACCTTCGCCAAGGGCATCACCTCGGGCTCGGTGCCGATGGGCGGCGTGCTGGTGCGCAAACATATCTACGACGCATTCATGAAAGGCCCCGAGCACGTCATCGAACTGTTCCACGGCTACACTTATTCGGCCCATCCGCTCGCCTGCGCCGCCGGCCTCGCCACGCTCGATCTCTATCGCGACGAGAATTTGTTCGAGCGCGCGCGTAAGCTGGAAGCGCCTTGGGCGCAGGCCGCGATGAGCCTGAAGGGTTTGCCCAACGTGCTCGACATCCGGCCTGTTGGTTTAACGGTCGGCATCGATCTCGCCAGCAAGCCGGACGCCGTCGGCAAACGCGGCTATGCGGCGCTGGAAGCCTCGTATTACGACCACGACCTGATGCTGCGCGCGGTCGGCGACACTTTGGCGCTCAGCCCGCCGCTGATCGTCAGCGAAAGCCAGATCGGCGAGATCTTCGACAAGGTCGGCAAGATCATCAAACAGGTGGCGTAACCTCCGCCTGCGAACGAAGGCAGCGGCAGCAGGATCGCCCAGCCGACATTGGTGTTGTTGCCGCCGCGCAGGTCGTGCAGCAAAAACGGCTCCTGTACCGCGGCATCCGCGGCAACCGTTCGCAATTCCGGCGGGATGACATGCAGATCGCCGACGGTCCACACCACTACGGCGCCGCGCGCGCGCAAATCCGCAAGATCGATCCACGGCGCGCGCACCGGCTTGCCGTCGATCAGCACGCGCGGGTGGCTCGGCGCATAGTGCTCGATATTGCCGCCGTCCCACATGCTGCCGATGACAAAGGCGATCGGCTTGCCGGTGACGGCGCGATAGCGTTGCGAGATTTCGCGGCCGAGATCGGCGCCGGGGAAGAACACGGCGCGGTAGCGGTGATCGAAATTCGGCAGCACCGCATAGTTGGCGATGAAGGCGATACCCAAGCCGGCAAACACGACCGCCCAGGTGGCGGCGACGCGGGCAAGCCGCGCGCCTTCGATCGCCCAGCGCGCGTTGAGCACGATCCACAGGCCGAGGAACAGCCAGAGCGGGTAGCCCCACATCGCCACGGTGCCGCGGCCGCTTAACGCCGCAAGCGCCAGCACCGCCGCCATCGGTCCGAAGGCGAGCAGCGTGACGATGCGGCGGTCGAAAGCGTCGGCCGATGGCGCGGCCGGCGTCGCGCCGGCTGCCGCGCGCGGATAAAACAGCGGCGCTGCGATCAGCAAGGACGGAATCAAAAAAAACAATTGGCTGACCGCGAATTGCAGCGGGTGCCAGACATGGTCGATCAGCCCGCGCGAGGGCAGCGCGCGGTGCTCCGCATAGGCGAAGGATAGGAAATCGTTCCGCACCAGCCAGACCAGATGCGGCGCCATGGTAATGAGCGCGGCGGCGATCGCGATATAGGGTCCCGGCGTGCCTAAGGTCTTGCGCGCGTCGCGATCGATCAAGACGAACAGCGCCAAGGGGATCGCCAGCACGGCGACGAAATATTTCGCCCACAGCGACAGGCCGACCGCCAATCCGAGCAGCAGCCAATCCATCGTCTGCCGGCCGCGCAGCGCGCGGTGGAAGGCAAAGCCGGCCATCGCCCAGAACGGCAATTGGACGACGTCATGATTGAACTTGGCGGAGGTGTAGTTGAGGTAGTGCAGGCCGTCGATGATGAACACGGCCGTGAGCGCGCCCAGCGTCCCGACCAGCGGCCGCGCCGCGCGGTAGACGAAGGCAAAGCCGGCCACGACCGCGATCTGCGCCAGCAAATAATAGGCAAAGTCGTGCCCGACGAGCCGGTAGGCGATCTGCACCAGCCACCAGGGCAGCGGCGGCAGCTTGTCGTAGCCGAGCTGCCATTCGCGGCCGTAGACCAGCGCCTCGATCAGGTCGAGCGGCAAATTGGGGTAAAGCAGCGTCGGCAGCGCGGTCCAGACCGCGGCGTGCAGGGCCAGGAAGGCGGCAAAGGCGTGGCCGGGGCGGGCGGCGACCCAGGCCAGAATGGGCATGCGGCGGGACGCCGGCATCGGCTCAGGTTTCAAAACCATTCAAGTTCTTGCGAATAACGGGCGAATTGGCGCTACCATAGCAGGTGTTCGTGTTGCGCGGACCCGCGCTGTTATGGACATTGGTGGCTGGGGGCGCGAATCACATCAGCCCGTAGATTGCACAAGCTTCGGCCTGGGATCGGCTTCATGCGTCGTATCAGCGCCATCTTCATTGCGGTCTGCATGGTGCTCATCGCCTGCTCGATCGGGGCTGTGCTCTATCTCGGCCTCAAGGTCGAGGCCCGCGACTCGGTGATCGCTGCGCTGGCCGCGCTCCTGATCATGGCGCTCTACACCAATGTCAGCGGCCGCCTGGCCGACCGCAACGATCTCGGCGACCAGATCGCCGACCTGTCGCGCGGCACCGGCGACCTCGCCCGCCAAATGGCCGAGATGTCGCGCCGGGTTGCCGTCATGGAAGGCCGCGTCGACGGCACCGTGGACCGGGTGCGCGGCACGATCGATCCGATCGCCACCGAGATCGGCGAATTGGGCTGCCTGGTGCTGCAACTCGCCGAAACTGTCGCAAGCCATGGCACCGTGTTGCAGGAGCAGGGCGCCTTGCCGGCGCCGCCAACGCCGACGCCGCCCGCGCCACCGCCCGCCGCCGCCGGCGCGCCGGCAGTGAGCGAAAGCGGCGCCACGAGCGCCCGCCACTTCCGCGGCCTGAGCCGCGAAGAGATTGTCGCCTTGATCGACAAGGCGGCCGACGCCCACCGCATCGATCTTTATCTGCAGCCGGTCGTCACGCTGCCGCAGCGCAAGGTGCGCTATTACGAGGCGCTGTCGCGCCTGCGCACCGAAGACGGCGACATCGTGCCGGCCGGCGAATTCATCGATATCGCCGAAAGCGCCGGGCTGATGCCGAGGATCGACAACCTGCTGCTGTTCCGCTGCGTGCAGGTGACGCGCCGCCTGCAATTGAAGAACCGCGACATCGGCGTGTTCTGCAATGTCTGCGGCTTGACCCTGAGCGATCCGGTGTACTTCCGGCATTTCCTCGATTTCATGGACGCCAACCGCGCGCTCAGCGGCGCGCTGATCTTGGAGTTCACGCAGAAGGCCTATCGCACCTTCGGGACGATCGAGCACGAAAGCCTGGCGGCGCTGGCCGAACGCGGCTTCCGCTTCTCCATGGATCATGTCGCCGACCTGCGCATGGAGCCGAAGGAATTGGCCGATCGCTGGTTCCGCTTCCTGAAGGTGCCGGCGGCGTTGCTGCTCAATCCCGCGTTCGCGGCGAAGAGCGACATTCATCAGGGTGATCTCGCCGACCTGTTGGCGCGCTCCGGCATCGATCTCATCGCCGAGCGCGTCGAGACCGAAAGCATGGTGGTCGATCTGCTCGACTTCGACGTGCGCTTCGGCCAGGGCTTCCTGTTCTCGCCGCCGCGGCCGGTGCGGCCGGAGTCGCTGCAAGGCACGCCCGTAGCGACCCAGGCGGCGGGCGAATTGGTCGCTGCCGGCACCGGCTGAACCGCCGTCTTGCCCCTGGTCCCGCATTTCTCGTCTCTGGCGCCCGATTACGACGTGCTGCTGTGCGACGTCTGGGGCGTGGTGCATAACGGTGTGACGGCTTTTCCGCACGCTTGCGACGCGCTGATGCGCGCGCGCGCCCGCGGCGCGGCGGTGATCCTGATCACCAACGCGCCGCGTCAAAGCACGGTGGTGGCGCGCCAGCTCGAAAAGATGCATGTGCCGCGCGAAATTTATGACGCCATCGTCTCCTCCGGCGACGTCACCCGCGCCGTGATCGAGGCGCGCCCCGGGCAGAGCCTGTTCCATCTCGGGCCGGAACGCGACCGCTCGATGTTCACGGGCTTCAATGTCGCCCCGCTTGAGACTGCCGATTACGTGGTCTGCTCCGGGCTCGACAATGACGACGTGGAGACGCCGGAGAATTATCGCGCGCGGCTCGAAACCATGCTGGCCCGCAAGCTGTTCATGGTCTGCGCCAATCCGGACGTGGTGGTGGAGCGCGGGGACAGGCTGGTCTATTGCGCCGGCTCGCTCGCCGACCTTTACGCTACCATGGGCGGCGAGGTGCTCTACGCCGGCAAGCCCTACCGGCCGATCTACGACATGGCGCTGGCCAAGGCGCAGGCCGCCGCCGGCCGCAAGGTCGCGGCCAGCCGCGTGCTGGCCATCGGCGATTCGGTGCGCACCGATCTTAAAGGCGCGCGCACGGCCGGCGTCGATTTCCTGTTCGTGACCTCGGGCATCCACGCCGAGGAACTGGGCGGCCGCGAGCGGCCCGATAGCAACGCGCTCAGCGCGACTTTCGCCGCCGCCGGCGGCAGGCCGAAAGCGGTGATGCGCGAATTGACGTGGTGAGATCAGCCCGCCGGGGTGGGCTTGGCGTCGAACACTGCGTCGATCTTGCTCTTGAGCGTCTGTGCGTTGAACGGCTTGACGATATAGTTCGACACGCCCGCCCGCTTGGCCGCGATCACGTTCTCGGTCTTCGACTCCGCCGTCACCATGATGAACGGCACGTTCGCGAGACCCGGATCGTTGCGCACCTCTTGCAGCAGGTCGTAGCCGGTCATCGGCTCCATGTTCCAGTCGGAGATCACCAGGCCATATTGGCGCGTGCGCATCTTGGCGAGCGCCATCGAGCCGTCGTTGGCTTCGTCGATATGCTCGAAGCCGAGCTGGCGCAAAAGATTGCGGATGATGCGGATCATCGTGTTGTAGTCGTCGACGATCAGGATCGGTATCGTAGTGTCGACAGCCATGGTGCTATGCCCTGCGAAGGGCCCCCCAGAATTGGCGGAAGGTATCCCCCGGCATTGAATATCCGGTTAATTTGAAAGTTTATTAACCAAGCGCTAACCGTATCCGGCGCGAAAGGGCGCCATGGCGCGAAAATGAGCAAATCCCGAGCCTTCCACATCGTCCGCGAAGGCGCACAAGGCGCCGAAGCCGTCGATATCGGTCCGCTGCACGGCACCGTGGTGGCGATCGGCAATTTCGACGGCGTCCATCGTGGCCACCGCGCCGTCATCGGCGCCGCGCTGCAACGCGCCAAGGAACTCGGCCGCCCCGCGGCGGCTCTGACCTTCGCGCCGCACCCGCGGCTTTTCCTGCGGCCGCAGGACGCGTTGTTCCAGCTTTCGAGCGACCGCGACCGGCTGCGCCTGCTCGCCGCCACCGGGCTCGACGGCGCCATCGTCATGACCTTCGACGCCCAACTCGCCGCCACGTCGCGGGAGGATTTCATCGAGCGCATTCTGGTCGGGCGCTTCGGCATCGGCGGCGCGGCGATCGGCTTCGATTTCCATTTCGGCCACAAGCGCGCCGGCTCGCCGGCCTATCTGGCCGAGCAGGGCGCGCGCCTCGGCTTTGCCGTCGACATCGTGCCGCCGCTCGAGGATGAGGGCCGCCCGGTGTCCTCCGGCGCCGTCCGCATGGCGTTGAGCCAGGGCAAGGTGGTGGAGGCGGCCGAACTCCTGGGCGCGCCCTGGTTCGTTTCCGCCGAGGTCATCCACGGCGCCAAGCGCGGGCGCGAACTCGGCTTTCCCACCGCCAATCTCAAGCTCGATCCCTCGTGCGGCCTCAAGCACGGCATCTACGCGGTGCGCGCCGGCATCGCCGGCAAGCGCCACGACGGGGTGGCCAATTTCGGCGTGCGCCCGATGTTCGACGGCGGCGCGCCGCTGCTGGAGGTGTTTTTGTTCGACTTCGACGGCGATCTCTACGGGCAGACCATCGACGTCGCCTTCATCGGCTGGATCCGCCACGAGCAGAAATTCGATTCCGTCGAGACGCTCAAGCGCCAGATCGCGGCCGACAGCGCCCAGGCGCGCGCCGTGCTAAAGCGCGCCGGCAAGGCGTTTCCGGTGCTGGGGGTGATTTGATTTCTTATCCCTCCCCCGCTTGCGGGGGAGGGTGGTCGGCGAAGCCGACCGGGTGGGGGATGCGTAACCCCACCCCGGCTCGCTTCGCTCCATAGCCGATGCTCTGCATCGGCGTTCTTGTAGTGAAAGCGGCGGCCGAAGGCCGCCTATGCCCTCCCCTTTCAGGGGAGGGATAAGAAAGCACGCTTCGCTCTCTCGACTAAGCTGACAGCAGCCTTTCCGATGTCGAATCCGCCTGCTAGTAAGCGCCCATGAATACGCCGAAGCGCGACTACTCCGAGACGCTGTTCCTGCCGCAGACGGATTTCCCGATGCGCGCGGGGCTGCCGCAGCGCGAGCCGGAAATCCTCAAGCGCTGGGAGGAGGGCGATCTCTACAACCAGCTGCGCGCCGCGGCACAAGGCCGCGAGAAATTCACTCTGCACGACGGCCCACCCTATGCGAACGGTAACATCCACATCGGCCACGCGCTCAACAAGATCCTNNCACGGCCTGCCGATCGAGTGGAAGATCGAAGAGGAGAATTACCGCTCTAAGAACAAGCCGAAACCGGATTTCTCCAACCCGGCGGCGATGGTGGCGTTCCGGCAGGAGTGCCGCGCCTATGCGCAGCATTGGCTCGAGGTGCAGCGCGAGGAGTTCAAGCGGCTCGGCGTCGAGGGCGACTGGGCGCATCCCTATACGACGATGGACAATTTCGCCGAGGCGCAGATCGCGCGCGAGCTGATGAAGTTCGCCGCCAACGGTTTGCTCTATCGCGGCTCCAAGCCAGTGATGTGGAGCGTGGTGGAGAAGACCGCGCTCGCCGAGGCCGAGGTCGAATACGAGGATTACACCAGCGACACGGTGTGGGTGAAGTTTCCGGTTTCGCAAACCGACGATCAAAAGCTAGCAAATGCGTCCGTCGTGATATGGACCACCACGCCTTGGACACTGCCAGGCAATCGCGCAGTGACGTTTTCGTCAAGGATCAATTACGCACTTTATCGGGTGACCGAAGCAGCGACAGAGAACTGGGCGAAGACTGGAGACCTGTTTATCTTGGCAGAAAAGCTTGCCGCTGAAGTCTTTAAGCAAGCGAAAGTGACAGCTTTCGAAAAGGGGGCTGACGTTCCAGCGAAAGTGCTGGATAACATGACACTGAAGCATCCGTTCCGCGGCAGAGGTTACGAATTCATCGTGCCGCTTCTTGATGGTGATCACGTTACCGATGAAGACGGTACGGGGTTTGTACACACGGCGCCGGGCCACGGCCGCGACGACTTTGAAATTTGGATGAGCGAGAAGTCTTCCCTCGAAGCGAGCGATATTGATACGGCCATTCCCTACACGGTGGACGAAGATGGTGCTTTCACCGCACAAGCGCCGGGGTTTGAGGGTAAGCGCGTCATCAACGACAAGGGCGAAAAGGGCGACGCCAACGAGGCGGTGATCAAGGCGCTGATCGATGCGCATATGATCATCGCGCGTGGCCGCCTGAAGCATCAATATCCACACTCGTGGCGTTCGAAGAAGCCGATCATCTTTCGCAATACGCCGCAGTGGTTCATCGCGATGGATAAAGACATCGCGAAGCGCGGCGATACGCTGCGCGCCCGCGCGCTGCAGGCGATCTCCGTCACCCGTTGGGTGCCTGCCGCAGGCCAGAACCGCATCACCGGCATGATCGAGCAGCGCCCCGACTGGGTGATCTCGCGCCAGCGCGCCTGGGGCGTGCCCATTGCCGTGTTCATCAAGGAGAAGCCGGACGGCTCGGTCGAGATTCTGCAAGACCCCGAGGTCGAAGTCCGCATCGTCGAGGCCTTCGAGGCGGAGGGCGCCGACGCCTGGTACAAGCCGGGCGCGCGCGAGCGCTTGTTGGGCAAGCTCGCCAACGATACCTGGAAAAAGGTCGACGATATTCTCGACGTCTGGTTCGACTCCGGCTCCACGCACGCCTTCGTGCTGGAGGACGAGGTGCATTTCCCGCAGCTCGCCGGCATCAAGCGCAAGATGGACGGCGGCAAGGATACCGTGATGTATCTGGAAGGCAGCGACCAGCANNTCTTCGCTGCTGGAAAGTTGCGGCACGCGCGGGCGGGCGCCCTTCGACGTGGTGCTCACGCACGGCTTCGTGCTCGACGAGCAGGGCCGCAAGATGTCGAAGTCGACCGGCAACGTCACCGCGCCGCAGGACGTGATCAAGCAGTCGGGCGCCGACATTCTGCGCATGTGGGTCTGTGCGTCGGACTACGCCGACGACCTGCGCATCGGGCCGGAAATTTTGAAAACCACCGTCGAGACCTATCGCAAGCTGCGCAACACCGTGCGCTGGATGCTGGGTTCGCTAGCGCATTTCCACGAGGACGAGCGCGTCAAGTTCGAGAAGATGCCGGAGCTGGAGCGGCTGATGCTGCACCGGCTTTCCGAGCTCGACGAACTGGTGCGCAAGGCTTACGCCGATTTCGATTACAAGCGCATCTTCGCCGCGCTCTCGGCCTTCATGACGTCGGACCTTTCGGCGTTTTATTTCGACATCCGCAAAGACGCACTCTATTGCGACGCCTACTCGTCGGCGACGCGCAAGGCTTGCCTCACCGTGCTCGATCAGCTGTTCCGCTGCACGGTGGTGTGGCTGGCGCCGATGCTGTGCTTCACGGCCGAAGAGTCATGGGCCTCGCGCTATAGCGCGGCGGCGAAGTCGGTGCACCTCGAACTGTTCCCCGAAGTGCCGGCCGCCTGGCGCGACGACAAGCTCGCCGACAAATGGCGGAAAGTTCGCACCGTGCGGCGCGTCATCACCGGCGCGCTGGAGATCGAGCGCGCGCAAAAACGTATCGGGTCGTCGCTCGAAGCGCACCCGATTGTTCTGATCACAGCCGAAGACTTGTTCGAGGCCGTGCTCGACGTTGACCTGGCCGAGGTCTGCATTACGTCTGCCTTGACCTTGCGCAACGTCGGCAGTTCTGAAGGCGTTTTCAGCCTGCCCGACGTGCCGGGCGTGGCGGTCATCCCCAATCTCGCCGAAGGCACCAAGTGCGCGCGTTCGTGGAAGATTCTCACCACCATCGGCGCCGATCCCGACTATCCCGACGTCTCGCCGCGCGACGCCAAGGCGCTGCGCGAATGGGAAACCATGCGCAAGGCGGCGGAGTGAATGCGCAGCTATCTTATTGGCCCGCTGACGCGTTTCGGATTTGCCGTGGCAGCCGTCGCCTGCCTGCTCGATCAGGCCAGCAAGCTTTATCTGCTGTTCGTGTTCGATCTTACCAACCGCCCGCTGCGGCTTGGCTCATTTTTCGATTTCGTGCTCACCCGCAACACCGGCATCAGCTACGGCTTGTTCCAGACCCAAGGAGCCATCGGCCAATGGGTCCTGCTCGGCTTTAAGGCGTTGGCGGTGCTGCTGCTTTGGCTGTGGCTGGCGCGCTCGCGAGACCGCCTGACCGCGCTGTCGCTCGGCCTCATCGTCGGGGGGGCGGTTGGCAACGCCATCGACCGGCTGGCCTATGGCTGGGTCGCCGATTTCGTGTTTTTCCACGTATCCACGGCAACTTGGCAGTTCCGCTGGTACGTCTTTAACCTAGCCGACGTCGCGATCGTTGCCGGGGTGATAGGCCTGCTGTATGAATCCCTGGCCGGGGAACGTGCCCAAAAAGCGCCCTGATCCAAGGCAATAAGTTAGGCCGAAACGCGCATTTCTTCAGGATTCGAGTGGCAGAGGTCAGTTCCGCATGAACGCACGGCCGACACGCCCGACCAGAATTTTCACCGCGCGTGCGGCGCTATGCCTGATGCTCGGCGCCGCTTTGCTGGCGAGTTCGGTGCCGGCATTCGCGGGCGACGATGACGTTCCGATCGACACCAAAATTTTGCGCGGCGTCATGGAAAGCCTCGGCCTGCGCCGGGACGGCGAAGCGATCAACTACGAGGAACGCGCTCCGCTGGTGATCCCGCCGAGCCACGACCTGCCGCCGCCGGAGCGATCCGATGCCGCAATCGCCAATAACCCGGCTTGGCCTATCGATCCCGACGTGAAACGCAGGAAGGAAGAGGCTGCGCAAGAGAAGCGAAAATCGGCTTTGAACGCCGATCAGACGCTTCTGCATGACCAGAGCGTGTTACGGCCGGACGAACTGACGCCGGGTCCGAAGCCGCGCAAGGTCGCGGGCCAGGGCGACGGCGGTTCGTACGAAAGCTCGCCCTACGGGTCCGGCAATCCGATCTCGCCCTCGAAACTCGGGTCCACGGGCAATATCTTCAGTAAGATGTTCGCGAAAGACGAACCGGAAAGCAACAGTTTCACCGGCGAGCCGCCGCGCGCGTCTCTGACCGAACCGCCGCCCGGTTACCAGACGCCGTCACCGCAGCAGCCCTATGGCGTTGGCCAGACGAAGGTGGTTGCTCCCACGTCAGCCGAATACCTGACCAACCATCCGGTGGGCATTCAGTAAGCCGATACGTTTTGCATCGTGTGCTCTTGCTCGTCGCCGGCCTGAGCCGGGTGGTCGAGGGCCGCCAGCGGCGGATTTTGAAACTCATGTCATCGCAGCAGTCCTGGCATATCCGACCGCTCATGGGCGCCGCTGCGATCATCGCCGCGGCGCTTGTTGCAAGCCCGGCATTGGCTGAGCCGGCGGGCGCTCCGGTCGCCGACTTCACTTTGGCGAATGGATTGGAACTGGTCGTCATTCCCGACCACCGCGCGCCAGTGGTTACGCACATGATTTGGTACAAAGTCGGCGCCGCCGACGAGACGCCGGGCAAGTCGGGGCTCGCGCACTTCCTCGAACATTTGATGTTCAAGGGCACGGCGAAACATCCGGCCGGCACCTTCTCGCAAGCCGTCGCCCACGTCGGCGGCCAGGAAAACGCCTTCACCTCGAGCGACTACACCACCTTTTACCAGCGCGTGCCGAGCGAGCAGCTCAAGACCGTGATGGAATTCGAGGCCGACCGCATGACCGGTCTGCAGCTCACCGACCAGGTGGTGCTGCCCGAGCGCAACGTCATCCTCGAAGAGGAGAACATGCGCATCGAGAACAATCCGCGCGCGCGCTTGGGGATTCAAATTGATGCCGCGCTGTTCCTCAACCATCCTTACGGCAAGCCGGTGATCGGCTGGCGCCACGAGATGGAGCAGCTGACGCGCGACGACGCCATCGGTTTTTACCGGCGCTTCTACGCCCCCAACGATGCGGTGGTTGTGATCGCCGGCGACGTCGCGCCGGATGAGGCGCTGAAATTCGCACAAGACACCTACGGCAAGGTTGCTCGCCACGGCAATATCCTACCGCGCCAGCGTCCACAGGAGCCGCCGCCGGTGGCGGTGCGCTCGTTGACGCTCGCCGATCCGCGGGTCGAGCAGCCGCTGCTGCAACGCGATTATCTGGTGCCGTCTTTCCGCACCGCCAAGCGGGGCCAGTCGGAAGCGCTCGAGGTGCTCGCGCATATTCTGGGCACCGGCTCCAACAGCCGGCTCTATCGCGCTCTGGTGGTGGACAAGCGCGTCGCGGTGAGCGCCGCCGCCTGGTACGACAGCTCCGCGCTCGACATGTCGAAGTTCGAGGTCTCTGTCGCGCCGCGCCAGGGCATCGCGCTGCCGCAGCTCGAAGCCGACGGCGTGCTGGCGGAGCTGATCGCCAAGGGCGTGTCGGCCGAGGAGCTGGAGCGCGCCAAGTCGCGCCTGATCGCCGACGCCGTCTATGCCCAGGATAACCAGGTCAGCATGGCGCGCTGGTACGGCGCTGCGTTGACGACCGGCGCAAGCGTCAACGACGTGCGCAACTGGCCGGAACGCATCCGCGCGGTCACCGCCGAAGAAGTGCAGGACGCCGCCCGCCAGTGGCTCGACAAACGCCGCTCGGTCACCGGCTACCTGATCAAGGACGTGAGCCCGCAGGCGGAGAAGAAATCATGACGCGGTTTTTGACGGCCGCCGCGCTGGCCGCGTTCGCGCTGTTCGCGATTGTACCCGCCGCTTCGGCGATGACGATCGAGAAGATCGTCAGCCCGTCCGGCATCGAGGCCTGGCTGGTGCGCGAGCATGCCGTGCCGCTGGTTGCGCTCAATTACGCGTTCCATGGTGGCTCCGCCCAAGACGAGGCCGACAAAGCGGGCACCGCCAATCTCGCCGGCGACTTGCTCGACGAGGGCGCCGGCGACCTCGACGGCACCACCTTTCACAAAAGACTTGAAAACCACGCTATCGAGCTCGGCTTCCAAGTCGCGCGCGACTATTTCCGCGGCTCGCTGCGCACGCTCAACGAGCACCGCGACGAGGCCTTCGATCTATTACGGTTGGCGCTGAGCTCGCCGCGCTTCGACGCCGACGCGGTCGAGCGTGTGCGCGGGCAGGTATTGGCGTCGTTGCGGCGCGACAGCACCAACCCCAGCAGCATCGCCAGCCGGCGCTGGTGGGAGACGGCGTTCCCCGGCCATCCTTACGGGCGTGAAAGCAGCGGTACGCCGGAGACGGTGCCGCGCATCACCGCCGACGACATGCGCGACTATGTGCGCCGCGCTTTCGCGCGCAACGGCCTGACGATCTCGATCGTCGGCGATATCGACGCCAAGACCGCCGGCGCTCTGATCGACCGCGCTTTCGCCGGCCTGTCGGTGAAGGGCGACCTCAAGCCGATTGCCAGCGCCAGCCCGCGCGGGATGGGCCGTTTGATCGTCATCAATCTCGACGTGCCGCAGGCGGTGGTCACCTTCGGCGGCCAGGGCCTTGCCCGTCACGATCCCGATTTCATGGCCGGCTATATCGTCAATCACATCCTGGGCGGCGGCACGTTCTCCTCGCGCCTGTACCAGGAAGTGCGCGAAAAGCGCGGATTGGCCTACGGCGTCTCGGAAAACCTGGCCTGGTTCCGCCGCACGGCCGTCGTGCTCGGCGGCACCGCGACCCGCGCCGACCGCACCGGCGAGGCGCTGGCGATCGTCGAGAGCGAAACCAAGCGCATGGCCGAGAACGGCCCGACCGCCGAGGAACTGGCGGCGGCCAAGTCCTACCTCAAGGGCGCGTATGCGCTCTCGCTCGACAGTTCGGCCAAGATCGCCGCTCAGCTCACCCAGATCCAGCTCGACAATCTCGGCATCGATTATATTCAGCGCCGCGGCGCCATGATCGACGGGGTCGGCATCGAGGACGCCAAGCGGGTGGCCAAGCGGCTCTTTAGCGGC
The DNA here is from genome assembly GCA_003152455.1 of Hyphomicrobiales bacterium. Taxonomy (GTDB): domain Bacteria; phylum Pseudomonadota; class Alphaproteobacteria; order Rhizobiales; family Xanthobacteraceae; genus Pseudolabrys. Next base: position 62,121 of record PMAF01000144.1, read on the forward strand.
GGTATGCTGGTCACTGTGGCCGGCAGGCCAAAAGGATTGACCTCGACCCCCGAGTGAACCGTTGCGCGCCGGGCGCGTTAAGGGCAGATAGTCCCGCAGCCATGGCAATACACCAATCCATCGACGGCGCGCTTGAACGCAACATCGGGCCGCACGGCGTCAGCGACAAGGCGTTGAACGAGGCGCTAGGCCGCGCGGATGGCGCGCTCGAAAGCTTGCGCGCGCGCCATGCCGACGGCGGCCTGGCGCTGCTGCGGCTGCCGGAAACCCATGACGATCTGCCGGGGATCCGGGACACCGCCCGCCGGCTGGCGCAGGGCGCCACCGATATCGTCCTGCTCGGCACCGCCGGCTCCAGCCTGGGCGGGCAGACGCTGGCGCAGCTCGCCGGCTACGCCGTGCCGGGGGTAGCCAGTCTGCGCCAGCCGCCGCACTTGCACTTCATGGACAATCTCGATGCCGGCACGTTCGAGACACTGTTGGCGAAGCTGCCGCATCAGACCACGCGCTTCGTCGCCATTTCGAAATCCGGCGGCACCGCCGAGACGCTGATGCAGACCATCGCCGTGCTGTCGGCGGTGCAGGCGGCCGGGCTCGGAACGCGCATCCCCGATATTTTCCTCGGCCTTACCGAACCGGCCAAGGCGGGCAAGTCCAATGGCCTGCGCGGCCTGCTCGGCAAATATCACGTGCCGATCCTCGATCATCATACCGGCGTCGGCGGGCGCTTCTCGGCGCTCACCAATGTCGGCTTGTTGCCGGCGGCGATGCTCGATCTCGATATCGCAGCGGCGCGCGAGGGCGCGGGCCTGGCGCTCGCGCCGGTGCTGGCAAAGAAGAAGCCGTCAGAGGTGCCGGCCGCGCTCGGCGCCGCATTGGCCGTGTCGTTGGCCGAAACCAAGGGTAAAAGCATCAGCGTGCTGATGGCCTATGCCGACCGGCTGGAGCGCTTCACGCACTGGTACGTGCAGCTTTGGGGCGAGAGCCTCGGCAAGAACGGCAAGGGGACCACGCCGGTAGCGGCCCTCGGCCCGGTCGATCAGCATTCCCAGGTGCAATTGTTCCTCGGCGGGCCGCGCGACAAATTGTTCACCGTCGTCACCGTCGATGCCGCCGGGCTTGGGCCGCGCATGGACGGCGAACTCGCCAAGCTCGTCGGCGAACCCGATTTTGCGGGTAAGACCATCGGCGACCTGGTTGCGGCGGAAGGCCGCGCCACCGCCGAAACTTTGGTGAAGAACGGCTGCCCGGTGCGCACCATTCACCTTTCGCAGCTCGACGAGGAAAGCCTCGGTGAGTTGCTGATGCATTTCATGCTGGAGACGATCATCGCCGCGCATCTGCTCGGCCTCGATGCCTTCGACCAGCCGGCGGTGGAAGAGGGCAAGGTGCTGGCGAAGAAATATCTCACCTCCTAGTCATTCCGCGGGCTTCGCCCGCACCCTGGGATAACGCATGATGGCGAATCATGCACCGAATTACCGACACCATCTCAATCGACGACTCCGAGTTGTCGGAGAGCTTCGTGCGCTCGTCCGGGCCGGGCGGTCAGAACGTCAACAAGGTGTCCTCGGCTGTGCAGTTGCGCTTCGACGTGCGCCAATCGCCGTCGCTGCCCAACGATGTCGCGGTTCGGCTGATGCGGCTCGCCGGCAAGCGGCTCACCAAAGAAGGCGTCATCGTCATCATCGCGCAGAGCCACCGCGCCCAGGAGCGCAACCGCGCCGACGCGCGCGAGCGGCTGTTTGACCTGATCCGCCAGGCGGCCGTGCGACCGGTGCCGCGCCGCGCCACCAAGGTCCCGAAAGCCCAGAAACGAAAGCGGATCGAGGGCAAAAAGCACCGCTCCGCGATTAAAAGCCTCCGCGGCGGCAAGCCGAGCTTTGAATAGCGGGGGTAGATTGCCGCCGCGCCTCGCGGGTGACGTATTGCGTCGATAGAGTTGGGCTGAACTCGAATTAGGCCAATTCAATGCCCGTCCGCCAGCTGCCCGAGGCCATGGTCAACCGCATCGCCGCCGGCGAAGTGGNNTCGCCGACGACGGCGAGGGCATGACGCGCGCCGATCTGGCGCTGGCCGTTGATCGCCACGCCACCTCGAAGCTCAAAGGCGACGACCTGCTCGCCATCGACACGCTCGGCTTTCGCGGCGAGGCTTTGCCCTCGATCGGCGCGGTGGCGCGTCTCACCATCACGACGCGGCACAAGGCCGAGCCGCACGCCTGGACCATCACCGTCGACGCCGGCGNNAAGCCGTGCGCGAGGTGGTGCGTCGCCTCGCCATGAGCCGGCCGGACGTCGCCTTCACGCTCGCCGGCGAGGAACGCGCGCCCGTCGCCTGGGGCGCGGCCAGTGACGAGCTGACGCGGCTCGGCGACGTGCTTGGCCCCGACTTCCGCGCCAACGCCATTGCCATCGACGCCGAGCGCGAGGGCGTGCGCGTCGAAGGTTTCGCCGGCCTACCGACGCTGTCGCGCGCCAACACGCTCGGGCAATATCTGTTCGTCAACGGGCGCCCGGTGCGCGACAAGGTT
>PMAF01000008.1 GCA_003152455.1 Hyphomicrobiales bacterium
CACTACTGTCCGGAGTTTTCCGAACGAACCGACGCGAAGTGTCTGACTGATAACGGTTTTTCGACGATTTTAGGTGGTGTCGGTTTGAAGTTGATGGCGGTTTGCCCGACCCTTTTCGGGGGAGGGTCCGCCGATGAACGCCGGAAAGACGCTGTTCTCGCAGCTGATGGATTGCCTACCTTGGAGCACATTCACGCGGATCGTCGCGCGCTATCATGGTGACCACTCGGTGCAAACATTTCCTTGCACCGAGCAATACCGGGCCATGGCGTTCGCTCAGCTGACATACCGCGAAAGCTTGCGCGATGTAGAGGCGTGCCTGTCGGCTCAGCCTGCGAAGCTCCTGCACATGGGGTTTCGCGGACTGGTCCGGCGGTCGACACTGGCTGATGCGAACGAAGTCCGGGACTGGCGCATTTATGCGGAGTTCGCCCGACGGTTAATCGCACAGGCGAGACGTCTATATGCAGGCGAGAGCCTGTTGGGTGACCTGGACAACACGGTTTACGCGTTGGACTCGACCACCATAGATTTGTGTCTGTCCTTGTTCCCATGGGCACATTTTCGTTCAACCAAGTCCGCCGTGAAGATGCATACTTTGCTGGATCTACGGGGCAACATCCCGAGCTTCATCCACATTTCCGACGGCAAGCTGCACGATGTGAATGCTCTTGATCTGATTGTGCCGGAAGCGGGCGCGATATATGTGATGGATCGCGGGTATGTCGATTTCGCCCGCCTGTATGTGTTGCACCAGGCTGGCGCCTTTTTCGTAACCCGCGCCAAATCCAATCTCAATGCGCATCGAGTGTATTCCGCCCGGACGGATCGCACGACCGGCGTAATTGCCGATCAGACGATCAGGCTGGATGGGCATTATACGAAGCAAGAGTACCCCGTGCACCTCCGGCGGGTGCGCTTTCGGGACACCAAGACCGGAAAAACACTCGTGTTTCTGACCAACCAGACAGCGCTGCCGGCTCTGACGATCTGCGATCTGTATAAGAGCCGCTGGCAGGTGGAACTTTTCTTCAAGTGGATCAAGCAGCACCTTCGGATCAAAAAGTTCTACGGAACCACCGAGAACGCGGTGAAGACGCAGATCTGGATCGCGATGTCGGTCTACGTGCTGGTCGCCATCGTCCGGAAGCGGCTGAAGCTGGACGTCTCCCTCTACACATTGATGCAGGTGTTTTCGGTGACAGTATTTGAAAAAAGCTCGATAGAATCTGTAATTTTTCAAACAGCCGACGGTTACGCACGTGTCATGGACGATAACCAATTGAATTTGTTCGGTTATTGACCGGACAGTAGTGAACGGAGATAGTTTCTCAAGCATCCGAGCCTCCCAGCCCACAAAACCCCGGCCATCAATCTAGCCATCAAACTCGGTCCGGATTATAGCAGACGCTGCGGAACGGTTCAACACAGTTCCGATCGAATTATCGTGTTATCAGCACAGGGTTTTCAGATGTTCCAGAACGGGCGCGAACGTTGTGGGACACTGCGGTTGGCGGATGGGGTGGGATTCGAACCCACGAGAGGCTTTCACCTCTGGCGGTTTTCAAGACCGCTGCCTTAAACCGCTCGGCCACCCATCCGATTAGCAAGCTACAAAGCTGAGCGGCCGGCGTCGATCAATAATCACGCCGTCTGGCGCGCGAGCGGGATCAGGGCGAGCAGGTCCAGGCCTGGATCTCGCACTTCTGGCCGGCGTGAATGACGCAGGCGGTTAGCGCCGCTTTCTCGGCTTCGGCCTGCGTCGATCCCTTGCCGGCGATGCCGGCGCCGCCATCCACGGCCGCCGCCACGGCGCCACAGCTATACGTCAATCGGATCGCGATCTTGCAATCGTCGCCATGCGCGGCGCAGTTGGTCAGCGCCACCTGGCCGGTTGCGCCGCTTTTCTTGCCATAGGCGATCGCCCCATAGGGCGCAACGGGCGTCGAGCGGGAGGAATTCCAGGTCCGCGACAGATCGCCGCCCGGGCTGCAGCGCGTGGCGCAATTCCCGGTGCACTCGCTCCGGCTATTGTAGGCATCCGCTCCGGAGGGGCAGGAGTAGATGCAGTAATCGTAGCAATTATCCTGGGCCGCTGCTGGCTGCGCCTGCACGGCAAGGATAGCGCTCAAGACCGGAAGACAGAGCCAGCGCGGATTCATGGGAGCGGTCTCCTATGGCGTGGCGCCGAGGCGCTTCAGGCCCTGCTGCGCCTGATCGGCAACGAACACATCGCGGGTCGGATGGTCGGCGGCGATCTTCTGCGCCGCGCGGTAATCGGCAATCGCCTTGTTGCGGAGGCCCTGCTGTTCATAGGCAACGCCGCGACTGCCGTAGGCATCGGTCAAATCGGGCTTGAGCGATATGGCCTGGGTCTCATCGAATATCGCCTTGTCGTAGAGGCCCTTGTGGTAATAGGCGTCGCCCCGCTTGTAGTAGGCGTCGGCATATCCCTCATTGCTCTCCTGACCCACCGATTCAATCACGGCCGTGCAACCGGCGATGCTGAGATCGGGATTTTTGTCCACGCAATGGTGCCAGTTATCGACGCGGCCCTGCGCCCATGCGGGCAACGTGACGAGCATCAAGGCCAAGCCGAGCAAAATCCGACGCATGATCCAATTCCCAGGTTTGAGTGAGGTGGCGCTCACGTTGCGCGAAATTTTATCGCGGCGTGAGCCCCGTCGCAGAACGGCTTGTTCTTGGAGGCGCCGCAGCGGCACAGCGTCACTCGGTTGCGCACTTCGTAGTGATAATCGTCTTCCTCGGAGATCACCGCGATCCTGCCGCGCAGCCAGAGCGGCCCACTGCATTGCTGCGCCGGGTCCTCGACCAGGCCGATCGAGACCGGCAGCTTGGGCTCGATCGGCTTGCCGGTCGCCTTGTCCCAGGCGACGAGACGCCCCGCCGGGCACTCCGCCACCTGGTGCAGGAACATCGCTTTCACTTTCGGATCGTCGGCCTGCGCCACCTGGTTCCACACCTGTCCGTGCGGGTCGCAAAACCGTCCGAAGGCGCACAGACCCTGCGCGTCGGTGAGCGCCAGCACCGGGCCGTCGAACAGCTTCGCCTGCTCGACATAAGGCTTGCGGCTCGCCGTCTCGCTGCCGTCGAATTTGACCCTGAGATGCGCGCCATCGCAGAACGGCTTCATCTTGGAATGACCGCAGCGGCACAGCGCATAGTCTTTTTGCGTCGGCAAGGTCTTGCCCTGCTTCCACGCCTCGGACTCGCCGGCGGCATCGGCGACGATGGTCTGCTCGGCAAGCGGAATGCCGCCACTGACGATATAGGGACCGTCCTTCGAAATGCTGACGTGAATATCAGGCTTGGTCTTGGCCATCGGGCGAGCTCCTTGCCGAGGAGAGTGGCACGGGCTCGCCACGCTGACCAGTCGCGCCGCGTCGCGGCGCGAAATTGACGCCGCCGACCGCCCCATGGGATGCTGCCCAAAATCAGGGGAGGGGTCCGATGCGTCATCTCGCGCTCGCCATGCTTGCCGCCGCTTTGCTGCTTCCGAATAGCGGCGCCCGCGCCGACGATCTGCCGCGCATCCGCATCGGCTATGTGGTGACGCCGCCCGAGCTGCAGCCCATCCTTTTCGCCAAACCGGACGTCGCGCGCCATCTCGGCAAGACCTATTCCTACGAGGCGGTGCATTTCCAGGCGACGCCGGCGATGATCACCGCGGTCGCCTCGGGCGATCTCGACGTCGTGCCCTTTACCTTCCCGACGCTGGCGATCGCCATCCAGAACGCCGGCATGAAGGATTTGCGCGTCTTCGCCGACGAATTCCAGGACGGTTACGGCGATAATTATTCCGAGCACTATATGGTGCTGAAGGATAGCGGCATCAACAAGGTCGAGGATCTGAAAGGCAAGGTCGTCGCCACCAATGGCATCGGCAGCGGCGTCGACATGGCGATGCGCACTATGCTGAAAAAGCACGGCCTCGAGGACCCGCGCGACTACAGCACGGTCGAGGTCAGCTTTCCCAACATGAAGGCGGTGCTGCTCGAGGGCAAAGTGGCGCTGATCAGCGAGCCGGTAGTGTTCGCCTACGATCCCGAGCTCGCCCAGAAGGCGAAGCTGCTCTTCACCGAGAAGGAGGCGATGGGCCATAGCCAATTCGCCATCTGGGCGGCGCGCACGCCCTATATCCAGAAGAACCGCGCTGCACTGGTCGATTTCATGGAAGACACGCTGCGCGCGCTGCGCTGGTTCTACGATCCGAAGAACCACGACGAGGCGGTCGGCATCGTCGGCCCCAACGGCGCCGGCAAGTC
>PMAF01000246.1:0-21828 GCA_003152455.1 Hyphomicrobiales bacterium
AGGCCGGCGCCGGCGATCTTGCCGGTCTCCAGCGCCTGGATCAGCGCCGGTTCGTCGACCACGCCGCCGCGCGCGACATTGACCAGAAAGGCGCTCGGCTTCATGGCGGCAAAGACCTTCTCACCGACGATGCCGCGCGTCTCGGGCATCAGCGGCGTCAGCACCACCAGGAAATCGAGTTCAGGCACGACCTTCAGGAGATCGTCGCGCTTGACAATGCGGTCGAAGCTCGGCGTCGGGCGCGGCGCCGAACTGATGCCGACCACGGTCATGCCGAACGTCTTGCAGATCGGCGCCAGATATTCCGCGATCAGTCCGACGCCGAGGATGCCGACGGTCTTGCCGGAAAGCAGTTGCGCCGGCCAGCGCTCCCACGCGCTTTTTTCCTGCGCGCGCACCGAGCGCGGCAGATCGCGGGCGAGCGAGAGCATGAACGCGATGGTGGCTTCCGACACCGGCGCGCCATGAATGCCGCGGATGTTGGTGACCAGCACCTCTTTGCCGAGCGAGGGCAGGTCGACGATGTTGTCGACGCCGGTGCCGAGCGCCTGGATCCATTTTAGCTTGGACGCGTCGCGCACCACATGGTCGGCCATCGGCGGGGAAAAGCACAGGAGGATTTCGGTGTCGGCAATGAAGGGCTCTACCAGGGTGTGGTGGCCGACCACATTGACGGTCAGCTGCGGGAACCGCTCCAGCAGCATGGCCTTGTAGCGGGCCCGCATCGATTCCTGGATTTCGGTGAGGATGAGGAGATTTGGCATGGCGCGCTGGTATAGCGCGGGATCGCGAAAAGTGGGAACCGCTTTTCGGACAAAGATCACGCGCATGCTATAATATGACAAACAGAGGCCAGGGAAATAACCGGGCACAGGTGACCCGCATCGCGGGTCTGGGGTAACATCCGATGTCGATGCCGATAGGGGACTATGCGTTATGACAGCAATGCCGATCGATCTGGCGGCCGTGGACTGGTTCTATGTCGTGATCCTGGCGGTGTTCGTGTTTTTCGCCACGCTCATCGGCACTCTGCTGGCGTTCGGCGGCCGCTTCCTGGGCGCCCTGTTGTCGGCGATCCTGTTCGCCGCGGTCTTCGTGTTCTGGACTTATTACCCGCACCATTTGCCGCTGCCGACCAGGTTGACGGTGCAGACGGCTGCTCCCGTCGTGCCGGCTGCCCCGGCCGCGCCGGCCGCCCCGGTACGGCCGCGCAACCCGGTCACCGATATCACGCCGCCTCCCGAGCCGGCATCGCCGCCACCCGCGGCGCCGGCGTCGCCGCCGGCCGCGCGCTAGGCTTGCATCGAATGGCCTTGTTGATGTTCTCTCAGGTTTCGATAGGGTCAGAACTGTCCGGGAGAGTGGTGGGGTTGCATGAAGAAGGTCTATCCCGACGCAAAAAGCGCGCTGGCCGGTGTCCTGAAAGACGGCATGTTGATCCACGCGGGCGGCTTCGGCCTCTGCGGCATTCCTGAGACGCTCATTCTGGCGATCCGCGATTCCGGCGTGAAAAATATCACGGTGGTGTCGAACAATGCCGGCGTCGACGGCGCCGGTCTCGGCCTGTTGTTGGAGACCAAGCAGATCAAGAAAATGATTTCGTCTTATGTCGGCGAAAACAAGCTGTTCGCCCAGCAGTATCTCGCCGGGGAACTGGAGATCGAATTCAATCCGCAGGGCACGCTGGCCGAACGCATCCGCGCCGGCGGCGCCGGCATCCCGGCCTTCTTCACCCGCACCGGCGCCGGCACCGACATCGCCAAGGGCAAGGAAGTACGCGAATTCGACGGCGAGAAATACATCATGGAGCGCGGCATCGTCGCGGACCTGGCGATTGTGCACGCCTGGATGGCCGACACCGAAGGCAACCTCGTCTACCGCAAGACCGCGCGCAACTTCAATCCGATGATGGCGACCGCCGGCAAGGTCACCGTCGCCGAGGTCGAGCACCTGGTGCAGCCGGGCGACATCAATCCCGATCACATCGTTACGCCGGGCGTCTATGTGCAGCGGATCGTGCACGTACCGAACGCAGTCAAACACATCGAGCAGCGCACCGTGCGCAAGCGTCTTGCACCTGCCGGCACAGGGGAGGAGGTCTGATGGCTTGGACCCGCGATCAGATGGCCGAACGCGCGGCCAAGGAATTGCGCGACGGCTTCTACGTCAATCTCGGCATCGGCATCCCGACGCTGGTGTCGAACTATATCCCCGACGGCATGAGCGTGCAGCTGCAAAGCGAGAACGGCATGCTCGGCTTCGGGCCCTTTCCTTATGAGGGCGACGAGGANNCCGACCTGATCAACGCCGGCAAGCAGACCGTCACGGAAATTTCGACCACCAGCTTTTTCTCCTCCGCCGATTCATTCGCCATGATCCGCGGCGGCCATATCGACATCGCCATCCTCGGCGCCATGCAGGTGGCCGAGAACGGCGATCTCGCCAACTGGATGATCCCCGGCAAGATGGTCAAGGGCATGGGCGGGGCGATGGACCTGGTCGCCGGCGTCAAGAAGGTGGTGGTGGTGATGGAGCACACCGCCAAGGCGAAGGACAGCAGTATCGATCCGAAGCTGTTGCACAAGTGCAATCTGCCGCTCACCGGCGCCGGCGTCGTCGACATGGTGATCACCGATCTCGGCGTGTTCGACATCGACCGGAAAGCCGGCGGCATGACGCTGATCGAGCTTGCGCCGGGGGTCACGGTCGACGAGATCACGCAGAAGACGCAGGCGAAGTTCAAGGTCGATCCGAAGCTGAAGCATTAGACAGCGACAACGGGGCGAGCCGGCTAGTGCCGGAGACGGATGACCCGCTTGCCAAGATTTTCGCCGCGGTAGAGTTCGGCAATGGCGCCGGGGCAATCCTCGATACCGTCGACAATGTCTTCGCGGTAGCGCAGGCTGCCATCGCGCACCCAGGCGGCGAGACGCGCGATCGCTTCTTCGTAGCGGTGCTGGTAATCGAAGATGATGAAACCGGACATGCGCGCGCGCTTGACCAGCAGGTGCAGCTCGACGCGCGGGCCGCTCGGCGGCGGATCCCAGCTTGAAATCGAGGCGGTGCCGCAGATCACCGCGCGCGCGCCGAGCGCGAGCTGGATCATCACCGCGTCACTGATCGCGGCGGCGGTGTTGTCGTAATAGACATCAACGCCGCGCGGGGAGTCCGCCGCCAGCCGCCCCGCGATATTGCCGGCCTTGTAGTCGATGGCCGCATCGTAGCGGAATTCGTCGATGCAGAGCTTCACCTTCTCCGCTCCGCCCGTGATGCCGACCGTACGGCATCCCATCAACTTGGCGATCTGGCCGACCGCCGAGCCGACCGCGGCAGCGGCGGTCGAGACCACGACCGTGTCGCCCGGGCGCGGTTTGCCCAGATCGAGCAGTCCGAAATAGGCGGTGATGCCGTTGAGCCCGAGCACACCAAGCGACAGCGAGAGCGGCAGATCGCTTTCCCTCACCTTACGCACGATGTTGCTGCCATCCGAGACCGCGTAGTCCTGCCAACCCAACATGCCCATCACCTGATCGCCCTCGGCGAAGCCGGGATGGCTCGAGGCGATCACCGTGCCGGCGCTGAACGAGCGCATCACCTCGCCGATGCCGACCGGGTTGGAGTAGTTGGCGACGGCGCTGACCCAGCCGCGCATCGCCGGCTCGACCGAGAGATACTCGTTGCGTACTAGGACCTGCCGCTCGGAGAGCACCGGCACGGGCGCGGCGACGATCTCGAAATGCTCGGGCTGCGGAACGCCGGACGGGCGGGACTTGAGGCGGACCTGGCGGTTGATTTGCGGGGTCATGAATGCACCGGACTACTCGCGGACGTTGAAGTAGAAGGCTAAGCGCCGATCAGGCGCCGGGGAAGGGGCTTGATCGTCGGCAGAGGGTCATGCTCCATGCTGGTCACGCCGTTCAAGCCAGCCGGGGAATCTACCAATGTTATCCGCCGCCGAACGCAGCAAAGCCGCCGATATTCTGATGGAGGCGCAGAAGCAGCGCAAACAGGCGGTCCAATTGCACGTCACCTTTCCCAACATCACCATCGACGACAGCTACGCGATCTCGACCGAAGTGGCGCAACGCAAGATCGCCGCCGGCGCCAAGCTGATCGGCCACAAAGTCGGCCTCACCTCCAAGGCGATGCAGCGCTCGTCGATGATCGACGAGCCGGACTACGGTTATATCCTCGACGACCAGATGATCGCCGACGGCGCCAAGGTGAAGCACGCCGATTTCTGCAAGCCGCGAGTCGAGGTCGAGCTCGCCTTCATCATGGGCAAGCGCCTGCAAGGTCCGGGCGTCGGCCTCACCGACGTGCTGCGCGCCACCGAATATGTCGTGCCGGCGATCGAGATCGTCGACGCCCGCATCCAGGACCAGCGCAGAATCGTCGACACCGTCGCCGATAATGGCGCCGCCGCCGGCATCGCGCTGGGCGGGCGCCCGGTCGGTCCGCTCGACGTCGACCTGCGCTGGGTCGGCGGCATCATGTACAAGAATTCAGAGATCGAGGAGACCGGCTTGGCCGCCGGCGTGCTCGGCCATCCCGCGCTCGGCGTCGCCTGGCTCGCCAACAAGATCGGCCCGCACGGCCACGCGCTTGAGCCCGGCCACATCGTGCTCGCCGGCTCGTTCACCCGCGTCGTGTTCGCGCAAAAGGGCGACACCATCCACGCCGATTACGGCCCGCTCGGCGGCATCGCCATCCAGTTCATCTGAGGCAACACCCATGCAACACAACGCCTTCAAAGCCGCGCTGGCGGCCGGCAAACTTCAGATCGGCCTGTGGTCGAGCCTGTGCAGCAATATCGCCGCCGAGATCATTTCCGACAGCGGCTTCGACTGGATCCTGTTCGACACCGAGCATTCGCCCAACGAAATCCCCGATCTGGTCGGCCAGCTCCAGGCCATGCAGGGCAGTGCGACGACGCCGATTATCCGCCCGGCCTGGAACGACGCGGTGCTGGCCAAACGCGCGCTCGATATCGGCGCGCAGTCGCTGCTGTTCCCCTACGTGCAGAATGTGGAGGAGGCCAAGCGCGCGGTAGCCTCGACGCGTTATCCGCCGCAAGGCATCCGCGGCGTGTCGGTGGCGGCGCGCGCCAGCCGCTACGGCCGCACGCCTGGCTATCTCGGCAAGGCCAATGCCGAAATCTGCGTGCTGGTGCAGGTCGAGACCCGCATCGCGCTCGACAATCTCGAAGCGATCGCCAAGGTCGATGGCATTGACGGCGTTTTTATCGGTCCCTCGGATTTGGCCGCCTCGCTCGGCCATCTCGGCAACCCGCAGCACGCGGAGGTGCAGGCGGCGATGCAGGACGCGGTCAAGCGCTTGAAGAAGCTCGGCAAGCCGGCTGGCATTCTCACCGGCAACGAGGAAGAAGCCCGCCGCTATATCGACTGGGGCTATCTGTTCGTCGCGGTCGGCGCCGATGTCGGCCTGCTGGCGAAAAACGCCGACGCGCTCGCCAAGAAATTCAAAGCCTCCTGACGCCGGCCGCGCCGCGCCGGTTGATTTTTATCAAGGCGTTCGGGCCGGCGCGCCGCAACACTCCCGCGGCTGGCAATCCGCGCCCGTGGGGCGAGCGGAGAGGGAGGGGTCGTCATGGCGGCGCAGGCGGAACCGTTACACGATATCGCGCACCTCGGCAGCGTAGAGTTATTCACGCCCAAGCCCGAAAAAAGCCTCTGGTATTTCCGCGATCTGCTCGGCATGGAGCCGGTGCATCAATCCGGTCCCTCGGTCTATCTGCGCGGCTACGGCGATTACGCCACCTCGACGCTCAAATTGACGGCCGCCGCCAATGCCGGCGTCGGCTGCGTCTCATGGCGCGCCACCAGCGCGCAGGCGCTGGAGCGCCGCGCCAAGGCGCTTGATGATGCCGGCCTGGGCCTGGGCTGGAGCAATGGCGATTTCGGACGCGGGCGCTCGTACCGGTTCCGCGATCCCGACGGCCACGTCATGGAAATCTATTACGAGGAGCAGAAGTTCGTCGCGCCGGCGAGCCTGCACTCGACGCTGAAAAACCTGCCGCAGAAATATACCGGCCGCGGCGTCTGCGTGCGCCGGGTCGATCATCTCGCGCTGCTCGCCAAGGACGTCGAGGCCAACCGCAAATTCGCGCAAGAATTGCTCGGCTTCCAGTTGCGCGAGCAAGTACGTTACGACAAAGGCAAGACCGAGATCGGCTCTTGGATGAGCCCGACCGCGATCCATCATCAACTCGCCTATGTGGTGGATGTGAAGGGCGCGCACGGGCGCCTGCATCACTTCTCGCTGTGGGTGGACAACCGCGACGACGTGCTGCGCGCCGCCGACATCCTGTCGGAAAACGGCATCTTCCTCGAAGCCGGCCCGTCCAAGCACAACAACTCGCAGGGCTTCTATCTCTATACCTACGAGCCGGGCGGCAACCGCGTCGAAATCTACACCGGCAGCTTCCTGGTCATGGCGCCCGACTGGGAGCCGGTGACCTGGGACGAAGAAGAGCGTGGCACCGGCACCTATTGGGGCGCCACGCTGCCGGACAGCTTCATCCAATACGCCACGCCCAATGTGGAAGGCGAGGGTGCCCGGCAAGGCGCCTGAATTTCCGGTGTTCTTCTAACGTGCACGATCCTGAAAAGCGGCAACCCGTTTTCAGAAAAGATCATGCGCAAACAAAAATAAAAATGTCGTGAAGCCATTGCCTCCGCGAATCGACTCGCAAGCGGCCAGCCTCGCCAAGCGCCAATCAAACAAGCGCGAATCAGAGTTGGGGATAACAAGAGTCTAAGCGCCGCACGGCGGACAGACAGAATACCGGCGAATCAGATAACAGGGCGGGTGGAGGCCTATCCACACGCCATGGGTCATCAGTCCGCAACCGTTCGCAGACGCCGCTCCCGCAAGGCGCGGGTTGCAAGCAACGTTGCCGATGCGCCGGTCCAATCGGCCGCGGCGGTTTCGCCGGTCAAGCAGGCGGTGGCGGCCCTGCCGATCCTGTCGGCAGCGGACGCGAAAGCCTTGTTCGATCGAATCCCTCACCAATGGCTCGCTCTGGCCGAGCGCCGAGTGGATTATTACACGGAGCTCTATCGCAACGGCCGCTGGCGCAATTATTATACGGAAGAGTATTTTGTTGAGTTGATGAGGGATGTCGTTCAGGCGGCGGGTGCATGGCGCGAACTCGCCAATCGGGCGCTGCCGGACGGTGGCGGCAAAAGCGAACTGCGCCTCCCGGCATGAATGGTGTGCCCGCGAGCTTCGCGGTGGCCGCACTGCTGACGGCGGGGATGCAACCCGCCGCTGCCGCCGATATCAAGCGCGGTCAGGAGTTGCTCACGCGTGATTGCGGGTCCTGCCATGCGGTCGGCCGCGGCGGCGACAGCGCCGCCAAGGATGCCCCGGCCTTTCGCACCCTCGGCCAGCGCTATCCGGTCGAAAATCTGGAAGAGGCTCTGGGCGAGGGCTTCATGTCCGGCCACCCCGACATGCCGGAATTTAAGTTTGACGCCGACGATGTCGGTGCCATCATTGCCTATCTGAAGTCCATCCAGCAGCGCTGATCCTCTGGCGGCGCTGCCACAGTCGAGTATCCCCATCCCATGAGCAGTGCCCTGTTTTCGCCGTACAAACTGGCGGCCCTCGAGCTTGCCAACCGCATCGTGGTCTCGCCCATGTGCCAATATTCGGCCGACGACGGCTGCGCCAATGACTGGCACCTGATGCATCTCGGCATGCTGGCCAATTCCGGCGCGTCGCTGGTGATCGTCGAGGCCACCCATGTCGAGCGTCACGGCCGCATCACCCACGGCTGCCTGGGGCTTTATTCGGACGACAACGAGGCCGCGCTGGCGCGCGTGATCCGGCAGGTACGCCGGCTGGGCACCGCCAAGTTCGGCATCCAGATCGCCCACTCCGGCCGCAAAGGCTCGGCGCAGCGGCCCTGGGAAGGCGGCGGCGCGCTCAAACCCGACGCCGATCCGTGGCCGACCATCGCCGCGTCGCCGATCCCGTTCGGCGAGGGATGGCAAACCCCGCGCGAAGTGAGCGAAGCGGACATGGACCGCGTGCGCGAGGCCTTCGTCTCCGCCGCCAAGCGCGCGCTGCGTATCGGCTTCGACGAGATCGAGCTGCACATGGCGCACGGCTACCTGGCGCACGGCTTCATGTCGCCGATCTCCAACAAGCGCACCGACCGCTATGGCGGCTCGTTGGAGAACCGCCTGCGCTTTCCGCTCTCGATCGCGCGCGCCGTGCGCGCCGTGGTGCCGAATGGAATGCCGCTCGGCGCTCGCATCACCGGCAGCGACTGGCGCGACGGCGGCCTTACGCCCGACGACGCGGTGGCGATCGCCAAGGCGCTCAAGGGCGACGGCATCGATTTCATCTGCGTCTCATCCGGCGGCGTCGCCGGCGGCATCCACAATCCGGCCGAGCCCGGCTACAACGTGCCGATCGCCGCGCGGGTGAAAAAGGAAGCCGGCATCGCGACGCGTTGCGTCGGCCTGATCGTCAAGCCGGAACACGCCGAGGCGATCGTGACCAAGGGCGAGGCCGACATGGTGTCGATGGCGCGCTGCTTCCTCGACGATCCGCATTGGGGCTGGCACGCCGCCAAGGCGCTCGGCGCCGACGTCGCCCGCCCGCCGCAATATGCCCGCGCCGGTCCCAAGCTGTGGGCGCCGGCGGCGGCGAAAGCGTAGCGATTGGCGAACCTCGTCTTCCTCGCGGTGCTGTTTGCCGCGCTCTGCCACGCCGGCTGGAACGCGCTGATCAAGGTCGGGCTCGACCCGCTCTCGACCACGACGTTGATTTCGATCGGCTCCGGCGTGGTGGCGCTGGTGTTGCTGCCGCTGGCGGGGCTGCCGGCCGCAGCCGCCTGGCCCTGGCTGATCGCCTCGGTGATCATCCATCTCGGCTATTTCGCAGCTTTGATCGAGGCCTACCGCACCGGCGACCTCGGCCAAGTCTATCCGATCGCGCGCGGCTCGGCACCGCTGATGACCGCGACTGCGACCACGCTCTTGGTCGGCGAGAAACTCAGCCTCACCGGCTGGGCCGGCATCGTCGCGCTGGTCGCCGGTGTGTTCCTGCTGTCGGCGCGCGGTGGCCGCGACCTGGTCAAGATCGACCGCCGCGCCGTCGGATTCGCGCTGATGACGGCGCTCACCATCTGCACTTATTCGGTGGTGGACGGCATCGGCGCGCGGCTTGCCGGCAACCCGAACGCCTATTCGCTCACGCTATTCTCCGGCATCGCGGTGGTGATGGTGCCCTATGCGCTTTACCGCGACGGCCGCGACGTCGTTCCGGCGATGCAAACCTATTGGCGGCGCGGCTTTGCCGGCGGCGCCTTGCAGGTTCTGTCCTATGGCACGGTGCTGTGGGCGATGACCTTGGCGCCGATCGCCATCGTCGCCACTTTGCGCGAGNNCTGGTGCTGATCCGGCTGCAGTGACGTTAGCGGTCGCCGGCCGCATAGCCGTAATCGCGCGCCAGCCGCACCGGATCGGCACCGAAAAAATACGCAAGCCGCAGTTTCCACATCAACAGAATGGTGCGCAGCACGCCCTGGCGATGCCAGCGCCGGCCGGACGNNGCGATCGGCGGGAAGCCGCCGACGCTGTCGAACGCCGCGCGGCTCACGAACATGGCCTGGTCGCCGGTGGCGATGCCGGTCAGGCGCGAGCGCGCGTTCATGAAAGCTGAAATCAGCCCAAAGACACTGCCGCCGCCGATGCGCACGTCGAAGCGGCCCCAAGCTCTGCCCGAACGGGTAAGCGTGTCGAGCACCAGCCAGTCGGCGCCGTCCGGCAGATGCGTGTCGGCGTGCAAGAACAACAGCACGTCGCCCGTCGCAACCGCGGCGCCGGCATTCATCTGCGCGGCGCGCCCGCGTGCGGCCACGATGACGCGCTCGGCGTGCGTGCGGGCGACGGCGACAGTGTCATCGGCGCTGCCGCCATCGGCGACGATCACCTCGACGCCGCGGGCGCGAAACGGCGCCAGCGCCGTGAGCGCGGCTTCGATCTCCGCGGCCTCGTCCAGCACCGGCATGATGATGGAGAGTTTCATCATTCCGCCGCCTCTTTCAACGCGCCGCCGCAGCTCGAGCCTTGCCCGGCGGTGCAGCCATAACAATGGCCGGCAACGCGGATCGGGTTTCCCTTGAGGTCGTCGTCGAGCAGATCGGACAGATGCAGGCGCGCGCGCAGTCCGCGCGTCAGCGGCAGATCGAGCATCTGGTTGAAGTCGCAGTCGTAGACCAGCCCGCGCCAGTCCACCGAGATCAGATTGCGGCACATCACCCCGTCGAGATTGGCGTCGAGATGCGCGTCCTGCAGCAATTGCAGATAGCCGTCGAACTCGCCTCTGTTGATCAGCATGGTGCCGAAACGCTGGATCGGCATGTTGGCGAGCACGAACAGTTTGTTGAATACGATGCCGTAACTCTCGCCGAGCACGCGCTTGTAGTCGGCTTCGAGCGCGGCCTGCGGCGGCGGCAGCGCCGGCCCTTGCGGATTGTAGACGAGGTTGAGCGTAAGCGCCGGATCGCGGCCGAAACCGAGCGCGTTGAGTTGTCTCAGACCGCGGATCGAACCGTCGAATACGCCCTTGCCGCGCTGGCGTTCCACATTGTCCTGCAGATAGCAGGGCATCGAGGCCACCACTTCAACCTGGTTCGCGGCCAGGAATTCGCCGAGATCTTCCTGGCCCGGCTGCTCCAGGATGGTGAGGTTGCATCGATCCATCACCTTGACGCCGCACCGGCGCGCGCCGGTCACCAGGCGGCGGAAATTCGCATTGAGCTCGGGCGCGCCGCCGGTGATGTCGAGCGTCGCGATGCGCCGGCGCGCGATAAAATCGAGCACGACATCGGCGACCTCGGCCGACATTTCTTCGGTGCGGTTCGGCCCGGCATTGACGTGGCAATGGAAACAGGACTGGTTGCAGCGATAGCCGACATTGACCTGTAGCGTGTCGAGCTTGCCGCGGCGGATCGCCGGGAAGGGCACCTGGTCGAGCAGCGGCCGTGTATCGCGCATGGAAATCCTCACTGGAAACGCCAACTTGCCATGGGCTGCGCGCTGGCGTCACCCCAACCTAAGTAACATTGGGACAATTCGCCGTGAGAAAAAAGTCAGCGCGCCAACGCGGTGGCGACCGGCGATTCGACGCCGATGCGGCCAAATCCCGGCAGCTTGACGCCGGGATGCCGCAGGTCGAGCCCAGCCACCAGCCCGAGCAGATCGATCTCGAAGCCCTCAACCCAACCGAGTTTCACGGCGGCGAATCCGGCGAGATTGAGTTCGACGCCGGTTCCACTGTCGGTGCGGCCGGCATAGAGCCGGTCGCGGAAATCGCGGCCGACCGCGTTCGGCGGCAGCGCCACGCCCAGTTCCGGCACCGCGCGCAGGATCGCGGCGGTGAAGCTGTTGCTGTTCGGTCCCGGCCAGATGCGATAGTCGCCGGCGTGGCTGAATCCGTAGTCGCGCACGGCCGCCTCGATGCGCGGGATCAGCTTTTCCGCGTCCGCTCCGGAAATATCGGCGATCGCCACCGGCGCATTGCCGAACCAGCGTCCGTCCACCGGCCAATTGTTGGTGCGCACGGGATTGCCCCAGCCGACCACGTCGTAACGCGTCCATTCCTGCGCGCCCGCCGGCTTCAACACGATCCAGCTATGCACCGCGAAAATGCCCTTCCAGGCGCCGGCCTTGCCGGTGAACACGATGACGCGCGCCGGCTTGTATTCCCCGGCCGGCGGCAACAGGCCGGTGCTCGACCAGTCGGCGTCGCGCCACGAACGCGGGCCGTCGCCGGCGGCGTAGAGTGCGGCGCGGGCAATCAGCGGCACCAGAAATACGGCGAGGATCGTGAGCATGATGAGCTTTCGGCGGAAAGGGCGGGCGGCCGGCATAGAGTGCAGATAGGGACGCATTCCGGCCTAAACGTGGCGGCGTCAGTTCACTTGATTGCCGCTAATCTTGAGCTGCGGATAGCGCTCGGCGCCGGCCAGCGCGAGGTCGCCGGTCGCCGCTTTTTGCCATTCCATGCCGACAATGGCGCCGCGCACCGTGCCGGCGAACAGATTGCCGGAAATCACCGCGACGCCGGCTCCGGCGACCACCGACACGGCGACGCCGAAGCCCGCCTCGCGCACGATATTGCCGGTGATCGCAACGTTGCGGAGATATTGCCCCCAGCCGGCGCTGATGCCGGCGCGCGGCGCGCGCTCGATCACGTTGCCGCTGACCACGGTGTCGGCTTCCACCCCGATGCCGACCCCGGCTTCGTCCGGCGGCCGGTTGGCGCGCCGCGTTCCCAGATTGCGCACGATGTTGCCGCGCACCGTGGCGAGCCGGCCGCCCTCGTTGAAATTGGTGACGGAAATTCCGGTCTCGGCGCCGTCGATCACGTTGTCGGCGATTACCGCGCCCTCGAAGCCGAACTCGGAATAGATCGCCACCTCGTCGAGCGCGGAACAGTTGTTGCCGATGATCTGGATGTTGGACGCGGAGTTACCGCGGATGGCGGAAAATGCGGCGTTGCGGATGTGATTGCCGCGCACGATCACGTTGGCGGCGCGAAAGACGTTGATCGCGTTGCCGTTCTCGCCGGTGCCGCCGTCGCGCGCGCCGGTGTCCTCGATCCGGTTGTCGGCGATCGTGCTGCCGTCGGAGCGCTTATCGCTCTGCCAGAGCCGGATGCCGCCGTTGCCGGACTTGGCGATGATGTTGGCGGCGATCAGCAGGCCGCTGCTGTCGTTGCAGAACAGCGCATTGTCCGCCGCGCCGGTGATGGTCGAGTGGGTGACTTCGCCGTCGCAGCTCTGAAGCGTGACGCCGTTGCCGCCGGCGCCGGCGATCTCGCATTCGACGATGCGGATGGCTTTCACGTCATCGAAGTGCAGCAGCGCGCGGCCTTGCGCCAGCGTCCGGCCGCCGCCGTCGAGCATGAGCCCGCTGAGCGACACGGTGTCGGCGTGCTCGGCCGACAGCAGCGACGGCCCCTGCGTCAGGATCAGCCGGGTGGCGCCGCGGATGCCAGCAAGATTGGCGCCGGCTGGCAGCGTGAGACCGCCGGCGCGGTAGACGCCGGGCGCCAGCATCAAGGGCACGCGCGCTTGCGCCGCCTGGTCGATGGCGCGCTGCAAGGCGCCGCTCTGGTCGCCGGCGGCGCCGGCCCGCACGCCGAAATGCGCGGCGTCGAGACCGAAGGTCGACAGCGGCGCGGCTTTGATGGGCGCGACGAAGCCGGCGGCAGCGGCCCCGGCAAGCAGATGGCGGCGGTTCAATTCCATGCGGGCGGCATTTTGCGCCCGCGCCGGTTAACGCCGTGCTGAGACGGCAATCGCGGTCAGCATGGCGCCGCCCGCCCGCGCCAGATCCGCCGGTGTCAGAAGGCGTTTTTTCACGCGCGCCCGTGGAACCGGAGTGCGCCGGACCCTGGGAACATGGATGAAAGCGGCGGCCTGCCGGCCGCCCGGCTTGGCGGATGCCTCGGCGGCGCGCCAGCAGAGGTAATTGCACAGATAGCGCCCGGCGTCGTGCGAGCGGGCGACCGGCACCCGGGCGGCGCGCCCTGCAAATTGAAGTTGCATTGTCGGTGCCGGCAAAGCGATTGCAGATGGACCGCCCGGCGCGATTTTGTTGGCGCGCGCGGCGCCGCCCGCGTCGGGCGATAGCGCCACTGTATTGCGCGCGCGGGTCTCGATGCGGATCGCCTTCGCCCGCGGCGCCAGCCCGAACATTAAAAGCGCGTCCGGCTTGTGGCGCGCGATCAGTCTGGGCAGATCGCGGTCGACCGCCGCATAGCTGGTCGGAAAAACGTAGCCGACGATTTTCACGTCCGCCAAGCTTGGCCGCCGCAAGCGCGCCAGCTGTTTCACCAGCGGTCCGGTCGGATTGAACGGCGCGCCCGGAAACGGCCCGAAGCCGGTGACGAGGATGGTGACGGCCATCACACCCCGAGCAACTGCGCGATCTCTTCCACGGCCAGCGTCGGCGCCAGTCTGCCGGCGGCGACCGCGGCTTCCGCCGCCTTGAGTTTGCCGCGCACGGCCGGATCGCTGCGCAGCCGCGCGGTGAGCCGTTCCTCCAGCATGCTCCACATCCACTTCACCTGCTGCTCGCGCCGCCGCGCGGCCAGTTCGCCCGACGCCGTCATCTTCTCTTTATGCGCGAGGACCTGCGACCAGAGCAGCGCAATGCCGTCGCCGATGAGCGCCGAATAGGTGACGACCGGCGGCGACCAGTTCTCCGAATGCGGCGCGAGCATATTGAGCGCGGCGCGGTATTCGGCGGCCGCGATCTTGGCGCGCGCGATATTGTCGCCGTCGGCCTTGTTGACCGCGACCATGTCGGCCAGCTCGACGATGCCCTTTTTCAGGCCCTGCAATTCGTCGCCGGCGCCGGGGATCATCAGCACCAGGAAAAAATCGGTCATGTCGGCGACCGCCGTCTCCGACTGGCCGATGCCGACGGTCTCCACCAGCACCACGTCGTAGCCGGCGGCCTCGCACAGCAGCATGGTTTCGCGCGTTTTGGCGGCGACGCCGCCGAGCGTGCCGGAGGAGGGCGAGGGCCGCACGAAGGCATTGGGGTCGCTGGCGAGCCGCGCCATGCGCGTCTTGTCGCCGAGGATCGAGCCGCCGGCCTTCTTCGAAGACGGGTCGACCGCCAGCACGGCGACGCGCCGCCCCGCCGCGACGCAGGCCATGCCGAAGGCCTCGATAAATGTGGATTTGCCGGCGCCGGGTGCGCCGGTGATGCCGAGCCGCACCGCGTTGCCGGTCGCCGGCAGTAGTTCCTGCACCAGCAGGTGGGCAGCTTTTCGGTGATCGGCACGCTTGCTCTCGATCAGCGTGATGGCGCGCGCCAGCGTGGCGCGGTCGCCGGCTTGAATGGCGCGGGCGAGGTCGGAAGGCTTTAGGATGCGCGCGGCCATCGGGCTAATGCCGGGGCGGTGCGTCGTCGAGCCGGATCGCGAGGCCGCCGCCGGTTTTCTTTTTTGCCGCGGTGGCGCGCGCGAAGGTGAACACTTGCGCGCGCGTCTCGATGCGGCAGGCAGTGCCGCCCGGGTGCTTGCAATTTGCCGTGCGGATGCTTGCGTCGGCGTCGTCCTCGTCGATGGCGGCGACCTGATAGACGCCTTCAGCCAATTGATGCATCAGCGCGTATTCGGCGAGCTGCGGGTGCCGCGCCGGCAACGACTGAATGATGTAGTCGCCGCCTTCGAACGGATGCACGGTGAAACCTTTGACATCGTTCATGCCGTGACCGGATTGCACGTAGAGCTTGCCGTTCCAGGTGAAACGCGCGCACTCCGGATCATGTGCATGGCCGTCGCGCAATGAGTAAAGCTGCAAATTGAGCCTAGGTCCCAAGACGGGTTGCGCGTCGGCGAGGATCGGGCCGGAGGAATCGATGCAGCCCGACAGCCCCAGGCCGCAAAACGCAGCCAACGCCGCGCGGACGAGCATGGCTTTCACTCGGCCGCCTCTTTGCCTTGGCTTAACTGTCTCCGGTAGCGCAACAAAAAAAGTTGCCTAATTTGAATAGTTGCCATTTTTACATGCTCTGAAGCTTGGGCCGCATTTTTTTATACCAATTCTCATATAACGCTGCTTCGAGTGAAAAGGCGTCAGGCAATAGTTCCTTCATTTCAAATATTTCTAGTTTTGATAGCTCGCCATTTGCACAAATGATCTTTGGGTGGCTATTGGAACGCACGATCGCTTCATAAAGCCACTGTCGGCAACGTCCGCACGGAGTAGTAACCGCCTTCCGGTTTTCAATCGGCCAAAATCTGAATCCGACAATCGCAATAGCGCTAATTTTTGGTTCGCCTGCAGCATTCCATTGAATTGTCGCTGCTATTTCCGCGTGGACCGAGTCCATTGCGGAGTCCTCTTGATTTTGGCCGGTGAAGACTTGTCCATCAATACTCTGAATTGCGGCGCCGACTGCAAAGCCGCTAATGGGGGCAAAAGCGGCTTTTGCCGCTTCAAGCGCAATTTTACAAAGCGCCCGATATTTCGGATCAACAGTTGTTGCGGGTGCTAAATTTGAGTGTTTGTGCACGCTGACCATCGTGTTTCCCAATCATGCTGAGTTGTGGAGGATACCGAGATGGGAACCAAAAAATAAAACGGCTCCAACTAGTATTATTACCATTTCCCAGGCGGCAAATGCCCAGGCACAACGATACGCTCGTTCCCGAAAAAAGAGTACCTTTCGAAGTTCTGTAACCTCAAAATTGTCGTTCGGCTGACCTGCTTCTGGTCTCGCGAGAGATAGAAAAGACCAGCTCACGTCTATTACTAATACGCAAGAAGCAATAGAAAACATGATAAGCGCCGCATCGGCTGCACAAATTGCAATTGTTGCGGTCGACTTCGACGAGTCTCCAACGACGATTGCAAGGACTGCAAGAATTACGCCGTCAAATGTCATTAGAGCAGATGCCTTTGAATCAAGGTAACCCAATATAGTATAAATATATTTTATTTCATGGATCTTCCCGAACACGAAGTCGGGAGGCGAATCCGAGTAGTAGAATTTAGCGCGCTCGGTGATGATCGTTTTGTCAGATATCCGATCGGATATGCGTTTCCACGGAAAAAGCATCGTCCTATCTTTCCAATGTTTAGTTATTCGGCCGCCGCTCTGCCGTGGCCCAATCGCTTGTTGAGGGTCTTGAGCAATTTCTCGGCCGCTTCCGCGATTACGGTGCCGGGCGGGAAGATCGCCTCGGCGCCGGCCTTCATCAGCGCGTCGTAGTCCTGCGGCGGAACCACGCCGCCGACCACGATCATGATGTCGTCGCGGCCCTGGCTCGCGAGTTCTTTCTTCAACTCCGGCACCAGCGTCAGGTGCGCGGCGGCAAGCGAAGATACGCCGAGAATATGCACGTCGTTTTCCACCGCCTGGCGTGCGGCCTCGGCCGGCGTCGCGAACAGCGGCCCGATATCGACGTCGAAGCCCAAATCGGCGAAGGCCGATGCGATCACCTTCTGCCCGCGGTCGTGGCCGTCCTGACCGATCTTGGCGACCAGTAGGCGCGGCCTGCGGCCCTCCGCCGCCTCGAACGCCTCGACCGCAACGCGCACCCGTTCGACCGCGCCGGTCATGCCGACCTCCCGCTTGTAGACGCCGGTGATCGCTTTGATCTCGGCGCGGTGACGTCCGTACACTGTCTCCAGCGCCGAGGAAATCTCGCCGACGGTGGCCTTGGCCCGCGCCGCGTCGATGGCCAGCGCCAGCAGATTGCCGTTGCCGCGGTCGGCTGCGCGGGTCAGCGCGTCGAGCGCCTCCTTGAGCACGGCCGGATCGCGCTCGGCGCGCAGCCGCCTGAGCTTGTCGAGCTGCATCTGCATGACGGCGGAATTGTCCACCTTGAGCACGTCGATCGGCGCTTCGTCGGTCGGCTGATATTTATTGACGCCGATCACCGACTGATGGCCGCTATCGATGCGCGCCTGCGTCTTGGCGGCGGCTTCCTCGATGCGCAGCTTGGGAATGCCGGCCTCGATCGCTTTGGTCATGCCGCCGAGCGCCTCGACTTCCTCGATATGGCCCCAGGCCTTTTTCGCGAGTTCGTAAGTGAGCCGCTCGACGTAATACGAGCCGCCCCAGGGATCGACGATGCGGGTGGCGCCGGCTTCCTGTTGCAGCACGATCTGGGTGTTGCGCGCGATGCGGGCGGAAAAATCGGTCGGCAAGGCGAGGGCCTCATCGAGCGCATTGGTGTGCAGCGACTGGGTCTGCCCCTGCGTCGCCGCCATCGCCTCGATCATGGTGCGCGAGACATTGTTGAACACGTCTTGCGCCGCCAGCGACCAGCCCGAGGTCTGGCAGTGTGTGCGCAGCGAGAGCGAACGCGCGTCCTCCGGCTTGAACGGCTTCATCAGCTTCGCCCAAATCATGCGGGCGGCGCGCAGCTTGGCGATCTCCATGAAGTAATTCATGCCGATTGCCCAGAAGAACGACACGCGCGGCGCGAACTGGTCGACGGTGAGCCCCGCCTTCAGCCCGGCGCGGACATATTCGACGCCGTCGGCCAGCGTATAGGCGAGTTCGAGGTCCTGCGTCGCGCCGGCTTCCTGCATGTGATAGCCGGACACGGAGATCGAATTGAATTTCGGCATCTCCGCCGAGGTGTAGGCAAAGATGTCGGAAATGATGCGGATGCTCGGACCGGGCGGATAGATATAGGTGTTGCGCACCATGAATTCTTTGAGGATGTCGTTCTGGATCGTGCCCGACAGTTTCGCGTGCGGCACACCCTGTTCTTCCGCCGCGACGATATAGAGGGCCAGCACCGGCAGCACCGCGCCGTTCATGGTCATCGACACGCTCATCTGGTCGAGCGGGATGCCGGAGAACAGCGTGCGCATGTCGTAGATCGAGTCGATCGCTACGCCCGCCATGCCGACGTCGCCGCTAACGCGCGGGTGATCGCTGTCGTAGCCGCGGTGGGTGGCGAGATCGAAGGCGATCGAGAGGCCCTTCTGCCCGGCCGCGAGATTGCGCCGGTAGAAGGCGTTGGAATCTTCCGCGGTGGAGAAGCCGGCATATTGCCGGATCGTCCAGGGCTGGGCGGCGTACATCGCCGGGTAGGGCCCGCGTAGGAACGGCGCTTTGCCCGGATAAGTGTCGAGGAAGTCGAGGCCCGCGAGATCGGCTTCGCCATAGAGCGGCTTCACCGGGATGGCTTCCGGCGTCATCCACGGCGCCGCCGATCCATCGCTGGCGGCAACCGGCGTATCGGCGAAATCGACCGTGGCGAAGTTGGGGACCTGACTCATTTGGCTCCCAGAATATCATGCGCGGCCTGCAAGGTCGAAACCACATCGCAGCCCAGGAATATGAAGGATTTCACGCCCGCCTGCCGCCATGGCGCCTCGTTGTCGCCTGGCTGCCCGGCAAGATGAACGACGGCGCCGGCGGCGCCGAGGTCCTTGGCCGCCGCGGCGCCCTCGCTCTCATAGACCTTGTCCGACGAGCACAGGCAGGCGAGCTTGGTTCCCGAAGCCTTGAAGGCCGCGATCATGGCGGCCCGGTCCTTGAAGCCGTCATTGCTCGCCGCCTCGATGCCGCCGGCCTCGTAGAAGTTCTTCGCAAACATCGCGCGTGCGGTGAACTCGGCGAGCTTGCCGAGATTGGCCAGGAACACCTTCGGCCGCGCGCCGGTTTTCGCCAGCACCCGGTCGCTCGCTTCCCGCAGGGCCTCGAACGGTTCCGCCAGCCGGATTTGCGGCAGCGTCTCGAAATGGACGGCGGCCGGCAACGGCGGCGCCGTGACCCGCGGCACATCGAGCACCGCGACCGCCGCTTCGCCGAGGTTGGGATAATCGCTGGCGCCGGTGAGCGCGTCCTTGCGCCGCGCGATGGCTGCCTGCCGCGCCGTGCGCGTCGCCGCGATCTTCTTCTGCAACTGTCCTTGCTCGATCGCGGCCGCCGCGCCGCCGACGGCCTCGATCTCCTGGAACAGAGTCCAGGCCGCTTGAGCAAGCTCACCCGTCAAGGCCTCGATGCCGCCGGAACCGGCGGCGGGATCGGCCACCCGGTAGAGATTGGATTCTTCCAGCAGGATGAGCTGGGTGTTGCGCGCGANNATGTCGTCGGCGCCGCCGACGCCGGCGGCGGTGACGGCGATGGTCGTGCGCAGCATGTTCACGTAAGGATCGCGCTTGGTCATCATCCGCCAGGCCGTTTCGGCGGCGACATAGGCGGGCTTCGGCGCAAGCCCGCAGGCGTCCTCGACCCGCGCCCACAATTTCCGCAGCGCGCGGAATTTGGCGATGGTGAGAAATTCGTCGGCATCCGTCGCCAGCAGGAACGAAACGCGCCGCCGCGCTTGGTCGAGCGGAAATCCGCTGGCTTCCAGCAGGCGCAGATAGGCGACGCCGGTTGCGAGGACGAAAGAGAGTTCCTGCGCCTCCGAGCCGCCGGCCTCATGGACCGCGCGGCCATCGGCGCGCAGCAAACGGGCTTGGCTGAATCCTTTCGCATCCAGGTCTTTGGCGGTCGCGCCGGCGCGTTGCGACAAGTCGGGCCATGGCAGCAGCGCGCTGCCGGTGCGCGCCATGTCGCCGATGGGATCGAGGCCGAAATCGGCCGCGATCGCCGACGGATCGAACTTGCGCTGTCCGATCAGCGTGGTCATCAGCATCGCGACCGGCCGGCCGGCGAACGGCGCGGTCTCCAGCCGCAGCGAGATCCCATCGAGCATCACGTCGGCAAGCGTTCGTTCGAGATCGTCGACACTGTTGATTGCCGTGCCGAAACCGCGTGCCGCGGGCGCGCCGGCCAAGACCAGCGCCAGCCCGGTCGCGCCGTTCTCCAGGTCTTGCATCGCCTGCGCGTTGGCTGCCGCCGGATCGGGATGATCGACCCGTTGCAGGAGCGTCCAGGCTGCGCCCGGGGTCCGCCCGTTGACCGGTTTTACGCCCGCCGCGCGCGGATACAGCGGCTCGATCCGCAAGCCGTCATAAGTCTGGCTGGTGAGCCGCTTCTCGAACGAGGTGCCCTTTAGCGCGGCCTCGACCAGCTTGCGCCAATCCGCCTGGCTGGTGGCCGGGAATTCGGCGGCGAGGGAAGGATCGTCAGTCATCGGCGCAAAGTGCCACAGTCGGCGCGGTGCCGCCATTGAGCTAAAGCAAATTACGTGCCCAGCATAGTTACGAACCGCGCGGCGGCAGACGCTCGATGCCGGCGGTATCGACGCTGGCCGCCGCCTCCCGCACGGCTTGTCCGCCGATCACCAGATCGGGGGCGATTTCGGCGAGCGGCAACAGCACGAAGGCACGCTCGAACAGGCGCGGATGCGGCACCGTCAGGCCCAGTTCGTCGATGGTGAGGCTGCCATAGGCGATGATGTCGATATCGGCGGTGCGCGGACCCCAGCGCTTTTCGTGGGCGCGGTCGCGGCCGAGCTGCAGTTCGACGTCTTGCGCGCGTGCCAGCAGATCGCGTGGCGCAAGCGCTGTCTCGACCGCGATGCACAGGTTGATGAAGGGCGGCTGATATTTGAAGCCCCAAGGCGGCGTGCGGTAGTCGCAGGAGCGCGCGGTCAGCCGTATCTCCTTGCCGTCGCACAGCAAGCTCACCGCGCGGTCGAGAATGGTGCGGCTGTCGCCGACATTGCCGCCGAGCGCGAGCCAGGCCGGCGTCATGACCGAGGTTCGCCCCGCGAGCGCTCGAGCGTGACGCCGACGTCACTGAACGTCGCCGCGATCGGGGCGTGCGGCTTGTGGATCGTGACCTTGATCTTGTGCACGCGCGGAAAGCCGGTGAGTACCGCGTCGGCCACCTTGCCGGCGGCGGCTTCGATCAGCCGGAACTTTTGCGCGCAAAAGGCCGCGCTCGTGCAAGTCACGACCTTGTCGTAGGATACGGTGTCGACGACCTTGTCAGAGCGCGCGGCCTCGGCGAGATCGATGTCGAGTTCGATATCGATGGTGAAGGTCTGCCCGACCTTGCCTTCGTAGGGCATGACGCCGTGATAGGCGTGTAGCGACAGTCCGGCGATGAAGATGCGGTCTCTCATGGTTCGCTCACTTTGGCGCGGGCGATGGCGGCGGCTACCCGTAGCGCCTGAACGGTTTCTGCCACGTCGTGCGTGCGTACGATCGCCGCGCCATTGGCGACCGCGGCGAGATGGCTGGCAATCGAGCCGCCCAGGCGCTCGTCCGGAGCGGACGGCGCCACCGCATTGATGAATCGCTTGCGCGAGGCGCCGACCAAAAGCGGCAGCCCGAAGCGTTTGAACTCGGCGAGCCGCGCGAGGCAGGCGATGCTCTGCTCCGGCGTCTTGCCGAAGCCGATGCCG
>PMAF01000246.1:21883-22115 GCA_003152455.1 Hyphomicrobiales bacterium
GACGTCGTTGACCATGGCCGCGCCCTGGTCGAGCGCCCAGGTCGCAATGCCAGCCTTTATGGTGTCGATCGACACCGGCGTCTTGAGTTTGACGACCGCCGGCAGCACGGGCGCAAGGCGCGCCAGTTCGTCCTCGTAGCTCACCGGCGCGGCGCCGCCATAGGGGCGGGTTGACTCCGCGCCGATGTCGATGATGTCGGCGCCGTCGGCGATCATGCGCTGGGCTTGCGCG
>PMAF01000174.1:0-6181 GCA_003152455.1 Hyphomicrobiales bacterium
CCCCCCCCCCCCCCCCCCCCACACACACACATAATTGGGCCGCTCGGATCTTAGCCGTGACGGAGAGCCACGGCCGCTATCTCACCCGTCTTGGTTGAACGCGGGAAACGGCGAATATTCATGTCAGCTTGAGAGTCATCTGGGAAATCCCAGATAGAATGCCCAAATGATTCGGCTCGGGGCGAGCAACAGCTTGGCGCAATCCAGCAGCCGGTTACGGTTTCAACCGGCGCTGGCCGCCGGGCTTGCTCTTTGGCTGGTGGCGGCGGCGCCGGCGACGGCCAGTTTTTTTGGCGTCCCAGACCAGCCGCGCCAGGCTTATCCAAATGCGGAACAACCGCGCGCGGCCAAACCGCATCGCGAGGCTGCGCGCCATAAACTGGAAACCACGCGCGAGCAGC
Source organism: Hyphomicrobiales bacterium (assembly GCA_003152455.1). Lineage (GTDB taxonomy): Bacteria > Pseudomonadota > Alphaproteobacteria > Rhizobiales > Xanthobacteraceae > Pseudolabrys. The sequence goes on from PMAF01000174.1 coordinate 402, forward strand.
CGGCCCCTCAGGGTCCGTTCCAGATCGTCGTTGAAATCGCCAAACAGCAGGTTGTGCTCTACGACCAAAACGGTTTCATCGCGCGGGCGCCGATTTCCACCGGGATGCCGGGGCATCCGACGCCGATGGGCGTGTTTACCGTCATCTCGAAAGCCAAGTGGCATCAATCGAACATCTACAGCGGCGCGCCCATGCCCTATATGCAGCGGATCACCTGGTCCGGCATCGCGATGCACGCCGGCCCGCGGCCGGGCTATCCTGCGTCGCACGGCTGCATCCGCTTACCCGAGGATTTCGCCATCCGGCTGTTTCACATGACCAAGGTCGGCGCGCGGGTAATCGTGACGCGCGAGCCGGCGGTGCCAGTCGAGATCGCGAACCGGAAGCTGTTCGTTACGGCAAAGCCGGTGGAGAAAACGGCGGAGCTTGTTGCCGACACGACCAAGGCGGCCATGAGCTTCGTGGCCGCTCCTTTCGGCGCTGTCCGGCCGGTCGCCGCCGCGACGACGGTCTACTTAGCGGGCAAGACTGCCATACCGCCGGTCGAGCTAAAGCCGGCAAACGCCCCGCCGCGCCCGATATCGGTGTTCGTCAGCAGAAAGCAGAACAGGGTCTTCGTCCGCCAGGGCTTCGAGGAGCTGTTCGACATGCCGGTGACCATCGCCGAGCCGGATCGCCCGCTTGGCACCCATGTCTTCACCGCAATGGCGTTGAAGGATGATGGCAAGGCGTTGCGCTGGACGGTGATATCGATTCCGAGCGGGTACCTCCATCACGTTACCCACGCCGGCACGCGGCATCATAGCGGCAAGAGCGCGGAGACCGAGCGCGCCATGCCGGTGGCTTCGACCGCAGCCGAAGCGCTTGACCGGATCACGCTGCCGCCGGAGGCGATCGAACGGATTTCCGCGCTGGTCTTACCCGGCTCTTCGCTTATCGTGTCGGACAATGCGCTCAGCGGCGAGACCGACCCCGACACCGATTTCATCGTGCTCACTCCCTAAGGCCACGAGTATGAAATGACGCTAACTGCCATTTGACAGATGGTTTGGGTGCGTGGCTCGTGCCGCTAACGTGCCCCATCACGCTAAAGTGGCTGCCGTTGACTCCAGCGCCCCTTGATCCAATTGGGTGTTTAAAAGCGCCATTAACAAAAAACTCCAGCTTCGGAGGGCAGCGGTCTATTTGGCAGACTTTGGCTGCTGCCGTGCCAAGGCAACGCTCTATCGTTGACTAAATTGAAAGACGTGGATCGCGGCTCATTCGTCGGCCGGTTTGAGTGTCCGTTGTTACTCCAACAGCGTCCTAGATTTTGCAGCGCAGCGAATGCAGCGATGTGCCAATAGTTCCCATTCTGAATATTTCGAACCATAGCCTTCCCAACAATTCCGCACGCGATCTCACCATAACCGCGGAGGGTCGGCAGGATGTTGGCGAAAAAGGGCATAGTTTTTCCAAACGTCGAGAATCTTGGACCGTTCCCTGTGGCCATCGCCTACGCTTTGAAAAGCGAGCTTGGTTCCACCCATCAGGCCGTCAAAACCATCAGGCGATGGACCGGCGCGGGAGAACGGACGGTCAAGAATTGGCTTGCTGGAATTAGCGGCCCCAGCGGTCAGCACTTGGCCGACCTGATAAGGCACTCGGATGTCCGCCTCAATAGACGAAACCCCGGCCAGCGGCAACGCCTGCCGCAGTGCAATAAAGGCTTGGATTCTGTGATTAATCGCCGTTTCGGGTCGCGGACCCTTCCCCATAGCCCGCGAATCTCATAGGGCTGATTCAGCGCGCATGGTGCGCCACAGGAGCAGACGTCGATGGCAACAGCGAAATCCAAGCCGATCACCACCAAGCATTTGGCCTATACGCTGGCCGAGCAGCACGAGCTGACCAAAAAGCAAGGTCAGGAAATGCTGACTGACCTCGTCGGTCTGATCACCAAGCACCTGAAAAAGGGCGAGCGGGTGAAGATCGCCGGTCTCGGCATCTTGCAGGTGCGCAAGCGCGCCGCCCGCATGGGCCGCAATCCGGCGACCGGCGAGCCGATCCAGATCAAGGCCAGCCGCAAAGTCGCGTTTCGCGCCACCAAGGAACTCAAGATGGCGATCTGATCGCCACCCTTCGTTGGCTGCGCAAAAGCCCCGCCGGGACGCCGGCGGGGTTTTTGTTTGTTTTGCGCCTCAGCCTGAGGAGTTCGCGCCGCGGGGCCGCGGGGCCGCGGGGTATTTACGACCGTTTCTTGTTTTCAAAACGGAATCTGAGCCACACCACAACGCCCATCAGCGCAAGGGCCGCAGCGAAAACGATCAGAAAGGTCGTGGTATCAAGAGCCATTGAGCGGCCTTTTTTCACCGCCCGCACTATGCGCCCATCCAAGCTGTCCACCTAGGGCGCGGAAACTCAAATTGAGACACTATTCGCCGTTTCTTCTTGACTTTATTCCTAGTAGGATTATAGTGAGGATTATAACCTTGACAAAGCGCATACCAAAGATAGATAGATAGAGCCGTCCCTATTGGGACGGGCGGGCCCGAAATTACTGTGACCCGCGAGATGAGGGAGGCTGGGGAGAGCGTGTTCGAGACCGTTTGGGAGTCTTACGCGATTGGGGATGTTGTGGAGGCGGTTTATACCGCCATGAGGTGCTTAGAACCGGACCAAATTACTTTCGTGCCTCGGGATATTCGTCGCTCCAACCAAAAACGATGAGGCGGAGAAGGATTTGGGCCGTGTCGAATGCTGCATCTTTTAGAATTTCGGGCGTGATTCGGGTTTCTTGAATGCGTTCTGGGACGTGAACGAATGGCTTGTTAGTTATAACGAAGGTCTCATCCTCCAATTCTTGCCAGCTTGCGCCATAGTGCAGGAGATCGTTTCTCAAACGATTTATTATTCCAAGTTGCGCGAACATAAATTGCAGTTCATCTTTTCTCGCCTTATCCCAGTTTTGGGCGTCGGCCAGTCGATTTATGAATTGCATCGCGCCATTTACGCGCACGCCACTGAAAACTGCCTGTGCGCCCGGGGGTGATACGCCAGCGAATTTCCATAAGGCGGCTTGCAGTTTGGCTTCTAGGGCTGAAAACATCGAGATAAAGTTGCCGAGCGCGAACATGTATGGGGCATTCTTTTTCTCGGCAGAGTCGAGCCATTTCCACAACTCTTCTTCTGAGCTAAACTTTGGGGGCATAAGGGAACCTGTGAAAAAAGACATGCCAATTGAGTTGATGCCCGACGCATGGGCGCGCTTTGAGCGCGCCGTTCACGTTGTGGCGAAAAGCCCACCGCAGCATCGTGTTAAAAAGCCTACTGCTAAACTCAAGAATAGTCCCAAAAAGAAAGCCCCGTCAAAGCGGCGCTAGGCGCATAATTTGGATTGCTTTCTGAGCAAAATCACTCGTCTTTCACAATCCGTAAATCAGGCTTCCGCACGCTCCCGACAAACCGGGGGACGCGCCAGCCGTTCTTTGCCTGAACCATTTGCAGTCCAGCCAAAAGATACATCGCATCGTCCGAAGATAGTTCGAACTCGATGGTCGAGGTCGGGGGTTGAGCTGGTCGAAAAGTCAGACGGATCAGTGATGCTGACTTTTCCCGCGTCGGTTTGAGAATTAGTCGGGCTATTTTCTTTAAGGTGCTATTCATTGGACTTACTCGGTAAGCTTGCGTGACTTCCCGTAACGTATGCGTTGAGGCTTTTTCGGTTTCCAGATTTTCTTGCGCCAGCGCATGAAGCGCGCGGCGTGGTGCTTAAATTCGGGCTTGGTCAGGCCGTCGATATGTTAGGCGCTTTCCGACGATGCCCTCTGCCAAGTTTTCAGCGCGCATTGTGTCATTGATGCCCAATGCAATGCGGTTGTTATGGCGGAAATCGAACTCGGCCAAATAGCGATGCAGATGCTTTTCGGCACAGTGCTGGTAGGTGCCACGCATCCCGCGTTTGAAAATTGAAAAGTAGCTCTCGACCGTATTGGTGGTCACATCGCCGCGAACGTACTCGCCAGCGGTGTGTTTGACGCGTTTATGGCGGCGAACGTCCATCAAACCGCGATTGTAGAAGTTACTTTCGTCGGTATGCAGATGGCTTTCGCGGGCCACGTTGTCGCGGACGATACTACAAACCGTAGCTTGATCTGCCACGGCCACATGGAATGAGCGAACCAAACCGCCGCGCTCGATCAATGCCACGATGGGGCGATTGTTCATAAAGTGGCCTTTCTTCGTGTAGGGACGGCCGCGGCGCGTTTTAGAGACGTGCATGGTCTCCGCCTTGCCGAAATAGGTTTCATCCGCTCCACGACCTTCCCCTTGCCACCTAGCGGCTCTAGGCCGCCGGTACGCATAGCCTCGCGGAGGCGGTGCATCATGAACCACGTTGATTTGTAGCTGATGCCCAACATGCGGTGGACCTGATGGGCGCTAACGCCCTTCTTTGAGGCGGTCATAAGGAACAACGCGGCAAGCCACTTGGTCAGTGGGATTTTACTGCGCTCGAAAACGATTTTAACGGTCACGGTGAACTGCTCGCGGCACTCGGCGCACTGATACAGCCCCGGACGGTGGGCTTTGCCCTCTAGGGCCTTTATTTTGGCTTTGTCGGCGTTGCCACAGTGCGGGCAGGTAGGGCCTTCCGGCCAAACCCGTGCCTCAAGCCATTCGCGGGCTTTGGTCTCGTCGTTGAAAATCGGGTTATTCAGTAGGTCCGTCATGGCCGTAATCCCTATTTAATGCAAGAATACTAGGCTTTGTGGCCTGCTTTGTCACGGTTATAATGCTCTGCCGCGAGGCGTCGAGGTCCGCGGGTCCGTCAGGACCCTTGCGTCCCGCGCGCCCTCGGTACCTTTCGAGAGCGGCGGTCAGTATCGGAATACGGCGTACCCGGCGCCGCTCAAAGAATACGGGCGGCGGAGCGTTGGCTAGAAGGGCGCACCGCGGTCTATAATGCGCGCAACGAAGTCAGGAGGTTCCCATGTCGCAACCGGCCGAACAGCGCGCGGGCAAGCCCGCGATGCTGAAGGACAAGGACTTCGTGTGGGAAGACCCGCTCGATCTCGAAGGCGAGTTGTCGGAAGAAGAGCGCATGGTGCGCGACACCGCGCGCGGCTTTGCGCAGGACTATCTGATGCCGCGCGTGATCGAAGCCTACCGCGACGAGACTTACGATGCGCGCATGCTGCCCGAGATGGGCAAGCTCGGCCTGCTCGGGCCGACAACGCCGGAAGAATATGGCGGCGCGGGCCTCGGCTACGTTGCCTATGGCTTGATCGCGCGTGAATTGGAGCGCGTCGATTCGGGCTACCGCTCGGCCATGTCGGTGCAGTCATCGCTGGTGATGTATCCGATCTATGCCTATGGCAGCGAAGCGCAGCGGCGGAAATATCTGCCCAAGCTCGCCACCGCCGAGCTGATCGGCTGCTTCGGCCTGACCGAGCCCGATCACGGCTCCGATCCGGGCTCGATGGTGACGCGCGCCGAAAAGGCCGCCGGCGGCTTTAAGCTCAATGGCGCCAAGACCTGGATCTCCAACGCACCGGTCGCCGACGTGGCGGTGGTGTGGGCCAAGCTCGACGGCGTCATCCGCGGCTTCATCGTCGAGCGCGGCACGAAAGGGCTTTCGACTCCCAAGATCGAAGGCAAGCTTTCCTTGCGCGCCTCGATCACCGGCGAGGTCGTGCTGGAAGACTGCCTGATCCCGGAAGACAATTTGCTGCCGAACGTGAAGGGTCTGGCCGGTCCGTTCGGCTGTCTCAACAATGCGCGCTACGGCATCGCCTGGGGCG
>PMAF01000174.1:6203-11267 GCA_003152455.1 Hyphomicrobiales bacterium
CGGCAAAGCGGCGCCGCCGTCGATCTCGCTGATGAAGCGCAACAACTGCGGCAAGGCGCTCGACGTCGCGCGGCTCGCCCGCGACATGCACGGCGGCAACGGCATCTCGGAGGAATATCACGTGATGCGCGTGCTTTCGAACCTCGAGACGGTCAACACCTACGAGGGTACGCACGACATCCACGCCCTCATCCTCGGCCGCGCGCAAACCGGCATCCAGGCGTTTTTCTGATTATTCTATAGTGACCTTCCTCACCATCGCCCTTCTGCTCGGCGCGGGCGTACTCGCCGGCATGCTGGCCTCGATCGTCGGCGGCGCAGCGGTCGTGGTCTATCCGACGATGATCATGGCCGGCGTGCTACCGCAGGCGGCCGCGGTCTCGAACCTGGTGGCCATCATGCCGGGGATCATGCTCGCCGCTCTTTCCGACCGCACGCAGTTGCCGCCGTTCAACCGCGCCTTTCTCGGCTAAATCTTCGCGTCCATCATCGGCGCGGGCGCCGGCGCGATGCTGCTCTTGCTGACGCCGCAGCGCCTATTCGACGGCATCGTTCCGTTGCTGCTCGGCTTTGCGACGCTGCTCTTTGCCTTCGCGGAAAAGATTGGCGCGGCGATCCGGCGCCGCGCCGAAGGAAAAGGCAACACGATCATCTTCAACGTGTCGACCTTGAAGGTGCTGTTACCGGTGTCGTTCTACGGCGGCTATTTCGGCGCCGGCGTCGGCATTCTTATCCTCGGCGTGTTCTCGATCGCGACCGGCGGCGATTACCGCTCGGCCAATGTCGCCAAGAACTTCGTGTCCAGCCTCAACGGCTTGGTGGCGTCCATCGTGTTCATCACGCAGGGCGCGGTGGTGTGGCCGCCGACCCTCGCGCTGATGGCCGGCACCATCGTCGGCGGGCTGGCCGGCTCGTACCTTGCGCGCGTGATCCCGCGCACCGTCGTGCGCGTGCTGGTGGTCGCGGTCGGCGCCGCGCTCACCGTCTCCCTCGCCAAGCGGTATTGGTTCTAGCGCACGGCGACCATCTCGGCCAATTGCACTACGCGGCGCGTCATCGCGCTCGCGGGATCGCTGAGCGGATCGACCACGGTAAAATGATTGGCGCCGGCGATTTCCTGGTAGCGCGTCGCCACGCCGCGCGCGCCCCAATCCGCGACGATGATCTTGCTCTGGCGCAGGAACTCGGCCGATTCGAGCGCGCCGACCACGGCGTCGAGCGTTCGCCCGGCGGGCACCTTCCAATACAGCGGCGACACCCGCCGCGCTTCGGCGTCGTCGAGCCGCAGATCGGAGTTCTGCGAAACGTGGCACAGCGGCGCCAGATCGAACACGCCGGAGATCGCATAGGCCGCCGGCACCAGATCGGCCGGCGCGTCGGACGCGAAGGCCTTCCAGTCCTGCGCCAGCAGGCAGGCGGCCAAATGTCCGCCGGCGGAATGGCTGTACACGAAGGTGCGCTTGCGCCGCTTACGCCACAGGAACAGACAGGCGCTGCGCATCTGCTCGATGATGGTGGCGATCGAGACCTGCGGACAGAAATCGTAACCGGCAACCGCGACGCTGACGCCGCGCGCATTCGGCCCAGCCGCCGCCTGGCTGAACATCGCCGGATCGAGCGAGCGCCACCAGCCGCCGTGAATGAACAAAGCCAGCGGCGTCATCTCGTCGTCGTCTTTTGCCGGAAACAGGTCGATGGTCTGGCGCGGCGAGGGGCCGTAACGCAAGCCGAGTTCGGCGCCGCGCGCGGCTTCGCGATAGGCCGCCGCCTCGCGCTGCCAGCGCGCGAAAATCTCCGGATGCTCGGGCACCCGGGCGCGGTTATCGTATTCGGCTTCGTAGTCGATCGGCGGCATGGCGCTCTCTTGTTTCGGCGGCGGGCCGCAAGCTACCCGGCTTTGCGTTGGGCGGAAACAGCGTTATCTCTAACGCCATGAAAATCGACGGCAAGGCGTGGCGCACGATCTGGCTGGAAAGCGACGGTGCCGCTATCGGCATCATCGATCAGACGATGCTGCCGCACCGTTTCGCCACGGTGCGGCTCGCGAGCCTGGACGACGCCGTGCGCGCGATCAAGACGATGCAGGTTCGCGGCGCGCCGCTGATCGGGGCGGCCGCGGCTTACGGCGTGTGGCTGGCTTTGCGCGTGGATGCTTCCGACGAAAACCTCGAGCGCTCCTACGGCGCGCTGCTGGCGGCGCGGCCGACCGCGATCAATCTCAAATGGGCGCTCGATCAGATGCTGGCCGCGGTGCGCAACCGGCCGCGCCCTGAGCGCGTCGCGGCCGCCTTGCGCCGCGCCGAAGAGATCGCCGACGAGGACGTCGCGATCAATCAGGCCATCGGCCGCCACGGCCTCAAGCTGATCGAGGAGATCGCGGCGCGTAAAAACGGTGCGCGCGTCAACGTGCTCACCCACTGCAATGCCGGCTGGCTGGCGACGGTGGATTTCGGCACCGCGACCGCGCCGATCTACCTGGCGCACGACCAGGGCCTGCCGGTGCACGTGTTCGCCGACGAGACCCGGCCGCGCAACCAGGGCGCTTCGCTCACCGCCTGGGAACTCGGCCATCACGGCGTGCCGCACACCGTCATTCCCGACAACACCGGCGGCCATCTGATGCAGCACGGCATGGTCGATCTGGTGATCGTCGGCACCGACCGCGTCACCGCGCAGGGCGATGTCTGCAACAAGATCGGCACCTATCTCAAGGCGCTGGCCGCCGCCGACAACAAGGTGCCATTCTATGTGGCGCTGCCGTCGCCGACCATCGATTTCACGGTCAGCGATGGGCTCAGCGAAATTCAGATCGAGCAACGCGGGGCTGAGGAAGTGGCGCACATGACCGGCAAGACCTCGGATGGCCGCATCGAGACCGTGCAGGTGGTGCCGGACGGCTCAGCCGTGGCCAACTACGCCTTCGACGTCACGCCGGCGCGGCTCATCACCGGGCTGATCACCGAGCGCGGCGTGCTTCAGGCCAACCGCGAAGCCCTGGCTGCTGCCTTTCCAGAACGTGCTAAACTCGCGCCATGAACCTCGCCGCCAAACAGCCGCTGGAATTGCCGGTCGACGGCCGCCAGTCGGAGACCGCGCTCGCCGTCGCGCGCGGCACGGCGCGGCTGCTGCATGCGCTTGGCCGCTGCGTGGTGAGCGAATTGCCGCTGCCGTCCGGCCGTCGAGCGGATCTGGTGGCGCTCGATTCGGGCGACGAAATCTGGATCGTCGAAATCAAATCCTCGGTCGCCGATTTCCGCGCCGACCAGAAATGGCAGGATTACCGGGCCCACTGCGACCGGCTGTTCTTCGCCACCTGCATGGAAGTGCCGTGCGAGATTTTCCCGAAGGACACCGGCCTGATCGTGGCTGACGCCTTCGGCGCGCAAGTGATCTGCGAGGCGCCCGAGCATCGGCTGGCGGCGGCAACACGCAAATCCATGATGCTGCTGTTTGCCCGCGCCGCAGCGCTCCGGCTGCAGTCGCTGGTCGATCCGAACGGGTCTTACGGGGAAATCGTCTGACGAGCGCGGCGCGCGCATTGTTCGAGACGGTATCCGCTAACGCGGAGCTCTTTTGGCCAGAATGCGTTGCAGCGTGCGGCGATGCATATTGAGCCGGCGCGCGGTTTCCGAGACGTTGCGGCCGCACAATTCGTAGATGCGCTGGATGTGTTCCCAGCGCACGCGGTCGGCCGACATCGGATTTTCCGGCGGCTCGATTTTTCTGTGGTCGCGCGCGAGCAGCGCGGCCACCACGTCGTCGGCGTCCACCGGTTTGGCGAGATAATCGACGGCGCCGAGCTTCACCGCGTTCACCGCGGTGGCGATGTTGCCGTAGCCGGTCAGGATGATCGCGCGCGCGTCGGGGCGGCGGCGCTTGAGCGCGGAAATCACGTCGAGCCCGTTGCCGTCGCCGAGCCGCATGTCGACGACCGCGAAGGCGGGCGCGGCCTGCTCGACATGCAGCAAGCCGTCGGCCACCGACACCGCGGTAGTGACCCTAAAGCCGCGGCTCTCGAGCGCCTTGGCCAGCCGCTGCAGGAACGAATGGTCGTCTTCGACGATCAGCACGGATCGTTCGGCAGGTATTTTGTCTGGCGCCGCAGCTTCGGCGGCGTCGCTGATAGCCATATCCACGTTACACCTTTGCGCTGCAGAGCTTAGCGCGCGCTGCCGTATAAACGCAGCCCAAAAATAAGTACAGCCGCCGCGATCTCAAGACGGCGGGAACGTTAACGGCCGCTCGAAATCGCTCCGGTTCCAGCGCACCGTGACGACGGCGCCGCGTTCCGGAATCGAACGGTTCCCGAAGTCGAGCGTGGCGCCCGAGCGTTCGAGCAGGGTCTTGGCGATGAAAAGTCCCAAGCCCAGTCCGGCCGGAATCTCGTCGGAGTCGTTCAGGTTGCGCTTGCGGCTGGTGACATAGGGCTCGCCGATGCGGTCCATAATTTCCGGCGCGAAGCCCGGGCCGTCGTCGCCGATGGTCACCTCGACGATATCCCCGTTCCACTGCGTGCCGACCGTTACGCTTTCACCCGCGAAATCGACGGCGTTTTCCACCAGATTGCCGAGGCCGTAGAGGATCGCCGGGTTGCGCGCGTTCACCGGCTCGGCGCCGCGCGCGCCCGGCCCGGACACTTCGATGGCGACCCCGAAATTGCGATGCGGCGCCACCACCTCCTCGATCAGCGCCGCGAGCGGCGTGCGGTCGAACGGCTCGCCGCTCGACGACAATTCGGTGAGCTTGGCCAGGATATCGCGGCAGCGCGTCGCCTGTTCGCGCAGCAAGCGCACGTCGTCGCCGTGCGGCGCGCCGGCGGCAATCGCGTTCTCCAACTCCTTGGCGATCACCGAGATGGTCGACAGCGGCGTGCCGAGCTCGTGCGCGGCGGCGGCCGCCAGACCGTCGAGTTGCGAGAGATGCTGCTCGCGCGCCAGCACCAGTTCGGTGGCGGCCAGCGCGTCGGCGAGCTGGCGGGATTCCTCGGTGATCTGCCAGGCGTAGACGCCGATGAATCCGATGGCGAGCAGGATCGAGAGCCAGACGCCGATCATGTAGATCGGC
>PMAF01000039.1:0-9295 GCA_003152455.1 Hyphomicrobiales bacterium
CCGGACGTATTGATAGTGCAAACCTCCGAGATGTGGGCCAAACGGTCGATGCTACTGAAGGCCATTCGCTTCGGCGCTTTGCGCCGCAGCACGTTGAGCTGGTGTCGAAGAACCAGGATTTCCGCCTCAAGCCGTGCTCTCGACCGGAACAGCATGGTCAGCGCGCAACCTCACGGCAAGAAGGTACTAAACGCTTATTTCTCGACCCCTATTGTGCTGTGCGTCTGACACCCCTAAGGGACGATCCGAGGATGACGTGACCATGCAGCTCCAAAGCGATTTGGCGACGCCCGCCTGTCCCTATTGCGGCGACCGGCTGCTGGCTCCCGAAGTGTCCGAATTCGTTGATGGCGACGAGATTCGCCATCATTGGTCGTGCGATTCCTGCGGCGGCGAGTCACGCACATCGATCGAGCTGACCGCGCATTAGCCGCTCAAGACATCTGTGTGTACCGAGAACTTCGGTCTCGGTTTGAAATTTGACGCTCTTGACAACCTGTCGCCAAGGCATCTCAGGTCATATATCATTGACACTAAATATTCACCGGAGTGACCCCCATGGGGAGGGCAAAGCGCGAATTGCAAGAGCACGAAGATCGCATTATGGCGATCGAGGCGATTGCTATCGAAGTGAAAGCCATTATTCACGATGGGGACAATGACGAGACCAGTTCGGCTGAGGACCCGGACGCAGACAAGCGTGCCTATGCAAGCGTTTTTCAGGCTTGGGCGGACGGTAAAATTAGCGGCACGGCCGAAGAGGTATTTGAGGCAGTCAATAACGTCCTCGAATTTTAGTTCCCATGCCCCGAGGCCCTAAATGTGAGAAGCTACCCGCCGACGTGATCGGCAACGCCGTACACATCATGCGGATAAGCCGAACGCATAGGAGCCTCTTGCAAAACTCCCGGCGGAATATGGTCCGCGAAGCTGGTTCTCGGGTAACGGGGTGGTTTCGGGATCGCTGTCGTGGCTTTCGCTACCAATTTGGTCGATTTTCCCTGGCGCCAAGCGCATCAATCCTGCCGCTGTCGCGGCCTCCGTGTGATTTTAACTCCTGCGGGGCGTGACTACGTCACGAGGCGCATCAATTGTTCGACGGCCAGCGCCAGGATACCGAACATCAAGTGGCAGAGCACCTTGTCATGACCGCGCACACGCACGAAGCGGGCGCCGTAATTGTCCTTGAGCGCGCTGTTGACTAGAGGGGCGCCGCTGGGGTCAATCTTGGCTGAACAAAAAGCTACGCGCGTGCGAAAGACTACGTTCAGCTTGTTTATAAATGAGGTTCGATCTGCGGTATGACAATGTGCATTATCGAGTAAGCGCGTCACCAGCCATGCAGAAAACGGGTCAGTGGTATTGTCTGATCCAAGTCAAAGACTTCTCGGCAAATCTAAGGTCTACAGAAAGCGAGTGGACGCGCTCGGGCAGTGTGTGAGGCATCACCCTCGAAAAATGAGCAGCCTCTGACCTTTGTCCCGAGAGCGCCCTCTCGTTTCTTTTTTCGAACAATTCACCATGCACAGGTGGCGTCAGCAGCGTCTGCGATGTGTTCTTCTGTGATCGCAGCGCAGTGTCCCCATAATTTCTGCTCGAGGACGCCTGCTCAGTTACGTAGACCAACTTTTGGGGGCGTGCGGCATCTTCGCCGTGTTCACACCAGCAACTGAGAGGCTAGGTACGATGGATATCGAAAGATGGCTGAATAACGAAATCGCCAAAATCACAGAAAGGGGCGTCTCCAAGAGCGCAATGGCTTCTTTTATTATGGACGCACTCGCAATGGCGCGAGAACAAAGAATCCCAGCTTATGAGATGACCGTCTTCCTAACAAACGCACTCTTCGACTCTAGCATCAAGATGATTGAAGATGCCTGGGTTGAGTGTGGTTGTCGATACGCGGAAATGGTTATCCGCATCCGCGATAAAATCGGCAATGAGCAGACCATCGAGCTGCGGGTCTGAACTTAAGTGAGACGTCTACACGGCGGATGCCCTCGAACAGTGAGGCAACACCCTGGAATAGCAACAGCAGCCTCTGACCTTTGTTCGAACAACCTCATGTGCTGATTCGAAGATAACCATGCCGAAACCAGATCACATTTTCGATCTTGAACGGAGACAGCAAGTGCTCGAAGACGAGATTGCTCGAGCTTTATCGAATTGCTCACCCGATGATCCGATGGTTGGCGATCTCAAGCGCCGCATGCTGCATCTCAAAGAGGAGATCGAACGGTTTTGTAATAAGGCGATTGCGGATAGACACCTGCACTGAAAGAGTAAAATCCCATGCCCACGGAAAATGAGCCAATTACGGCAGAGAAGATGCGCAAAAAGAAATTCGTCGCATTACTCGGCACCTGCCAGGATTGCGGACAGCCTGTTACAGAGGAACAAAAGTTCTTTCGCTCAGATGATGGAATTCGGCATGCGCTCTGCCTCTTTGATCCCGCGTTCGCTAAACGTGAGCGCGAACTCAAATCGAAGACGGCACAGTAAACACAATTTGTAGATACTAAAGCTGTCCGAAATGCAGGCAGCTTCAGTTCAATGCAGCTTCTGTTTCAATAATGATTTGTTGGCCGAGCCGGTTTGACATATCAGCTGCGACGACCCTTGCGACAACATCGGCCGGGCCGCCAGCGGCAAACGGCACCACGTGTGGCCAAAAAATTAAAACNNGTTATCCCATCCCGGCGTAGCCTCGCCGCGTGTCGTCCACTAGGTTTTCTTGCCGCCGTCTGCATCGAGCCGCCGTATGCGCTGCTTGTCAGCCTCATCGGCGTCGCGGGCGCACAGTTCAACTTCGCGCGTGGCCAAGGCTCTCAATGGTACGACAGCCTCAGTGAACGCCTTGACCGGGACCAGTATCATTTCGACGAGGTGATCTTCGAGACCATCCCTACCGCGCAGGCTGACTGTGCCGCTATTATTCGACCCATTCTCGATCAGATCGCCAATGCTGGCGGTGCTGCCGCATCGCCCATCTTCGACAACCAGGGCCGCTATATTCCGCTCAGGCGCTCATAAGATCCGCGGTGAAGGCCAGAGACAGGTGCCGCCTGAGCTGCAGGTTTGCCTTGCTCTCGCCCGGGATCGGACTCAGAAAATGGTGACGCAAGTGAGCGTTGGCACCGCCGAGCCGCCGCAAGGCGTCTCGATGGTAGCCGAGATTATGCATCCAAATCGGCTCGTTGACCGCCCATTGGGAAAGCGCGACGCGTTGTCCAGCCTTCGCCCGCAATTCAAAGAAGACTGGCGGCGCGCCACGACTCCCGTAAAACATCGGCTGGCCGTCACGGCTGGCGCGATTGAGCATGGCGTACCTGACAGGCGGGTAGCTTAGGTCGGCAATCAAATTCGGCCGCTCGGGCCACACGACCCCGCGAAAGAATTCGCTGTCGGGGCGCAGATCCTTGATGGCCACGGTGTAGCCGCCAAGCTTGGGCCTCAACCTCTGCTTCAACGTATCAATACCATTCTTACGCACTTGGTCGTCGGTAAAAGCCGGAACATGGGGTGGTCAGTTAATTTTCCTCCAATTCAGCCTTGAGGCGGGCGAGAACCGCTTGAGGGTCCGGCGCGCGGAAAAATTGCACGCGGTCGCCGTGGCACGCTGGCACTTCCCATAATTTGTGGCGATGCACCTCGTTTCCACCCCACTTGGACCGGATCGTGGGCTCAGCGGATGCGTCCTCAACGATTCCCGCATGACACAACCGGCCGGCGGCAAAGTACAAAACTAAGCTTCCCGGCCGCGATTCACCCTCCAACAACACCGCGAGATCGCCCCACCCAATCATCTTGGAGACAAACTCCGAATCGATCAAAGAGGATGATTGCCATTGGTCAACGAGCTCGCGATAAAGCGGCTCGCTCCACACTCGAAACGCGTAGGCAAAGCAATTGAATCGCTCGATTTCATTAGCGCCGTCTTGCAGGATGGCGATCGTATGTGCATATCGGGCTTTGAGTTCTTCAAGTCGGATTTGATAAGCCGCTTTGACCCGGAGCGCGTTCGCCTCGTCGAGTTCTCGTCTTAGCCCTTCGACATCTGCCATCTGAAAGCACCGCTAGGGGTTCTCAATACCATCGAACCATTCCCCTTGTTATTCGAAAGTGACATCCCCAGTCGCGCTTCCGCCAGATTGAGGGCTCGATCGTCACGACGCCATCTTTGTCCTCGGTAACCTTCCATAGGGGCGCATGTCGGGAACGAGATTGATTTCAAGCACGGTGCCACATCCGCCAGGGCATTTGAGCGCGGCAGACCACAGATGGCCGTTCTCGCCGATGAGATACACTTTGCCAGGTGCAGGCTTATCGGGAACGTCGTTCATTCGTACGCTCGTATAGGGTCGACGCTGATACCAGAGCGCAGGAACGCGAACCCGTAGCTTCTGGAGCGCTTGGAAAAATGTCCGCTTGAGCCAGTTCATGATGGCCGACTTTCAGATAGCTCGACCTCGTCAAGCAGCGAAACAACGTCGCCGCGGCCGGCATGTTTGCTCAGAATGCCGCACGGTCGTCCCTCCGGTTCTGAATAGAGCGCGCCTTGTGTGAGGCTAATCGTCTGAACCGCATAGTCAGCGTTCGGCTCGTCACGGTAGCTATGAAGGCGCGCAAGAAGCTCGTTCACGCCGAGTGCCGCGAGGAGCATGTTCACGCTGATGACCGCAGGCCGGCCAATCGGCGCAAAAGCGGCGAGCGCTATCCGAGCGGCAAACTCAAGCCGCGCAAGATGCTCAAACCCGACATCGAGCCGATGTCGCCAGCACTATGGCAGCGAATCAGGCAGCATGGGCGGCAACTCGGCGCCGACCCGCGACTCGAGACTGAGCTTGGGCTGTCCCTACTCAAAACTCTGAATGCCGGAGAAACTCCAGGATTTCTTTGGCTTTCGGAGTTTTGAGTAGGGACACCCTGTATTTGGTGACCTTCATCGACGGCGCCGACGTGCTCACGGTCGAGGGCCTCGACACGCCGAACAAGCTCAGCCCGGAGCAGGAAGCGTTCGTCGGGACCGTTGCCTTCCAGTGCGGATATTGCACGCCCGGATTCGTGCTGATGGTCGGGCGACTGCTTGACGAGACTCCCGATCCGGACGACCATCAGATTAAGCACTATCTGTCCAGCAATCTCTGCCGTTTCGCTACCTACCCGCAGGTTATCGAGCCGGTGAAGCTCGCCGCTCGCAAGCGCAAGACCGGTACACCTGCCTAATCTAAAACAACGGGGAGGCCCGTCATGTCGGATGCATCCGTGGCTGCGGCACAGCCGTGGTATCGCTCGCTCACACGTAGCCAGGGGAACGTGCTGGTCGCCGCCAATCTGGGGTGGCTCTTTGACGGGTATGAAACCTTCGCATTGATAATCTCGGTCGGCGTAGCGTTACATGGGCTGCTTGAGCCATCGCAGTACGGACAGATCCCGGTCTATGCCGGCACGGTGATCGCGCTGACACTGCTCGGCTGGGGCATCGGCGGCATGATCGGCGGCGTGATCACAGACTATTTCGGCCGCAAGCGCGCGATGATGATCGCGATCCTCGGCTATTCGCTGCTCACCGGTTTGAGCGCCTTCGCTTGGGACTGGACCTCGTTTGGCGTAATGCGTTTCCTGGTCGGCCTGGCCATCGGCTCCGAATGGGTGACCGGCTCGTCGATCGTCGCCGAACTTTGGCCCGACAAGAATCGCGGCAAGGGCGTTGGTCTGATGCAATGTGGACTGGGCATCGGATTTTTCCTGGCGTCACTGGCTTGGCTGTTCATCAGTCCGCTCGGTTCCGACGCCTGGCGCTATATGTTCCTGCTCGGCGTGCTGCCCGGACTGCTTACGCTGTGGGTTCGTAAGTCGATCCCAGAGTCCGACAAATGGGCACGCGCCAACGACAAACGGGTGGCTGCGGTCGAACGACAGCGCAGCGGCGCGACACTGACCGCGCAGGAGCGAGAGCTCACGCGCTTCACCGTCGCCGGCTTGTTTGCCGACGCGGAAATTCGCAAGCGCGTGATCCTTGCATTCTTCATGTCGCTTGCGACCACGTTCGTATTTTGGGGCATCTCGACCTGGATTCCGCCGTACGTCGCCTCGATCGCCGGCAAGGCCGGCCTACCGCCCCAGCAATGGGCGAGCTACGCCGGCCTCGCCTACAACGGCGCGTCGGTGATCGGATACGCCGGCTTCGGCTTCCTGGCCGATACCTATGGCCGCAAGCCGGTTACCATCGGTTACGTGCTGCTCGCGTTCCTGTCGGTGCCGGTCTTGTTCATGTGGACGCACGATCTGGTGTGGATGCTGGCGGCCGTGGGATTCTGCGGCATGTTCGTGTCCGGCCAGTACACCTGGATGGCGGCTTGGCTACCGGAATTCTTTCCGACGCGGATGCGGGCCACGGCCGCGGGCTTTGTGTTCAACACGCCACGACTGATAGCCTGGGTGGGTCCGCTGATCTCCGGCTGGCTGATCGCCAACGCAGGCGGTTTCAGCCAGGCAGCGATGGCGATCTCGTCGATCTATATCCTGAGCCTGCTGGCCGTGCCGTTTCTGCCGGAGACCAAGGGCAAACCGCTGCCGGAGTAACCGGCCGGCCTCTCCGCATCCGATGGGGGAGAGGTTTGGCAGCCGGGCACTTCTCTGGCACATAATAACCGAATGAGTACTGGAGCCGCCATGATCGAACCCTTGCTGGCCAATACCGACGTGCTGGTAATCGGTTCCGGCGCGGCAGGCATGTACGCTGCAATCGAGGCGGCTCGCTCGGGCTGCCAAGTGATGCTTATCGACCGCAGCTTGATCGGCCGCGGCGGCGCAACAGTTATGGCGCAGATGACTGTCGCAGTGGCCCTCGGATCGCAGGCACCAGACCATTGGTCGCACCATTATCACGACACGCTCATGGCCGGACGCGGTCTGTGCAACGAAAGCCTAGCCCGACTGCTCTGCGAGGAAGGCCCCGCGTGCATCGAGGAGATGGACACCTGGGGCGTTGGCTGGGCGCGCAAGGACGGCCGCATCACGGCAGCCTTCGCGCCGGGCCACGACCGGCCGCGCTGCGTCTATGTCGATTTCCTCAAAACCGGCCCTGCCGTCTCGAAGACCTTGCGCAGCGTGGTGAACAAGACCACGGGTATCAGCCGCTCCGGAGACCTTTGCATCGTCGATCTTACGAAGAGTGACGGTGTAGTGACGGGTGCCGTGGCCTGGCACGTCAGCTCGGGCGCACCGGTGGTGATTTCGGCCAAGGCGACGATCGTGGCGACCGGTGGGCTGACGCGGCTTTACCGCCGCAACAGCGGGTCAGCCAACATGGGCGGCGACGGCTATGCGATTTGTCTCCGCGCGGGTGCGCCACTGATCGACATGGAATTCGTGCAGTTCTTTCCGATCGGCCATCTTGCGCCGCGTCTGATCGGGATGGACCCGATCATGTGGGATCCGTTTCGCTACAAGCTCGGCGGAAGGCTGCTCAACGGCCGCATGGAGGAGTTCACGCAAAACTACGGCGTGCCAGAGGACGGCAGATACATCATCACGCGCGACGTCGGAACTTATGCGATCCTGAAAGAAGTCGAGGCCAGCCGCGGCTCGCCACACGGCGGCGCGTATCTCAGTTTTCAGCATTGCTCGGAAGCCGCCTTGCGCGAGGCGTTCGGACCGGTGATCGATCGCCTCGCGAAAAACCATATCGACCTGACCAAAATGCCGATTGAGGTAGCGCCGATCGCCCATTACCACATGGGCGGCGTCGCTGCCAACGCGCATATGGAAACCGAGGTACCTGGCCTCTTGGTGGCGGGCGAAGCGGTCGGAGGCGCGAACGGCGCCAATCGGCTCTCCGGCAACGCCATTACCGAAGCCCTGGTGTTCGGACGGCAGGCGGGTCGCACCGCGGCTGCGCGCGTGAAGGCGATGCGCACATCCGTGCCTCCCGACGCTCGCGAAACGCTCGACCTGCTGCGCGGCGAGGAGCGCAAAGACATGCCCAACACCGCCGAGATGCTGGAGGCACTCCAGGCGATCATGGCCGACGACGTCGGACCGCTGCGCACGCAGACCAAGCTGGAGCGCGCGCTTTCGCGCATCGACCAGATTGACGCCGCGCTCGGTGCGCGGCCGTTCGGCGTGGCCGCGCCGTTCGATCTGACGCGGCTAGACTGGCTCGATCTTCGCAACATGGTCATGGTTGCGCGCGTGGTGGCGCAGGCCGCGCTGCTACGCACCGAAAGCCGCGGTGCGCACCAGCGCGAGGATTTACCTGGCATGCTGCCGGAATGGCGCGTCAATCAGGTTGTGCGCCTGAAGGACGGCTGCATCGAAATCTCGCGGATGCCCGCCGCACCTATTGAAGTTGCCGCGCAATGAGCGAGATAGCGATCCTGAAAATCTGGCGGGGGCCCGACAAAACCGCGGGCTGCTTCGAGAGCTACGAGGTTCCATACGAGCCGGGCCAGTCGGTGCTCGACGGCTTGCGCTGGATCCGCGTGCACAAAGATCCAACTCTGGCGTTCCGTTACTCCTGCATCAACGCTAATGCCTGCAAGGAGTGCATGATGGAGATCGATGGTGAGACCATTTACGCCTGCACTACACGACTGGAGCCACGTAATATGACAGTCGAGCCACTTGGCAACAAAAAACTGGTGCGCGATCTAGTAACTGAGATTGCCCCGCCGCAGGAACGGCTGCGTCAGAAGTAGTGCGAAGACACGGTGTCTTCCACTCCTCAGCACGAGGATGGAAAGTGCTTCTGCTCACGTCGACGCCAGAGACTTCGGCCTTGCTGAGTTGGCTGTTAGATTGAACCTAGATCGCACCAATGGTGGAATGCTTCGCGGCACCATAGCTATTCAAGCGTTCCAAAGTTGACGAAACTGCGTCGCCACAACTTTTTCATAAGGAACATGCCCGGTGACGATCCCGAGGTCACCGGCAAATTGATTCATGCCGGCTACGAAAGATTCCGAGATCGACGCCTCGTAATACGGCAGATCGCGGCGGATCAGTTCGACGATTAATTCTGCTTCCATGGACGGAAATAGCTTGCGGCCGACCTCAACCGCCCGTGCTACATTCGTCTTCAGCGCGTTTTGCGTCTTGACGATTGCGCGCACCGCCGAGGCTTTCCCATGGAACCAGGCGCCGCGATATCTCATTCGGGATCGGGACACTTCGTATGGGCCAGTCGTCGCGCAGCGTCTGCGCGCCATAGGCATTCGAGATCGGCCGATAGCGTTCCGCTCACCCTGACAAAATGCATATGTCAAGAGACTCATCGGCTCGATCCGCCGGG
>PMAF01000039.1:9358-11072 GCA_003152455.1 Hyphomicrobiales bacterium
TCTAATTTTCGGTACACACACGTAACAGTTCGTGGTAAGTCGAGGATGTACAGATATCGATGAGACCGTTGGACGTTAATGAACTTGCCGTGCTCAAGTTATTCGCGATGGAAAGGTCGCCGACGAGATAGCGGCCGAACTCGGCGTCAGCAAAAGCATGGCGCAGCATTATCTGCGCGCGGCAGCACGGAAACTGGAGGCGCGGAACCCGGTGCATGCGGTCGCTATCGCGGTGCGAAGCGGATTGATCAAACCGTCGGGTGGCGGCAACTAACAACGCCGCGGCGCAATGGCGGTCTGGCGCAATGCTTGGTGACGACGGGAGACCGCTGGGCGGGCAATGATGGCGGCCAACCGTGAAGCGAGATGCTATCGCTCACCTCAAGGACGCACACGAGATGGCAAGCGGCGGGCATGCAGGGTTATCGGCCAAAACCGAGATCATTTCTGGATGAGGTTTTCGATACACACAGGCCTCGGCGCAGTGGCGCTTTATCATCGCTTCGGTGTCACCGCGTACGGTGAATACTGATTCTCAATATCAGAACCGTTTAGTCGGATGACGCCGACCGGAAGGTTCGTCCCAGCTGTAATTTGGCAAAGCCTAAGGCAGCCCCCGCCATTTCCGAGGGACCATAGCGGCCGCGCAAGTTGCAATTATCGCAGATCGCCCCGGCCGGGCCGGTATCTTCTCGGATCTCAAGGACCTCTCGAAGGCTTTTATCGGTCACATTGCCGAGCGCATGACCGTGGTTGATATCATTGAAGCAATACATGTAATCGCCGTGAGACGATATCAAAACATCGGTATTACGAGGGATGCAGTTAAAGCGGTTAGCTCGCCATTGTGCGAAAATCTCGCCTACGCTGGGGATGAAATCCAAATCCTGCCGGTGCAGGCCATGGCGGCGAATGGCGGCCTTCAGGTCGGCGCTAGCCAAGCTGACGGTGCTGAGTTTGCCGGCACGGTCGTAGAGCGTCGGCGACATTGTTAGAACATCGATCCCGCGCAACCTAAACCACTCCACGGTACGATCCAGATTCCGCAAGCAGTCCGGCAGCGGCGAGAGGCTGATAGCTAGCTGCGTCCGCCGCAATACTTTCCGAGCAAGCTCGATATTAGCCATTACCCGCTGTTGATCTAGATTTGCATGAACACGCCGGTAAACCTCGGGATCAATGCTGGAGAAGGAAATCATCAGAGTGCCAAAGACACCATCCAAGTGCTCCAGACGGGTCCGGTCCAGCATCTGACCGTTACTGACAAGGTCGAACGTTATCGAATGGCCGCGCACTAGATCCACAAAGACCTCAAACTCGGGATGGGTGGTGGGCTCGCCATAGCCCGCTACTACGACACGAAAAACGTCGGAGGGGTTGATGCGGGCAAGGATGTGCTCGAAGGTTGAGCGCGACATGTGGCGAGGATTTGGGATGGCATCGCGCGGGCACATGATGCAGCGTGCGTTGCACTTGCTCGTCCACTCGACGTTAACGGCGACGCGATAGCGAGACATGAAGTCTCTCCTGGCAGTTTACGTTGCGGCGGAGACAAGACGCGGAACGTCGTTGGCACAATTGGGGACAACTTCCTCAATATCCACCGCCACGACCCGGGAAGCTTGGGGGAACAGGTCCTTGAAATAGCCCGTCTCATGAATGGCGGCCCGTGACTTGCGCTTCGGCCATCTACCTTTTCGAAGGCCAAGTCCTC
>PMAF01000080.1 GCA_003152455.1 Hyphomicrobiales bacterium
TAACTGAAGACAGGCCCTAGCTGTGCATTCCAGTCCCCATGATAGTTAGGATAAGCCGTCTCCGGAAAACCCTTGTATGCGAAACACGTCTCTTCGAGGACCTTCAATTCATCTGCGCTCAATCGGCTGAGAATATCGACAAACGTTAGGTGCTTGGCCTGATAGTTCTTCGATGCTGATAGCAAAAGTGCCGCCCACCGATCTTGCATGGCTTCATCTTCCGGTTCCTCTGTAGAAGCCTTTTCCAGGAACGGAACCATCAACTTTGTTGGGACCGGATTGAGCGAGAGATTTTCGATTTCCGCTATCTGTCGCGCCTTCTGTGCGATCTGGATCGCAACGTCCATCCGTTGCAGCCTCATCCTATCAGCCCTAAGTCCACGATTTTCTGTGAACGGACGAATAATATCTGTAAGAGCTGAAACCAATCCCCCTGAAACTTCACTCGGGATTTCGGTCGAGACGTTGAAGCTGGCTTTAGCGCTTAGGCCAACGTCAACCGAAACTGGCGGTTTGTCTCCCTTTTCGCCCTCGACGTCCTTGCTGTCTTTCGTCATCACCTTTAGGCCCATTGCATCGATGCCGTGATAACCCCCAGACACCTTACGCTTGCACACCTTATAATAAACGTTTGGAACAGGCTTCCAAGGCTTCAATTGTCGGGCGTCCTTCCATATTTTCTTCGTTGGTAGGTTACGGGGAGACTGTCACATGTATTTGGGGAGGTTCCTGGTCTGGGCGGTCGGGCTAATGGCTGGCCTGCTATTTACGATTGCCCAAACTGGGCCAGATGCAGCCGAGGTGAATGTCTGCACCGCTGCAAAGAAAATATTTCTTTCGATTGAACCGCACTGCATCCCAAGTTTTGAAACTTGGGGGCGCCCGGCTCTTTTGGTAACTCTAATCATATGCGTCGTCCTGATTATGTTAGACATTAGAAATGTCATCAATAAACGCCGCGCGGCCCAAGTAGCGCATGCCGTTTCCGGCCAAGTCGCAAAGGCAGTTGAAATAAAGTACGGCGAGGATGGACCATTTGAAAGGCTATTGCCAAAAACCAGCATGTCACGTCTGGAGCGAATGCTTCTGATTGAATTTAAAAACCCGAACGCACACACGCCACTCACAAATTGCAAAGTGGAAATTACAAATATTGAGCCGTTCATGGGGCTGCGCCGCCCTCTCGTATTGAGTGACAATTTTACTTTGGCTGGCGGGGATCACATCTTCATTCCCTTTGTTACTTATGGTGAAAGTCGTTCGGTTGATCGATCAGTTATTGCGGATACCGCAATCGCCGTATGCGCCCCGGAGGGAGAAAGCCCGCACTTTCTAGCTGCGCTTCCGCATGATGTTGAAAATATTCTGACTATTCGCGGGACGGCGATTGGGGCCGCCTATTGCGAAGAGAAAGTTGTTGTTTGGGTAGGCGCTGGTACTAGGCTTCGAATTAGAAGATATGAGCATGGCGACGATACAACATTTATTCCCTTAGAAACTGCCGCCAAAGAGGCGTACGGAGCAGGACGCCATACTGACATTGGATCGGCGGCGGAGAAAATGAATACCAACGGCGTTTTGGCGTGGTTTGCATACTATTATCACACGCAAGAAATCCCCGTTTATGGCAACGTAAGGAATTCAACTCGCGTCGAACCCGTTCTATTTCGAAATATCGATATCAAAATGGAGAATGATCGGCTGATTGGTAAGGAGATATACGGCGATTTGATTTGGGAAAATATGCAAGTGAAGAACTCCGATCACGGCAGGTTACTCCAGATACTGAGAGACCACGCGAGGGCGCTAAAAGATGGCTAAGCGCGGCGACGAGCGCGCCAACGGTACCGTGGCTATCGGGAACGGCTGACACCCGACAATCGTATCGACCCATCCCACCCCAACATTCTTTGACGCAGAATAAATCCATGGTTAAAACTGGCCATCCCGCGTTCGCGGGCGAGAATGAGAAGCCACCTCGTTTCTCGTCGGCCATCATTCCCAACCACGATATTACTCAAAACGGATTTCATGGACATGTATACTATGATGATGGAATTGTGGTTGCATCACCGGTACGCACGAATCTAGTTTTTGGAAGCGACAGCCGTCATTCCGGCTGCACCTGAAGAATGATCTTGCCCTGCGCTTTGCCGTCACGCAGTGCGCGCAAGCTATCGGCGAATTTCTCGAGCGGCAATCGCCCGCGAATGGGCGGATCGAGACGTCCTTGCTCGTAGAGCGCAAAAATCTCGCGCTGAGCTTCGCACACCAGTTCTGGCGTACGCTCGCGATAATCCGACCATTGCAGGCCGATCACCGAGATATTCTTGAGCAGGACATAGTTGGTCTTGATGGCCGGAATCTGATTGCTGGCGAAGCCCACAATGACCATACGGCCGCACCAAGCGAGCGCCCGCAAGGCCGCGGCGTTGGCGTCGCCGCCCACGGGATCGATGACCACGTCGGCGCCATGTTTGCCGGTCAGCGCATGAACCTTTTCGCGCAACCGATCGTGCACATCGGGAACGCCGAGATCGATCACGTGATCGGCGCCGGCTTGGCTCGCCACCTTCGCGTTGCTCGCTCCACGCACGCCGGCGATGACCATCTTGGCGCCGAACGCTTTAGCGAGTTGAATGCTCGCGATACCGATGCCGCCGGCCGCGCCCAGCACAAGCACGACTTCGCCAGGCTTAAGTGCGGTGCGATCCTTCAAGGCAAACCAAGCGGTCTGATAGGCAAGTCCCAGCGCCGCCGCGATATGGAACGGCATGCCCGCCGGCATCTTAAAGCAGTTCACTGCGCGCGCCTTCAGCCGCTCGGCATAGGCGCCATATTCAACCTGGACGGCAACGTGGTCGCCGACCGCGAAGTCGCGCACGCCGGCGCCGAGCGCGGAAACCCGCCCGGCCGCTGCCTTGCCCGGCGAGAACGGCAGCGGCGGCTTGAACTGGTATTGCCCGGCAATGACAAGCATGTCGGGATAATTGACTTCGGCGGCGACTACGTCGACCACGACCTCGCCCGCGCCCGGCTGGGGATCGGGAACCTCCTCAACGCCAACAGTCTCAAATGGCGCAAAGGCATGAACGTAGACCGCTCTCATTTAATGTAATCCGCGTTGTGCGCCCCGAGCGTCGGTGCCGGGATGGGCGTATCGGACGAGCCGCGGAAAGCATCGCTCACCGGAACGGGAAGGGCCGGTATGACTTGGCCTTGAGCGTTGCTCAGCTTGTGCGCGAACAGGCCGCGGGCGACGAACTGCGGATCGGTCATCGCCGCGTGCGCGCTCTTGACTACGCTGCAGCAGCAATCCTGCTCCTGAAAGCAAATTTCCCAATGCGCGGCATCTTTGCCGCGGATGATCTCGGCGACGCGCGCCGCGGTGGCCGCGGAATCCTTATCGTCAGCATATTGCGGCTCGAGCCCGATGACGCTGCAGAAGTTCTGCCAGAACCTCTGCTCGATCGGCGCTGCCGCCACGACCTGGCCGTCGCGCGCCGGATAGAGCCGGTAGCGGGCGGTCCCGCCAGTAACCAAGCTGCCGCCGTTCTGCGGCCACTGGCCGGCTGCCATGCCTTCGCCCAGGGCCCAATACATGAAGGGGAACAGATTGTCGGCCATGGCAATATCAATATAGCGGCCGTTGCCCGTCCGCGCGCGTTCAGCCATAGCCAGCAGAATGTTCATCACCGCCGGATAAGCGCCGCCGGCGATGTCGGCAATCAACGCCGGAGGAACCACCGGATGGTCTCCGCTTCCCATCGAGAGCGCAAGAAGTCCGGTATCGCCAATGTAATTCAGGTCGTGTCCCGCGGTATCGCGCTTCGGCCCCGTTTGTCCGTAACCGGTGATCGAGCAATAAATAATACGCGGATTGATCTTGGTGACGCTTTCATAATCGAGGCCTAACCGCTGCATGACGCCCGGCCGGAATTGCTCAACAATGATGTCGGCGCGGGCGACTAACGGCTCCAGCTTGGCGCGCTGCTCGGCATCTTTAAGATCGAGGGCGACGCTTTTCTTTCCGCGATTGAGCATGGCGAAATTGACGCTGTCGGGGCCCCAACGCGGCACGTAACCACGCATGTCCTCGCCGCGACCGGGGCGCTCAATCTTGACGACGTCCGCGCCGGCTTCCGCAAGGAGCAATGTCGCCATTGGCCCCGGCAGCAGCGTGGAAAAATCCAGAACGAGCACGCTTTGGAGCGGTCTCACGAGGCTTTCTCTCGCATTTTGGCAACCACTACGCGCTGCGCCGGGGCGTAGGCCGCATCATCTTACGGCCTCGAACGTCGTATTGCCACCGTAGTCGAAGAAACCGCGGCTCGATTTGCGGCCAAACAGCCCGGCCGCCGCCGCTACGAAGGGCTGACGTTATTTGTCGATAAAACTCCGCCCCACCAGCTGACGATGCACCTGATTGGTTCCTTCCCAGATCTGGGTGATTTTCGCGTCGCGCATCAAGCGCTCCACGCGGTAGTCGCGGATATAGCCGTAGCCGCCGTGCATCTGTACGGCTTCGGTCGTCATGCGCATGGCCAGATCACTGGCCCGCAGCTTGGCGATCGAAGCTTCCAGACCGAAGTCACTCGCACCGCCGTCGATGAGGCTGGCGACGTAGTCCAGCCACGACTCCGTCATCGCCAACTCAGCAGCGAGATCGGCGATGAGAAACTGATTGGCCTGGAAATCGATGACGCGGCGCTTGGCCACGGCGCGCGTATTCATATAGCCGACCATGTCCTTGAAGGCGGCGGTCGCAATGCCGAGCGCGTGCGCCGCAACGCTCGGCCGCGATTTGTTGAGAGACGCCAGCAGCAAGGCAAGCCCTTCGCCGGGCTTGCCGAGAAGATTGGCGCGCGACACCCGGCACCTGTTGAAGGTGAGCGCAGCCGTCGATGAGGCGCGGTGCCCGAGCTTTTCCTCCACGCGCACCACTTCAAAACCCGGCGTGCCCTTCTCAAAGATGAGCGCGGAAATGGCCTGCTTCGGATCCTCGATCTCGCTCCATTTCCCGAACACGAGCAGCAGATCGGCAACGTCGCCGCTAGTGATGAACAGCTTGCTGCCATCGACGACGATATCGTTGCCGTCGGGCGTGAAGCGCGTCGTCATGGCGGTGGCGTCGGAGCCGGCCGCCGCTTCCGTGATGACAAGCGAGGCGAGCGCTCCTTCGGCCACGCGTGGCAGCAGCCGCATCTTCTGCTCCTCGCTGCCGAAATCGATCAACGGTTTAATGCCGTGGAAATTGGTGGCGTAGATGATGCCGGTCGAGGCGCAGGCTTCCGAAATCGCCTGCACGACCGCGAGATAGAGCCGGTAGCACATCGGCGCGCCGCCATAGGCTTCCGGCACGAAGATCGCGTTGAGCCCCAGCGACTTGACAGCATCAACGCTGTCTTGCGGAAACGCCTCCTCGCGGTCGTAGCGCGCCGCGTTCGGCGCGATCACGGTGTCGGCAATGCGGCGTACCTGATCGAGCAGGATCCGCTCGTCCTCTGCCCATTGCCGGCGCTGATCGAGCTGCTTGAAGATTTTCATCAGTGATTTATTCCATGCGCGCCGTCAATATAGATCGTCTCGCCGCTGAGAAAGCCGATGTCTTCCGCCATTAGGCATCCCACCAGTCGTGCGACCTCATCGGGTTGGCCTGGCCGGCCGACAGGAACTCGGCGCTTGATCCAGGATTGTGTGCGTTCGCTCGCCAGCCATTCGCGATTGAGATCGGTTTCGATATAGCCGGGCGCGACACTGAACACACGAATTTTGTCACGCGCCCACTCGACCGCCAGACAGCGGGTGATCGCCCCCACGGCGGCTTTCGACGCGCTATAGGCAAGATTTTCGGCGACGCCAAGCTTGTCGAAGAACGAGCCAATATTGACGATCGTCCCGCCGCCCGATTTGACGAGATAGGGATAGGCCAAACGGCTGGCGACGAAGACCGAGGTCGCATTGAGCCGCATCAGGGCGTCGAAATCGTCCGTCTTGAGCGTAGCGCTGGGTCCGCTACGATGCTGGCCCGCATTGTTCACGATGCCCGTAATGGGGCCGTCCTGGCTGAGTGCTTCGAACGCTGCGGCAAGCGCGGCCTCATCACAGACGTCGCAGGCTAGGCCACGCAGACCTGCGGGCGCCGCGCCGGACCGCGACAAGGCCGCCACTTTCGCGCCGCGCCGCGCCAGATCGTTGGCAATCGCCGCCCCGATCCCGCGGCTGGCGCCGGTCACTATGATCCAGCCATCACGCATCGCGGAAATCCGGCTTCCTTTTCTCGACGAAGGCCGCCATGCCTTCCTCAGCATCCGCTGTCCGGTAGGCCAGCGTCGACAGCTCCGCTTCCGTCTTGAGGCCTTCACTGAGTGGAAGCTGTGCGGCACGGTGTACCGCGGCGCGGGCAAACCCGAGTATCGGCAGGCTAAATCCGGTAAATTCATGCGCAAAACCTATGCCAGCATCGAGCGGATTGCCGTCGATCAACCGATTCACCAATCCGAGCCGAAATGCCTCTTCGGCATCCACGGTGCGTCCAGTCATGATGATGTCGAGAGCGCGCGCCTCGCCGACCAGTCGCGGCAAGCGTTGCGTGCCGCCGTAACCGGGAATCAAGCCAAGCTTGATCTCGGGCAAGCCTACCTTCGCCTGACGTGCAGCCAGGCGGAACGTGCATGCCATAGCCAATTCGAGTCCGCCGCCGAAGGCATGTCCGTTGATCACAGCGATCGACGGTATCGGCAGAGCGTCCAGCTTGGCGAATACGCTTTGGCCGAGCTCGGCACCGCGCTTCTGCTCCAGCAGACTGCGCCCGCGCAGTTCCTTGATGTCGGCGCCGGCACAAAAGGCCTTAGGCCCGGCTCCGATCACGATCAGCGCGCGCGCGTCCGATTGCGCGACCTGATCGATCGAAGCGCCGATCTCGCGCAGCATCGCGAAGGAGAGCGCGTTGAGCACCGCCTGGCGATCGAGAGTCAGGATCGCCACCACTTCCTGGCGCGTGACGTGGACGGCCATCAGGCAACTTCCTTCGAGCGGTCGAAGCGGACGGGCTGCGGCGAAAGCTCGCCGCGTTTAACCATTTGCACAAGTTCGCGCTTGAGCGTTTTGCCGCTAGCGGTCAGCGGGAAGGCCTCCACGCGCAGGAAAAATTCTGGCATGTCGTATTTCGACAGTCCTTCGGCGTGAAGGTGCTGCAACATCGCTTCAGCCGTAACGGCCCCGATAATGCTCAAGCAGACGCGCTCGCCCAAGCGCTCGTCAGGCACCGGAAAGGCTGCCGCCTTGGTAACCTCCGGATGCCGCATCGCCAACGCTTCGATGGTGGCTGGGTAGATATTGTGGCCGCCGCGGATGATCAGGTCCTTGAGACGGCCTTCGATCTTGAGGTTACCGCGCGCGTCGAGCACGCCGAGATCGCCCGACAGGAACCAACCGTCGCGGTTGAAGCTTTGTTCGGTCGCCGTCTGATTATCGAAATAGCCGAGCATCAACGCCGCACCGCGGCCCGCGATTTGTCCGACCGTTCCTAGCGGAACCTCACGATCGGGATCGAGTGGATCGAACAAACACACCTGGTACGCGGGACCGCCGCGGCCGCAGGTCTTGACGATCGTTTCCTCATCTTCGTCCGGATGCGTGTATTGGTGCGACGAATTCTCCGTCATGCCGTAAATGTTCTGTGGCTTGATCCCCTGCCGCACGAACGCCTCGCACACCGAAGGCGGAATCGGCGAACCGGCCATATAGAACAATTTCACCGCGCCCATTTGCGCGATGTTGCGCTGGCGCTGCTCCGACAGCATGTCGATCGCATGGGTCGGCACGCCCATGACATAGGTCGCGTTCGTCTCAACGATCCAATCCAGGCGGCTCATCCCGGGCGGCGGGTCGTCGGTCACCAGCTCACATCCCGCCACCAGCCACTGCGCCGCCGCGACCCAGGCAATGTGATGCGACAGCGGCGACAGGCTGAGCAGAATGGTTTGCGGACCATGCCCCCAATCGCGCGCCAGATCGCGTGCATTCGCCAACAGCGTATTGTCGGAATGCATCACGCATTTCGGCGTTCCCGTCGTGCCCGACGTGAAGGCGAGATAGCTGACTTTGTCGGGGTCTTCGACGGGTTTTGAAATTGCCGGCCCCGCCTGCGGAAACGTGTCGCGGCTGTACACCTTGCGTAGCGAGCCGACGCCGCCGAGCATGGCGTCCAAATCGACGTTGACGCGGTCGGTGCCCCAGCCCGGCTCGGTAACGAGGGCTTTTGCCTGCAGACGATCGATCAGCTGCACGATCTCCGCGCAGGTATAGGTGCGGTGAAGCGACGGATTGCAGGCAAAGCCCTCACGCGCGCAGGCCAGAAATGTAATGATCGTCTCAAGCTTGTTGGACATCCAGATCGAGACGCGATCGCCGCCCACGAGCCCGTGCCGGCGCAGATCGGCCGCCACGCCATCGACCCAGGCCAAGACTTCACGCCACGTCAGCCGCCGCCCACCGTCGCGCAGCGCCGCCGCGTCCGGGCGTGCCTGGGCATGGTCCGCCAGCAGGCTATAGAACGTATCGGTCCGCCACGTGCCTTCGGCGTAGTAGTGACGGGCGCACGCAGGATGGTGAAGCGTCAGGAAAGGCCGCACCCATCATCTCCCGAACTTTGACGGATCAGGCTTTCGGCGCTCGGCAAACGACGCGTTCAGTTCGTGGCTTTCGTCACTCTCGAGATACGAGCGTAGCAGCAAGTCATGGGATAGCCGGGCGAGGCCGTTTACGCCGCCGTGCCGGGCATTGAATGCCGCCTTCACCGACGCCAGCGCAAAAGGTCCGCGCTCGCAGATTTCTAACGCCAGACTTCGCGTCTCTTCCTTGAGCTTGTCATCGGGGACGACCTTGTTGATCAGGCCGAGCGTCAAAGCTTCGCGTGCAGTCATCTTGGGATTGAGAAACCAGATCTCCTTGGCTTTTTTCTTGCCTACCAGGTCTTCCAAATACCATGTGCCATAGCCAGCATCGAATGAGCCCATCATCGGGCCGACCTGGCGGAATACGGCGCTTTCCTTTGCGATCGTCAGATCGCAAACTACCTGCAGCACATTGCCGCCGCCGACAGCGAAACCATTGACGCTGGCAATGACGGGCTTCTGCAGTTTGTCGATTGCTTCGTACATTTCCAGCGTCGGCAAGGTTCCGGCATACAGGATCGAGGCTTCCATGCCGCTCTTGCGCCCGCCGATGCAGAAAAATCGGTCGCCGGCGCCGGTTATTACCAGCACCCGGGTGCGCGTCTCACGCCGAATGCTTTCGATGCAGTCACGAATTTCGCGACACATCACATGCGTAAACATGTTCCCGTCATCGGGCCGATTAAGCGTAATCGTGCCGATCGGCCCGTCTTCCTCGTATAAAATAGTATCGAACGCCAAACTGTCCTCCTTTAGATGATATCTTGCCGGCGCAATTCGTCGATCTTGGCATCATCATAACCTAAGATCTCGCGCAGAACTTCCTCGCTATGTTCACCTAACAACGGCGGTCTGCGGCGGGGCTTTGACGAGACTCCGTCGATACGAATTCCGAGCCCGACCTGGGGAACCCGCCGCTCACCGTCTTCAAGACAATAAAATAGTCCGCGCTGGAGCAGAAGCGGGTCCGCACTAACCTCGTCCAAGCGGTTGATCGGCCCCGACGCGATACGGGCAGTACGAAGCACCGATAACCAATGCGCGCGCGGTCGCGTCTTGAGCAATGCTGCGATATCGGCGACGATCTTGGTGCGCTGCATGCGGCGATCCTTGTTGGACGCCGTCGATTTGTCTTCTGCTCGTTCCGGCCGGCCCACGGCGACCCAGAAGCGCTTCCAACTACTGTCATTGCCAAGGCCGAGCGTGATTGGATCATCGGCGGTATCGAACGCCTGATAAATGGCAATCACGCTGTCCTTCCCGCCGGAACGGCGCGGAATTTCACCGGAACCGAGATAGGGAACGATCCGGCAGGCCAGAAACCGCGTCATCGAATCCACGAGAGCGATATCGATGACACGGCCAAGCCCGCTACGCGTTCGACCGTACAGCGCGGCCAGCGCACCGAGCGCCGCATCCTGTCCCGCCAGCATGTCGGCGGCCGGCGCTCCGATCTTTTGCGGTTCGCCTCCCGGCTCGCCGGTCAAATTCATGACGCCCGAATAGCCCTCGGCGATGAGATCGTAGCATGGCCAATCGGAACGCTCGCCGTCGAGCCCGAAGCCGGTGATCGAGACGTAGATGATATCGGGACGCAACTTGCGCACGCTTTCGACGTCGAGGCCAAACTTGCTGGAAACGCGCGGCGGCTGATTCAGAACGACTACGTCGGCTTTCGCGATGAGTTCGCGCAGCACTGCCGCTCCGTCCGGCTTTCCGTAGTCTAGCGCAAGACTGCGCTTGTTGCGATTGACTGAAATGAACCAAAGCGCTTCGCCATCCAGAAATGGCGGCCCCCACGCTCTTGCATCGTCGCCATTGCCCCGTCGCTCGATCTTGACAATCTGCGCACCGAAGTCGGCCAGAAGCTGCGTGGCAAAAGGTCCCGCGATCGAGGTCGTCAAGTCCACGACGCGCACTCCGTCTAACAGTGCGAACCCCGCCCCCGGTCGAAGCCGGGGCAAGCGTTCCATGGGGAGCGGGTCGGTCGGGGGGTGCATGTCTGGCATCAGGATCTCCAATGGCGCAGACTTCGCAAGGTATGTGCCATTTGGTCGAAACGCGGCGGTAAAATATGCAATATCGGCCTTTTAGACGTTTAGCAGAGCCTAGCATCGCAGGCAGCGCGGGACGAGGCTGGGCGGCGCACAATCCAGGGTCACGGCTACGACCAGGAGAGCATGCACGCATCAATATGGAAATAGCGGTTGAAACCTGGCGTCGGATCGCGTTTGTTTAAGCAACCAATCAGATAGAAGCCCGCAGGGGCACGTTAGGGAAGGAAATGGCAATGTCACAGCGTGGAATTTGGATTCGATGGGGGCTGGCCAGTGTTGCCGCGGCGACGGCGGCGGTCGTGCCGGTTCAGGCGCAACAACCCACGGCAGCAACAGTCAAACTCGGAATCGTATCGTTTCTCACCGGCCCCGCCGCCTCGCCATTCGGCATTCCGGGCCGCAACGGCGCGGAGATCGTCATCGAGGCGCTGAATTCCGGCAACGCGCCGGCGCCGTTCAACACGGTCGGCTTCGGGGGCAGCAAGGTCGAAGCGAAATATATCGACGAGGCCGGCTCCGCCGCCAATACGGTGACTGAGTTCCGCAACCTCGTGCAGCGCGACCAGGTGGACGCCGTGGTCGGCTATATCTCTTCCGGCAGCTGCCTGGCGGTGACGCCGGTGGCGGAAGAACTCAAAGCGCTCACCGTCTTTTACGATTGCGGCACGCCGCGCATCTTCGAGGAGAAAGCGCGCAATTACGTGTTCCGCGTCAGTCCGCACGCGACAATGGATAACGTCGCCGCCGCGCGCTACCTGCTCGCCAAGAAGAAAAACGTCACCAGCTATTCCGGCATCAACCAGAACTACGCCTGGGGCCAGGATTCCTGGCGAGACTTCGTCGGCGCCATGAAAGTTCTGGCGCCCAAGGTCACGGTCGACAAGGTGTTGTTCCCGAAGCTTTTCGCCGGTGAATACGGCGCCGAAGTCTCGACGCTGCTGACCTCGAAATCGCAGGCGCTGCACACCAGCTTCTACGATGGCGACCTCGAGGGCTTCGTCTACCAGGAACAGGCGCGCGGTCTCGACAAGCGCATGACCATCATCATGACCACCGGTGAGGCGGCGATATGGCGTCTGCGCGACAAGCTGCCGGACGGCACCATCATCGGTGGCCGCGGCGCCAACGGGCCGCTCGCGCGCGACACCGAGATCAATCGCTGGTTCCAGAAAATCTATACCGACCGCTACAGTCTTCCGCCGACCTATCCCGCATACCAGATGGCGCAGTCGCTGCTGGGCCTCAAGCTCGCCTATGAGAAGGCCGCCAAAGGCGGTGCCAAGCCGAATGCCGATCAGATCGCAG
Source organism: Hyphomicrobiales bacterium (assembly GCA_003152455.1). Classification (GTDB taxonomy): domain Bacteria; phylum Pseudomonadota; class Alphaproteobacteria; order Rhizobiales; family Xanthobacteraceae; genus Pseudolabrys. The sequence continues at coordinate 12,041 of PMAF01000080.1, forward strand.
CCAGCTTCAAGGGCATCGAGTTCGAAGGTCCGGCCGGCCACGTAAAGATGGCNNCTTCAACAAGCAGAAGAAGGAGCCGGAGATCGTCGACATCGTCCGCTACCCGGCCGAATGCGTGAACCCGCCGGCCGGCATCGATGCCGACAAGTGGATCGCCGAGGGCATGAAGGGCGCCAAGTGCAACTGATCAAGTGCAACTGATGCGTTTGCGCTGAAAGACATTGCGGCGGGGGAGGGCATCGGCCTTCCTCCGCCGTCCCGCCCTCGAATTCAAGCGGTTTCGCCGTGCTGACCGCCTCCGCCATTCTGACCGACGGCCTCGTCTACGCGGCCTATCTGTTCATCGTAGCCATCGGCCTGACGTTGATTTTCGGCGTGATGAAGATTTTGAACGTCGCGCACGGCTCGTTCTATGCGTTCGGCGCCTATGGCGCCGCCACCGCGGTCGGCATCTATACCAATGCCGATTGGCCGGCGGCCATCGGCTTCCTGCTCATGCTCGCCATGGGAATGGCGATCGGGTTGGTGCTCGGCATCATCCTCGAACGCGGAATCTTAAGGCTGGTCTACGGCAAGGACGAGGTGATCATTGTTCTGGTCACCTACGCGACCTTCCTCATCCTCGAGGACGTCATCGTGCTGATCTGGGGTCCGCAGTCCTATGCGGCCTATCAGCCGATGGTGTCGGCCGGCAACATCGAGATCGGCGAGCTGGTGCTGTCCAACTACGACATCGTGCTGGTGGCGATTGCGGCCTTGCTTGCGGGCCTCGCCTATTGGGCGCTGAAATTCACCCGCTATGGCCGGCTGCTCACGACCGTTATTTTCGATCGCGAAACCGCGGCGGCCTTCGGCGTCAATGTCACGCTGGTCTACACGGTCACCTTCGTCATCGGCGCCATGCTGGGAGCGCTCGGCGGCGCGGTGATGGCGCCGAAGATCGCGGTCACGCTCGGCATCGGCGTCGAGGTGATCGTGCTGGCCTTCGCGGTGGTCGCCATCGGCGGCATGGGCTCGATCGAAGGCGCGCTGGTCGGCGCGCTGATCGTCGGCATCTGCCGCGCCGCCGCCGTGCATCTGGTGCCGCAGATCGAGCTGTTCGTCATCTACGGCGTGATGGCGCTGGTGCTGGTGGTGCGGCCCTACGGACTGTTCGTGCGCGCGCAGCCGAGAAAGATCTGACATGGGCGGGCGTGGGCAGTTGGCCGGCGGCCTCATGTTCCTGTTTGCCGCGGCGGCGGCGCCGCTGCTGCCGGATTGGGTGGTGTCGCTCGTCACCATCGCGTTTGCCAATGCGCTTGTCGTGCTCGGACTGGTCGTGCTGTGGCGCGCCGGTCTCGTCTCGTTCGGACAGGCGCTTTATTACTGCATCGGCGCCTATGCGGTCGCGCTCACCGCGCGCTGGACCGGCTTTACCGATGTATTCGCGCTGGTCGTGATCGGCGGCGTGGCCGCCGGTCTCATGGCGGTTCTGATCGGCTTCCTGCTGGCGCGCTACCGCGAAATCTTCTTCGCCATGCTCAGTCTGGCGCTGTCGATGATCCTGTACGGCGTATTGGTGAAATCCGAGTCGCTCGGCTCGACCGACGGCTTCAGCGTGGCTACGCCGACCTTCCTCGGTTACGCGCCGCATCGCGATGCGCTTGGCCTGGCGCTGTATTGGCTCACGCTCGGCGTCGACGCCATCGGCGCCATGCTGGTCGGCGTCTATTTTCGCTCGGTCGCCGGTGCACTGGCGGCGCCGATCCGCGACAACGAAATCCGCGTCGAGTTTCTCGGCGTGTCAGTGACCAGCATCATCCATATTAAAGTGGTGATCGCCGGCATTCTCGGCGGGCTGGGCGGGGCGCTGGCGGCGCTGGCGATCGGCCATGTCGATCCCAACATGTCCTATTGGACAACCTCGGGCGGCTTCGTCTTTGTGACAATTCTTGCGGGCTCGGGCTACGTCGCGGCCGCTTTTGTCGGCTCTCTGGTGTTTGAGGCGGTGCGTTCGTTCGCCTTCGATGTGATGCCGCAACTTTGGCAGATGACGCTCGGTTCGGTGCTGCTGCTCACCATCCTGTTCCTGCCGGACGGTCTCGGTTCGCTGGTGGCGCGTCTCAAGCGGCGCGGGGAGGCGAAATCATGAGCACGAGCAACAGCGCGATTTTGGCCGTCCACGATCTGGAAAAAACTTTCGGCTCGCTGGTGGCGGCGCGCGACATCACCGTCAGCGTGCCGGCGGAGCAGACCGTCGGCGTGATCGGCGCCAATGGCGCCGGCAAGACCACCTTCATTAATATGATCACCGGCCATCTGACGCCCAGCAAAGGCAGCATCTGGTTCGAGGACAAGGAGATCACCGGCAAGCCGTCACGCGAGATCACCCGGCTCGGCATTTCGCGCTCGTTCCAGGTCGCACAGATATTCCCCTCGCTCACCGTGTTCGAGAACATGCGCATCGCCGCCGCCATTGCCCGGTGCTCGGGCGGTGTGCTGGGCAATATTTCGACGCCAGTCCATTCGGGTGCCGCTACCGTCGAAGCGGAGGCGACGATCGATCTGTTCCAGATCGGCCGCTATCGCGACACGCCGGCCAATGCGCTGCCGCAGGGCGTGCGCAAGCTGCTCGATATCGGCATGGCGGTGGTCGGCTGGCCGCGGCTGCTGCTGTTGGACGAACCGACCAGCGGTATTTCCGTCGAGGAGAAGTTCGATCTGATGAACGTGGTAATGTCGGCGCTCAAAACTCGCAAGATCACCGTACTGTTCGTCGAGCATGACATGGAGATAGTCGCTCGCTTCGCCGACCGGGTGCTGGCGTTCTATGACGGCACCGTCATCGCCGATGGAACACCGACTGAGACGCTGGATAATCCGCGGGTGCAGGAACTGATCAGCGGCGTCAGGCTCAAGACGTCTACCGGGAGGCCCGGCCATGCTTAAGGTCGCAAACCTCAATGTCTCGATCGGCCCGATCCCGATCATCCGCGACGCATCGCTTAGCGTTAACGAAGGCGAGATGTGCGGCCTCATCGGCCGCAATGGGGCCGGCAAGACGACGCTGCTGCGCGCGCTGATGGGCGCGATTCCGGCGACCGGCAAGATCGAGCTCGGCCATGTCGATCTGCTCGCGCTGCCGGCGCACCGTCGCGCCGGGCATGGCGTTGGTTACATGCCGGAAGACCGCCGGCTGGTGCCGGAATTCACGGTGGAAGAGAACATCCGTCTGCCGACCTGGTCAACGCAGGTCGACGGCGTCGACCAGCGATTGGAATGGATTTTCACCATCATGCCGGAGGTGGCGCGCTTCAATCAGCGCCGTGCGCTCGAATTGTCCGGCGGCCAGCAGAAAATGGTGGCGCTGGCGCGCGCGCTGATGGCGGGCACGCGCATATTGCTGCTGGACGAGCCGTTCGAGGGCCTGGCGCCGGCTCTCGCGCGCCGGCTCGGCGAGGTGCTCGCCAATCTCAAGAACGAAGGCGTGTCGGTGTTGATTGCCGAATCGAACGAGGTCCATGTCATGGACCTCTTGGCGCGCGCCTATTTCATCGAGCGCGGGGCCGTTGCCGACAAGCGATAGCGCGGCGCAAGGTGACTGGATCTCGCTGAAAAAGGAATAGGTCCGCGGCGACCTACAGACGACAGGTAGTCAGACGCATCTGCGGGGTGTTGGAGCTTTGCAGGTGTGCCGCATTCGCGCGACACGCTCGGCTCCTGATAGATCACCGTCGTGAGGTCCAACCTACCCTGGGCGGGGTTCGCGATGATAAGTGCCGCGCCTAGACGACGCTGTGTGTACCGAAAATTAGATTCTGCAATATTCGTGGTGAAGGCGACGGAGAACTGGGTGTGACGTGATGGCACCGAGGCGCTCAATCGCGCGATGGAACGGCGCGTCCTTG